>JAJZLP010000210.1 GCA_021803325.1 Actinomycetes bacterium
ATGTGCTCGCCGCCACCCGAGCGCTCCTCCCGCCAGGCTACGTCGCAGCCGGTCACGCCGTGGCGGGGGCCACCTGGTCGCTTTCCGCCATCCTCGCGGTGCCGATCGTGGTCGCAAGCCTGCGATCGCTCGCACGCAACCGCCGGATCATGAGCGCAGCCCCCTGGCCGCCCACTTTCTCCACCGCCGTGTTCGCCCTCGGCGCGCTCGCCACCGGCAAGATGTTGGGGGTCCCCGCCGTCAGCGGCGTCGGCCAGGCAACCGCCGGGGCCACGCTCGCTCTTTGGGTGGTCACTGCCGCACTGCACGCATCACGGCTCCTGCCGGCTGCTCGTCGGGGAGGATCGGCTCCGAGGGCGGACCGAGACGAGCCGACCATGCGACCCGAGGGACTGGTCTCGGAGGCCCAGGCAGCCGCCGCCCCCGCTGGCTGAACGGTGGGACGGCCGACGTAGCCGGCCTTCCGGCGCCACCGACGGCGTTGGCCGTCACGTGCGCCCGTCTGCAGGCTGGTAGCTGCCGACCGGGGACCGCAGGCCCACCGCGAAGCGGTTCCAGCCGTTGATGGCCACCACTGCCAGGGTGAGCGCGACGATCTCCTCGTCGTCGAAGTGGCGCCGCACCTCGTCGTACAGCTCGTCCGGAACGTCAGAGCTCGAGAGCAAGGTGACCGCTTCGCACCAGGCGAGCGCGGCGCGCTCCCGCTCGGAATAGCACGGCGCCTCTCTCCAGGCGACGGCGAGATGCAGCCGCTGTGCGTCGACACCGATGGCAGTGGCGTCCTTGGTGTGCATGTCGACGCAATAGCCACAGCCGTTCAGCTGGGAGGCTCGGAGCTTCACCAGCTCGAGCAGCTCCGGCTCCAAGGTGCTGGTCCGCACCGTCTTCTCCAAGCCCGCCATGGCGTCGATCGCTGCGGGGAAGACGTGTCGGTAATCGATGCGCATCGTTCCTCCTTGCTGCCGACCCGAGCACCGCGCTGCCAGCCCGCACGGTCGCGCCCATGGCGATTGGCCGTGAGGGGAGCAACAACCATGCAAAGGCCACTGCGTCTCGACGCCGGACCCGTCTCTTCGTGTCCGTTCTTCCTATCACCACTAGAATATCTGGCCATGGGAACCTGCGGTGAGGACTCAACGCGCGGGGGGCCTGGGCACGACGGTTCGCCCCCGCCGCTGCTCCTGACCGTGGGGCACGGCACCCTTGGATGCGAGGAGCTCGCCGAGCTGCTCGGCTCCGCGGGTGTCGAACTGGTCGTCGACATTCGCAGCGCACCGGGAAGCCGCCGCCACCCCCACTTCGGCCGGGAGCAGATGGAGCGGTGGCTGCCGGCGGTGGGGATCGGCTACCGCTGGGAGAAGGACCTGGGCGGTCACCGGCGACCTGTGGTCGGGTCCACCAACGTCGGGCTCCGGCACCCGGGGTTCCGGGGCTACGCCGACTATATGGCAACCGCTTCGTTCACCGCGGGGCTGGCCCGCCTGCTCGACGATGCCGCGACGCGTCCGACGGCGGCGATGTGCGCGGAGACGCTGTGGTGGCGCTGCCATCGTCGCTTGGTGGCCGACGCTGCAGTCCTCCTCGAGGGCACCACCGTACGCCACCTCGGCCACGACGGCCGGCTGTCCCAGCACCGGGTGACCGAAGGAGCCCGGGTCCTGGAAGTCGAAGGGACGACCAGGCTGATCTACGACGCTGACGCGGCTGCGTGACACGGCGTGGCGTGAGATCGGGTCGGAGAGAAAGGGTATGCATGAAGCAAGCAGGGTTCTTCGGCATCGGTCACCTCGACCTGTCGGTCTCCGACGTTGAGGCGAGCGCTGCGTGGTACGAGAAGGTGCTCGGTCTGCGGCGCCTGCGGCGAGTGGACTTCCCCAAGCGCACCATGATCGTGCTGCGCCACGACGCCTCGGGTCTGGTGCTCGGGCTCAACCAACACGAAGGCTTTCCCGGAGAGCCCTTCGACGAACAGCGCGCCGGGCTCGACCACGTCGGCTTTGGCGTCGACCAGCGCCAGGACCTCGACGCCTGGGAGGCGCGCCTGGCGGCGCTCGGTGTCGAGCACTCGCCGGTGGCGGACACCGAGGCGGGCTCGGCGCTCGTCTTCAGGGATCCCGACCACATCCAGCTCGAGCTGTGGTGGTCCAAGCCCTCTGAAGCTGAGACCACGTCCGCGGCTCGCGCCCAAGCCGTCATCGAGCGCTCGAGCCCGCTCCGCGTCGACGAGACGGTGCAGCGCCTCGCCGACGCCGCGGCGGCAGCCGGTGCCACGGTCTTCGCCACCATCGACCACGCTGCAGGTGCACGGTCGGTCGGCCTCGACATGCCAGAGACCCAGCTGTTGCTTGTCGGCAACCCCGCCATCGGCACCCCGGCGATGCTCGCCGCCCCCGACCTCGCGCTCGAGCTCCCAACCAGGATCCTCGTCCGCCAGGCGTCCCCCGGCACCGCGGGCAGCACGGTCGTCTTCTCCGACCCGACCGTCGTCGCTCGCCGCTTCCGGCTCGCCCCCGAGCAAGCCGCCGGGCTGGCCGCGATCGCGGGGCTAGTCGACCGCGTGCTCAACGCAGCACCCGATGGCTAGAGACTCTAGAGAACGGTCATGCGGCGGCCAACGTGGTAGGTCCGGACGAGCGTCGGCCGAGAGCACCCGCGACAGCCGTGACCGCCACGCACTCAGCACAGCCGACCAGGCGGGCCGAGGAT
>JAJZLP010000147.1 GCA_021803325.1 Actinomycetes bacterium
CGCAGGCGACGCCGAGGGTCTCCTCCAGGTCGGTCGCATCCTGCGTGCACACGGTCTGCAGGGTGCCGTGGTGATCGAGCTTTCGAGCAATCGCCCCGAGCGCACCGAAGCCGGAGCTCGCATGGTCGCCGAACGAGTGGACCTGGCTGGAGCGGCGGCCGGAGTCGCCGGCGCCTGGAACCAACGGGAGCTGGTGGTCGAGTCCGCTCGTCCGTTGCCGTCGGCCCCAACCCGGCCGGGGACTCGCTGGCTTGTCCGGTTCGCCGGGCTGCACGCGCGCGAGGCCGCCGATGCCTTGCGTGGAGCGATGTTGCTTGGCGAACCGATCCCCGATGACGAGGTGCTTTGGGTGCACGAGCTGGTCGGCAGCACCGTCGTCGACGAGGATGGCGTGGAGCTTGGTGTCGTGACCGGTCTGCTCGCGAACCCAGCCAGTGACCTGCTGGAACTGGCCGACGGCAGTTTGGTGCCCCTGGTGTTCGTGCGGGGCCGGTCTCCTGGCCGGGTGGTGGTGGACGTGCCCCCCGGGCTGATCGGCTGACCGCAGTGGTGGTTGCTCCGCCCAGCGCGCACTTGGCCGGCGTGTCGGCGAGGCCAACGTGTCGGTGACACCCGGTGTGTCGATCTGGCCTGGCATGTCGATCTGGCCCGATGTCTCGGTGACGCCCGTTGTATGGGCCGGGCTCCATGTGTCGGCCGGGCCTTGCGTGCTCGGCAGGCGCGAGGGCTGACCACGTGCGGATCGACGTACTCACCATTTTCCCGGATTTGATCGAGCATTACGCTGCCAGCGCCATGGTCGGTCGAGCCCGGGCTGCCGGGGTGCTCGACCTGCGGGTCCATGATCTGCGTTCGTTCGCTCCCGGTCCACATCGCTCCGTCGACGATTCGCCGTTCGGTGGGGGAGCGGGCATGGTGCTTGCCCCAGGTCCGATCGTTGCCACCGTTGACGCCGTGCAGCCGTGCCGCCCGATCTTCCTGCTCAGCCCCGGTGGTCGGCGGGTCGACCAGCAGGTGGTCGAGGAGCTCGCCGCGCTCGGGCCGCCGGCGGGCGAGGGGTTGTCCTTGTTGTGTGGGCGGTACGAGGGGGTCGACCAGCGCATCGCCGACCACGTGGTCGACGGCGAATTGTCGATCGGGGACCTGGTGCTCGCCGGTGGGGAACTGGCCGCCCTGGTGGTGGTCGAGGCCGTGACTCGCTTGCTGCCCGGGGCGCTCGGCAACGAGGGCTCTGCCGCCGACGAGAGCTTCACCGAGGGCCTGCTTGAGTACCCGCAGTACACGCGGCCGGCGGTCTTCGAGGGTTGGGCGGTGCCCAGCGTGCTCCTGAGCGGCGACCATGGCCGGGTCGCCCGCTGGCGGCGGGCCATGGCGCTGCGGCGCACGATGGTGCGCCGCCCGGATCTCATCGCTGCCCGGGGTGGCCTGAGCGCCGATGAGCAGGCGCTGGTCGACGAGATCCTGGCTGCGGAGGCTGCGGAGGCTGCGGAGGCTGCGGAGGCTGCGGAGGCTGCGAAGAGGGAGGAGGGGCTGCGGGCAGCGGAGGCTGCGGAGGGGCGCCAGGCAGCGCCGACGGGAGCGGCGGTACCGCTCGCGGACGTGCCGGCGGTTGGCGCCAGGCGGGGGCCACGGCCTTCGCCTGGATAGCCGGCAGGTGCCGCCAAGCCTTCGGGCGGTTGGCGCCGGCGGAAGCCACGGGTGCCTCCGGGATCGCCGGCAGGTACTGCCGAGCCTGACGATGGGCCGGGAACATGGGCAGGGAGCCGCGCGACGATACCGATGTGGATGGCGACCCGGGAGCAGGATGGATGGTTGGGCGGCTACCACGGACCGCGTGTAGGCGGGTGCTGTAGGAAGTATTTGATGGGCTGGTGAGACTGACCGCACACCCGAGAACCGGCCGGGCCGCCAGCAGCGTGCTCCCAGCCTGCACAGCGGCTATGGTTGAGGCTCCGGCTGGCGGGCCAGATGGCCCGGCCGGCCGGCTGCCATCGTCGGTTCCGACGCCCGGCCGTCGACCGCGCACGATAGAGCCGTGGAAGGACTCGCGCCATGAACCCCACCGACATCGTCGACCGCGACAGCTTGCGCGACGACGTCCCCGTCTTCAGGCCCGGCGACACCGTCAAGGTGCACGTGCGGGTCGTCGAAGGCAATCGCGAGCGGATCCAGGTGTTCCAGGGCGCCGTCATCCGGCGGCAGGGGACGGGCGTCCGCGAGACCTTCACGGTCCGCAAGGTCAGCTTCGGAGTGGGGGTGGAACGAACGTTCCCCGTGCACTCGCCCGTCATCTCCCGCATCGAGCGTGTCACGGAGGGAGCTGTGCGGCGGGCGAAGCTCTACTACCTGCGCGACCGGGTGGGGAAGGCTGCGAAGATCAAGGAGAAGCGGTCTGTCCGGCCGTCGTGACGGTTGTGCTCGGTGGCATGGCGCGGCGCTCGGCACCGACACCGGACGGTCCGCTGATGGTGCTGTTCGGCTCGGGTTCCCGTCGGGACGTCGGCGATGAGTGAAGAGGACCTGGAGCGTTACGAGGCGGAGATCGAGCTGGGGCTCGTGCAGGAGTACCGCACGGTCGTCCCCCTCTTCCGCTACGTGATCGAGACGGAGCGGCGCTTCTACCTCGCCAACGAGGTGAAGGTCACCGTTCGCGACAGCGCAGCGCCGGTGGTGGTGGAGGTGGAGTTGACCGACGCATGGGTGTGGGACATGTACCGTCCTGCTCGGTTCGTGCCGCATGTGCGGGTGCTCACGTTCCGCGACGTCAACATCGAACGGCTTCCCGAGCACGACGGCTGAACCGCTCGGAAGCCCGCGGAGCACGGTGGCGGGGCCAGCGCGTGGTCACTCGGGGACCTGGGGCGAAGATGCTGCCGCGGAGTGGTACCGGGCAGCAGGGTTCGTGCTTGTGGACCGAAACTGGCGGTGCCCACTGGGCGAAGTCGACCTTGTCATGCACCGGGAGACCACCCCCACCTCGAGCGCGGTGCTCGCGTTCGTCGAGGTGAAGGCCCGTTCAAGCACACGGTTCGGTTCGCCGGCCGACGCATTGACGCCGGCCAAACAGCGGCGAGTCCGCCGTGCTGCGGCGGTCTGGCTGACCACGCACACCCGTGCAGGTGGGTGGGGGGACCTGCGCTTCGACCTGGTGTCGGTGACCCGACAGCGATCGGTGCCTGGTATGGGAACGTCAGCAGGCACGTCGAACCCGCCGCCGTTGGTCGACGTGATCGAGCACGCATTCTGAGGTGATCGAGCACGCTTCCTGCGCCAGGTCGTCCGGGCAGCGTGGCTCGACATGGGCCGCGGGCGCGGCTGTCGCCCAGGGTGCCGATGGGCGCGGGATGGCGTGCGCGCCTAGGGTGCCGGCTGTGGGACTGCAGACCATCATCGTGGAGCGCGCCCAGGGTGTCGTGACGGTCACCATGAACCGGCCGGAGCGCAAGAACGCTGCCAACGCCACCATGTGGCAGGAGCTGCTCGACGCGTTCGTGGCGTTTCGGCGCAGCTCGTCCGACCGGGTGCTGGTGCTCACCGGCGCCGGCGGTGCCTTCTGCTCGGGTGCGGACATCACCGATCCCGCCCGGGTGAACGGCAATCCCGAGGACCACCAGTTGCGCCACATGCAGTTCCTGGCTGAGGTGGCGCTCACCCTGCATCAATTGCCGAAGCCGACGGTGGCCAAGATCGGTGGGGTGGCTGCCGGTGCGGGGCTGGGTCTGGGCCTTGGCTGCGACCTGACGGTGGCGGGGGAGTCGGCCCGGCTGTCGACGATCTTCAGCCGCCGCGGGCTGTCGGTGGACTGCGGGATGTCGTTCCTGTTGCCGCGGCTGATCGGGATGCCCAAGGCCAAGGAGCTCGCGTTCTTGGCCGACATGCTGTCGGCTGCCGAGGCGGCAGCGTTGGGACTTGTCAACCGTGTCGTTCCCGACGACCAGCTCGACGCGTTCGTCGACGACTGGGCTCGGCGGCTGGCTGCCGGCCCGCCGCTTGCGCTGTCGATGACCAAGCGGCTGCTCGAGATGGGGGCCAACACCTCGATGGCCGAGGCGCTCGAGGCTGAGGCATGGGCCCAGTCGGTGAACTTCGGTTCCAAAGACGCAGCGGAGGCGATGGCGGCATTCATGGCCAAGCGCGAACCGGAGTTCCGAGGCCACTGAGGTCCGCTCTGCGGGCTGCGGGCTGCGGGCTGCGGGCTGCGGGCTGCGGGCTTGCGGGCTGCGGGCGGCAGGTCAGGAACCTGTATCGCCGATCGATCGAACGGCATGCCGATCTTCGGCGTTGCCCGGCTGGCGTCCGAACGACGCGACACCCCCTGGGTATGGTCGGGTCCCAATCGGGTGTCGGTCTTCGGAGCTGGGCACTCCTTCACAGTGGCGGGTCGCCGCTGGCGCGGGTGACGTGCCGGGTGGCCCTGGTGGGAGGAGGGCCGGATGCTGGCTCGGGTGGCATCAGCGTCGCTGCAAGGGGTGGAGGGCTGCCGCGTGGACGTGGAGGTCCACGTATCGAACGGGTTCCCGGGCTTCACGATCGTGGGGCTACCCGATGCAGCGGTACGCGAGTCACGCGACAGGGTGCGAGCCGCGTTGCTGTCGTGCGGGTTCCGGTGGCCGCAGCGTCGGGTGACCGTCAACCTGGCGCCCTCGGGAGTGCCGAAGGGCGGTCCCGGGCTGGACCTGCCCATCGCCGTGGGGGTGTTGGTCGCCGAGGGTGAGCTGCCGGCCGGGGCGGTGGCAGACACGGCGTTCGTCGGCGAGCTGGGCCTCGACGGATCGCTGCGACCGGTGGTGGGGGTCGTCCCCATGTTGGCGAGTGTCACGTGCCGGCACGTGGTGGTGCCTGCCGCGTCCGGGGCAGAAGCGGTACTGGTGTCGGGTTCCGGCGCCCGAGTCGCGGTCGGTCTGGGCGACCTCGTCGCGGCGCTGCGTGGTGCGGGACCGTGGCCGGCGGTTCCTGCGGCCCGCCCGGCCGCCGTCATCCGCGGCGGTCCTGATCTGGCCGAGGTGCGCGGGCAGTGGCTGGGGCGCCGCGCCGTGGAGGTCGCCGCTGCCGGAGGGCACCACGTGCTGCTGGTAGGGCCACCGGGATCGGGCAAGACGATGCTCGCCACCCGGCTTCCCGGGCTCCTGCCGCCGCTGTCGCGGGCAGAGGCGTTCGAGGTGGCTCGGATCCACTCGGCTGCGGGCCTGCCGGTTGCCGATGGCGGCCTGCCGAGGCGCCCGCCGTTCCGGGCACCGCACCACGGTGCGACCACGGTGGCGCTCGTCGGCGGGGGGACGTGGCTGCGCCCTGGGGAGATCAGCCTTGCCCACTGCGGTGTCCTGTTCCTGGACGAGATGGGGGAGCTTCCCGCCCCGGTCCTCGACATGCTGCGCGAGCCGCTCGAGGAGGGCGTGGTGCGGATCTGCCGGGCGCGGGCCAGTGCCGCGCTGCCGGCACGGTTCTTGCTGGTGGGGGCGACGAACCCGTGTCCGTGCGGCGATGGCGTGGTGCGTGGCGCCTGTCGCTGCACCGAGGCGGCCCGAGCCCGCTATGCCCGCCGGCTGTCGGGGCCGCTGCTCGACCGGTTCGATCTCGCCGTGGGGCTCGAGCGGCCGGACCCCGACGATCTCCTCGGGGCGACACCGATGGAGCCCAGTGCCGTGGTCGCAGCTCGAGTGGCGATGGTGCGCCAGGCAGCCGCTGCTCGCCAGGTGCCGACGAACGCCGCGATCCCCGTGGCCCGGCTGGACGACCTCGTGCCGCTGTCGGATGCGGCCGGTCGCCTGCTCGAGCGACGCCTACGGTGCGGCGATCTGTCTGCCCGCGGCTTGCACCGTGTTCGCCGGGTGGCGCGGACCGTGGCCGATCTCGACGGTCGTCACATCGTCGACGAGGAGCACGTCGCCGAGGCGTTGCAACTCCACGTGGCTCGTGCCCTGTTCGGCTCGCAGCGCGCAGCATGACCAGGCTGGACCGTCGGGACCAGGGGCCTCCCGTGCCGTGGCGGGGATGCGCTGGCGATCCGGCTGGTGGCTGGCGAATGGCGGGACCAGCCGAGGGCGTCAGGACCCCCGACACCGAGCACGGGTATGCGGCGGCGGTCGCCGCGTTGGGCGCGGCGCCGGCAACCGTGCGCCGACTGCTTGCCGGCATGGCTCCGTCTGAAGCGTGGGACCGGTTACAGGCCGGTGAGCATCCCGTTGACCTCGCTGGTCGGTTCCGTGCCCGCGCGTGCTCCGACGTGCTCCACCGGGTGACCGAGGCATGTGCCCGGACCGAAACGACGGTGGTGCTGCTCGGCGACCCCGGGTACCCGGCAATGCTGGCGGGCGACCCGGAGGCTCCGGCGGTGCTCTTCGTCACCGGCGACGTTGCTGCAATCGCCGCTGCCGACGGTCCCGGTCGGGCCCGGGTGGCGGTGGTCGGCACCCGGGCGCCGAGCAGCACGGGGGCTCGGGTGGCCTGGGCACTGGGTGAGCAGCTGGCTGATGCAGGTGTAACCGTCGTCTCCGGCCTTGCCCGTGGCATCGACGCCGCTGCTCATGCTGGCGCGCTGGCGTCGGGGACCGCACCGGTCGTCGGTGTGCTCGGCGCCGCCGTCGACGCTCCACTCGGGCCCGCTGACGCCCGGCTTCGGGCGCAGGTCGCCGCAGGTGGTGTGCTGCTCTCGGAGGTACCGCCAGGAGCGCCGAGCAGCAGATGGATGTTCGCTGTGCGCAACCGCCTGATGGCCGCTGCCGCCCACGCAGTCGTGGTCGTGGAGTCCCATGCCAGTGGCGGCAGCCTCCATACCGTCCGCGCCGCGTTGCGCCGTGGTGTCGTGTTGTGTGCCGTGCCTGGTTCCGTGCACAGTCCGTCGTCGGCCGGGTCCAACAGCATGCTGGTCGATGGCCGGGCGCGAGCCGTGCGCGACGGAGCCGACGTTCTCGCCATCGTCCGGAGCGAGGATCGTGGCGTTCCGGGTATGAGCCTGCTTGCCGGGGTGTCGGGTTGGTCGGGGGTGTCGGGCCGGTCAGAGGCGTCGGGCCGGTCAGAGGCGTCGGGTCGGTGGGGGGCGGAGCCCGCGGCAGGGGCATCGCGCCGGTCGGAGGCGTCGGGTCGGTGGGGGGCGGAGCCCGCGGCAGGGGCATCGGGCCGGTCGGAGGCGTCGGTCCGGTCGAAGGGAGGGGTCGCGGCAGGGATGTCGAGCCGGTCGGAAGTGTCGGGTCGGTCGGAGGGAGGGGTCGCGGCGGGGGTGTCGGGCTGGTCGGGGGGAGAGGTCGCGGCAGGGGTGCCAAACCGGTGGGAAACGCCTGCTGCGGGGGGTGGTTCCGGCGTATCGCCGCGAATCAGCGAGGTGGCCCGGGCAGTGCTGGCGGCGCTCGACGGCGAGCCGGCCACCGTTGACCGTGTCGCGCTGCGGTGCAGCCGGCCGCTCGGTGCCGTCGCGCTCGGGTTGGAGCAGCTCGCCGACGCCGGGCTCGCAACCCACGAGCACGGTTGGTGGACGCGCGTCGCCCCGGTCCGGAGACGGTGAAGAACGTGTGACGGACGAGTGCGGTCGAGCACCGCGCCGACAACCACGGTGCGTCGTTCGTTGCTCGTCGCGCCTGTGCCCGTAGCTCCACCGTCTCTCAGACCGACCGTTCCACGACGTTCGGCCTACAGGGGGAGGTTCAGGCAGGGGACCCGGGTGGGCAGCGGACCCGGGTGGGCAGGGGACTCGAGTGGGCAGGGGAGTCGCGTGGGTTTCTGAGCCGGGTGGGCGCGGGACCCGGGTGGGCAGGGGAGCCGCGTGGGTTTCTGAGCCGGGTGGGCAGGGGAGCCGGGTGGGCGTCCGAAATGGGTACACACGCGAGGCGAACGTGTGAGGTGGGTCGGAACGAACAGCAGCGCTTGGGACTTCCCGCCAGGTTCCGCTTGGATTCGAACCCCGGCCACGCGGCATGCTCGTTGTACTGGCTGGCTGGCCGGGCATGTCGCTCGTCTCGGTGATGCCCATGCCTCTGTCACCGGTGCAGCCAGCGGTGCGAGGGCCAGTAGCGTCGTGACGGTGGTGCACGGACTCGGAGTATGCCTGCCTGTTCCGGGTGCCGGCATGCCTGCAGATGGCGTTGCTGCTGGCCTTCGGTCGACCGTCAGAATGGCCCGGGTAGCCGAATCGGCCGGGTTCGCGACCCTGTGGGTCCCTGACAGCGGGACCGTCGATCCGATCGTGGTGCTCGGTGCACTGGCACAGTGCACTGGGACGGCGACAGTGGGTGCGATGGTGGGTGCAGCCGGCCGGCGGCAGCCGGCGGTGCTGGCGAAGGAGATGACCACCATCGACGTGCTGTCGTCTGGCCGGGCGGCGCTGGCGCTCGGGGTGCCGCCGCTTGGGGTGCCGGCGCTTGGGGTGCCGGCGCTTGGGGTGCCGGCGCTTGGGGTGCCGGCGCTTGGGGTGCCGGCGCTTGGGGTGCCGGCGCTCGGGGTGCCGCCGCTCGGGGTGTCGTTGCCAGAGTCCGGTGATGTTGCCGAGTCGGGGGTGCCGCTGCCACAGTCCGGTGACGAAGCCGAGTCGACGGTGGGGATCGGTGGCCGGGTTGCTCGTCTGCAGCAGGCACTCGCCGTGTGCCGAGCGATGTTTCGTGACCCTCCGGTGACGATGAGCGGAACGTATGTGGCGGTCAACGGTGCGGCGAACCGTCCTGCTCCGGTGAGCGGGCTGGGACCTCCGCTGCTGGTGGGGTTGGCAGGTCGCGGGCGAGCGTTGGCCGGTGTGGCCGGCCTGGTCGACGGCGTGGTCGTCGGCGGCGATCGCATCGCTGTCGAACGGACCCGGCGTGGCGTCGACGCCGCGTGCGGAACCGTGGGCCGTGACCACGGCGAGGTTGCGGTTGTGGTCCGCCGAGCGTGGCGGGGTCCGGTGAGCCGGTTCGACCGGGACCACGAGGATGGCGGCCGAGGATGCCGGGACGAGGACGGTCCGAGTGGGGACCCCAGGGGAATCGATGCGGGTTCGGCGGCACGTCTGTTGGCCGCAGAGGTGGCGGACCTGCTGGCGGGGCCGGCGGACGGCGTCGTGGTCGACTTCAGCGGCGCATGTGGGCTGACCGGCGTCGTGGAACGTGGCGCCGGCTCCATGAGCACTGGAGGGATGGATCTGGACGAGGTGGAGGAGGCGTGGACCGCGGTCCTGCAACTCGTGGCCACAGTGGTGATCAGTGGCCGGCCGGTTCGGGTATCAGGGTCCGGGGATCTGGGGTAGGCGGGTTGGTGCGGGTTGGTGCGGGTTGGTGCGGGTTGGTGCGGGTTGGTGCGGGTGAACCTGCGGGCCCGAAGCGGTCTGTTGCCCCCAGGTCTTGCTGGCGCGCGGATGCAGCAATCAGGACGTTCGGTTTCCGAGCGCCAGCATTCGGGTTGGCCCTCCAGATCGCGATGGCGTGACTGAGCTGTCGCCACCCTTCGCGACTCGACCCAGCACGGGGTCCGTCAGGGTCTCGCCGGATCCGCTCGGCGATAGGTGCGTAGCTGTTACGCTGCACGGGCCAGTAGACGGTCGATACCGGGAGGGCGGGTGCATTACGGCGGGGGGGGTGTCCGGTCGGTGAGGCGCGGTCCTGCAACGAGAGTGTGCGTGCGTCGATTGGTCGGGCTGTTGGCGGGGGTTGTAGCCGGCTTGTAGCGACGTGGCTCCCGTGACGGCTTTTGGCGCGGGAGATGGCCAGGACGTTCTTCCAACCCGGCCGGCAGGCGAGTTTTCCTCGTGGAGTGGCGGGCGCTTCGCAGCCCGTCGGGCCGGGCGTATCGTGCGTCGGCATCGGAGAGCGGTTGCCGTCGGTGTCTGTGCGCTGGTCGCTGTCGTGCTTGTGGCCGCGCACACGGCGACGGGACGACCGAGCCGAGTTCCCGACCGGGTGTTGTTCGCTATGGCGGGGGCGACCGATTCCGTCGTGCCAGGTTCTGCTTCGCAGGGCAGTGTGGCGAGTGGCACCGCTGGCGGAGGTTCGCAGCCGAGTGGAATCACCGGGACATCGAGCTCGCTGCCCTCGCAGCTGCCGTTGAGCCTCTGGGTGCCGGCGGGGTTCACTCTCACGTCGGAAACGCCTGACGGGCCTCCGGCTCCTGGTGAGTCCCGTCTGCTCATCTACATGGGCCCTGGGACTCCGCAGGGAGTGGTCGCTGCCCAGCAGCCGATGCTTTCGGCTGCTGGCTGGACACTCAATCGCCGGCAGTCGCATGCGGGTTTCGGCGGGTTCATCGTGCAGGCCCGGGGCTGGATGGCGACCATCGTGGCGTCACCCTCGGGTGTGCTGGACCATCCGGTGCGCCTGTCGATCCAGGTTCACGCGTGCTCCAAGGTGTGTCCATAGGCGACACGCCGTACCTGTGTGCACAGCCTGGACTCCGGTTGGTGGGGTGACTCGGTGATAGGTGATAGCAGATCGAAGCGTGTGTGCGTCGGGTTCGCGCAGCGCTGCACGCGTTGATGTTCAGACGGTTCGTTCCAACGGTGTTGTTGACGGTGCCAACGTCGCCGTGAGTTGCGACGTTCGCCATGATGAGGCAGTTCCAGAGAGGCGGAGACGTATGCGTTCGTCGGTGATGGGGACGGAGCTCGTTCGGCGGATGGTGCGGAGGGTCTCTCGCCCATCGTCGGCAGTGGCGGGCGGGGGCGCTGGTCGGCTGGCTGTCGT
Organism: Actinomycetes bacterium; assembly: GCA_021803325.1. Taxonomy (GTDB): domain Bacteria; phylum Actinomycetota; class Acidimicrobiia; order Acidimicrobiales; family UBA8190; genus JAJZYI01. The sequence goes on from JAJZLP010000147.1 coordinate 10,638, forward strand.
CGGGTTGGCGGTATCGGGGTTGGTGGTGGCAGTAACGTTCGTGGTGCCTCCCACGCCGTTGTCGGTGGTGTCCGGCCGTGTGCGCCCGTTGCCGCCGGCAGGCCTGGCGTCGGCCGATGTGGCGTCGTGGAACACGGTGCAGACGTCGTTGCTGTTCGCTGACGGGGTGGCGAACGAGGTAGCTGGGGTGGCGTGCGCGGACGCGTCGCACTGTTGGGCGGTCGGGCAGTACGGGGGGTCAAGTCCTCGTCCGGTCATCTTGCAGTGGTCGGCGTCGGGGCCGGCGTACCACCAGTGGACACAGGACACGTTGCCGTCGTCGTTGGGGACCGAGGGCGTGGTCTCGGCCGTGACGTGTGTGTCGACGTCAGATTGTTGGGCTGCGGCGCTCACGGGCTCGGGGAGCACCTCGTCGACAGTGATGTTGTCGTGGGACGGGTCGGCGTGGTCGGCGGGGTCGACGCTGGCGGGTACGGAGGCCGAAGTTTTGCCCGAAGCGTTGACGTGTGTCAGCGCGTCAGACTGTTGGGCTGGAGGTGAAGACGTGTCGTCGTCGCAGGCAGCGGCGTGGCAGTGGAACGGTTCGACATGGTCGTCGGTGGCGGTGCCGGCGGGATCGGGGGATTCGGCTATCGCCGGCCTGTCGTGCAGCTCGGCCAGCGCGTGTTGGGCGGTCGGCGCCCAGGGTTCGCCAACGAGCCACTCACCATACGCGGCGAAGTGGGACGGGTCGGTGTGGTCGTCAGGTTCGGCGCCGACACCGACGAACTCGGCCTTTTTCGGCGTGGCGTGTCCGGGCGCGTCGGAATGCTGGGCGGTCGGTATGTACCTGAACGGGACGGTGGCGACACCGGCGATGGACCGGTGGAACGGGACGGCGTGGTCGCAGGTTGCGGTCCCGAGGATGGGCTCGGAGCCAATGGACTATCCGCCCGGATCGACGGGTACCACGGGGGCCGCGCTTGGGGCGGTGGCGTGCGTGTCGGTGTCGGAGTGTGTGGCGGTTGGCGTCGGTACGCAGACGTTGGGGTGGGACGGATCGTCGTGGGCGGCGTCGCCTGCTCCGGCGACAGTCGGCGGCGGTGCTCTTGATGTGAGCTGCACGAGCACGGGCGTGTGCTTCGCCGCAGCGGACACGTCGGTGATGTCCGGTCAACCGCAATCGCAGGTGTGGATCGGCGGGTTGTCGGGCGCGAATTGGGATCCGGGGTTGCAGGTGGTGGCACCGCCGAAGGGCGGCGGGATCGGTATTGACGCCAACAGCCCGTCGGAGGCGTCGTCGGGCGGTTCGTCGGCTGGCTCGTCGGGGTCTGGTGCGTGTGGGTGTGCGCAGGCGGTGGTGGCCGATCCGGTGGACACGGCGAACGGGGGGTTCTATTTGACGAGCTCGGTGCTGTCAGTGCCCGGCGGTGGGGTTCCGTTGGCGCTCTCAGTGTCGTACAATTCGGTTGGTGGGCAGGGGGATCTGGCTCGCGGCGCGCTGTCGGAGGGGCTGGGTGCGGGGTGGTACACGAACCTGGGAATGCACGTGGCGGTTGCGTCGGGGGCCGTGACGTTGACCGAGGAGAACGGCGCTCAGATCGGTTTTGCGCCGTATGTGTCGGGAAGCTCGCCGGCGTGGTGTACGGGCACCGAGGATTACTGTCCGGATTCGCCGCGGATTTTGGCTGCGCTGAACCACAACGCTGACGGGACGTGGACGTTCGTTCGGGAGGTGGGTGGCCAGACGACGTTCACGTTTTCGTCGTCGGGGGTCTTGTCGTCGGTGGCGGACAGCGCTGGTGCAACGATCGCGGAGTCGGCGGGAACGCCGGGGGTGGGGGGTTGTCCGGCGTCGGCGTCGTCGTGTGTGGTGTGGGCGCCGACGGATGCGGCGGCCAGGTCGATCACGTTGGTATACGACTCTTCTGGGGCGCTGGTATCGGCGGTGGACGAGGCCGGTCATATGGTGACGTTCTGTGAGTACGGCCAGAGCTGCGCGACATCGTCGGGGGGCAAGCCGGGCGAGCTGGCGTCGCTGACGAACCTGTCGGGTGCTACGACGACCTACACCTATGACGCTGGCAATGCGAACGCGGATCTGGTGGCGGACATGTTGACGGAGACGACCGCGCCGGCTGCACCGCTGCAGAACACCTATGACCCGTCGGGGCGTGTGGAGCGGCAGACCTCGCCGACCGGTGAGCTGACCACCTATTCGTACAGTGGTGACAACCTGTCGTCTGCGGGCGGGACGACGACGGTCACGTCCTATCCAGATGGGACAAGTGGGCTGTCGGTGGTCGACGTCTACGCCTATGCGTATGGGATGTTGCAGGGGGAGGAGATCGGGTCGACGACGAGCACACCGGTGACGGCCATGTTCGAGCGTTCCCCGGCGTCGGCGACGGTGACCTCCGTCGAGAACGGCGACGGCGACGTGTCGGCCTCCACCCTCGCGAGCTTTGACGCCTCGGGTGGGACTCCGGTCAGCTCGGCTGACGTGACGTCGCAGACGAATGCTGTCGGCGATGTGACCCTTCAGCAGTACACGGCGACCAACCAGGTGTGGTGCACAGTCGGGCCCGCCGAGGCGGCCGACGGGGTCACGTGCCCGTCGTCCGAGCCGCAGAGCCCGCCGTCGATGGGATCGGATCCGTGGCCGGGGGCGACGGTGGCGGTGTACGACACGGCTGGCCAGGTGGTCTCGACCACCGACCCGTTGGGTCGCACCACCCTGTACGGCTACACGACGGCAGCGCAAGGAGTGCCGGCCGGCTTGCGGTATTGCACCGTCGACCCCGCCAACTATGCGAAGGCAGTGGTGTGCCCGGCCTACGGGGCGACGGCACCCGGCGCGCAGACCGAGACGTTCGACACCGCAGGCGACGTGCTCACGTCGACGAACGCGGATGGAAACACGACAACGAACACCTACAGCACGTCGCATCCGGGTCTGGTGAAGACGACAACGGACCCTGAGGGGACGGTCACCACCGATGCGTACAACGCGGCGGGGCAGATCACCGCGCAGACCACCAGCTTCGGCAGCTATTCGGCGACGACGCAGACGGCGTACACGCCCGCTGGTGGGAGCGTTCCGGCGGGGCTGGTGTATTGCACCGTCAGCCCGCAGAATTACGCCAAGGACACACGCTGTCCTGCGTCGCCGCCACCGATGTCGAGTCCGACGGCGGGGGCGACGAACGACTTTTACGACGCGACCGGCCGCCTGATCGAGATGGTGAACCCGATCGGCGGCGAAACGTTGTACGCATATGACGACCACGGCAACAGGTACTGCACGGTCGCGCCGTTCGAGGCAGCGCAGGGCGTCACGTGCCCGAGTCTGCCGCTCACCGCTCCGACGGTGGGGTCGGACAACTACCCGGGCGCGACGATCGACATCTACAACTCGGCGGGCCAGCTCGTCCAGGAAACCAACCCTCTCGGTGGGATCACCACCTACGGCTACGACGGTGCAGGCCACAAGACGAGTCAGACGGTGTCGGGCGACGGCGGGTCGGGTGATCCGGCGGTGACCACCGACTACAGCTACGACCCAGCCGGCAACGTGACGTCGACGACGGTCGACCCAGGCGGCCAGGCGCAGCAGACCACGCAGAGCGCCTACGACCCCGACGGCAACGTCTACTGCTCGATGACAGCGAAGGAGACTGCGTCGGCTTCGGCGGACAGCTACCAGTGCCCACCGTGGCAGGCGGGGTGGATCGGCAAGCCACCGTCACCGAGCTCGCTGTACTCATCGACGCCGGATTCGTCGCAGGCGAATGGCGTGGAGATGAGCTTCTACGACGCGGATGGCGAGCTTGTCCAACAGACCCAGCCCTCCTCGGTACCGGCACCGGCCCAGTCGACGACGATCTCCGCTTACGACGAAAACGGCAACGTCTACTGTACCGTCACCGCCGACAACTTCTCCGCCTACCTGGGCGCCAACGGGTCAGCCACCTACCCCTATAACTGCCCGTCGACCTCACCGACAACTCCTTCCGCCTACGGCACCGATCCGGGGTATACGACCACGATCTTCGACGCGGCGGACCGGATGGTGTCGTCGACAGACGCCACGGGGGCGACGACGTCGTATACCTACGCCCCTGATGGCAACCAGCTGACGGTCACCGACCCCGGCGGGAACGTCACCACGAATTGCTACTACTTCGAAGACGCTGCCGGGCAGTGTGCGGCGGCGGCGCCCGCGGCGGCTGGTTCCGCGTCGATGCTCTATTCCACGACGTCGCCGCCGACCCAGGCGGATCCCGGTGGGATCGTGACGACCTACACCTACTACCCCGGTGGCGCGACGGAGACGAAGACCACGCCGTCTGCTGCGACGACCTCGGTCTACGATGCGGCCGGCGATCTGGCGTCGACTTCCTACACCGCTGTCGCGTCGGGGTACACCTCTCCGGGGAACGTGACCTACACGTATTTCCCGGATGGCTCGCTTTCACAGGTGATCGACGGGACCGGCTTGCAGGCCTACACGTACAACGCGGACGGCGAGCAGGCGTTGGACTGGTTCGTCCCTCACGACAGCACCAGGGTCAAGATGACCGTCGTGCAGTACACGTACTATTCGAACGGTGACCGGGAGTCGACTATCTATCCGGCGACGGGCTATGGGTCGGACCCGACGGTCACCTACGCGTACGACGCCACCGGCGCAGAGGTTTCGTTGACCGACTGGAACGGGCACACCACGACGTTCTCTCACGATGCCAACGGCAATGTGACGGCGACCGGGCTTGGGAACCAGACCACAGTGGCGACCCAGTACGACCTCCAAGATCAGCCGACGTCGATCTCATCGCTTTCGCCGCAGGTGAGCATCGGCTACAGCCGTGACGCCCAAGAGCTCGTGTCCTCGGAGTCGGACTCGGGAGCGTTGTCTGTGAGCCCGGCATACACCTATGACGCCAACGGCAGGTTGGCGTCGGTGTCGTCGACGGCCTCGTCCGCGGGTTACAACCCGCAGGGGGACATGACCCAGACGACGAACGGCGGGTTGCAGCACTACGACGCAGCGGGCGAGCTCACGTCGTCGACCGGGCCGAATGCTGGTGTCTCGAACTCCTACACCCTCAATTCGATCGGCGACCAGACCGGTGTCACGTCGTCGCAGGGTGCGACCACTTCTTACTCCTACGACGCGAACGGCGAGCTGACCCGGGCTGCTCCGGTGACTGCAGGTGCCGGCCAGGTGTCTGCGGGGCCTGGGTTCACCTTGCTGCTGAAGTCCGACGGCAGTGTGTGGGCCACCGGCGCGAACACGTCGGGTCAGCTTGGCAACGGGACGACTGCGAGCTCGAATGTGCCGGTCGAGATTTCGGGGCTTTCCGACATCGTGGCGGTGGCTGCCGGCGGGACGGCGTCGAACGGATTCGCGTTTGCGCTGGATGCGTCGGGGCATGTGTGGGCGTGGGGAGACGACTCGACTGCGGAGCTCGGCAACGGCGAGGAAGGAGCGGGCTACTCCACGGATACGCCGTCTGAGATCTCCGGTCTTTCCAACGTCGTAGCGATCGCTGCCGGCGGAAACGGTGGTCTGGCGTTGGATTCGACGGGGCATGTGTGGGCTTGGGGCGCCAACGCCTCGGGTCAAGACGGCAACGGGAACACCACCGATCAGACGACCCCGGCGGAGATCTCGACGCTTTCTTCTGTGACCGCTGTCTCGGCTGGTGGTAGCAGCGCGGCGGCGGTGAGCTCGTCGGGCCAGCTCTACACCTGGGGCGACAACACCGACGGCAAGCTCGGTACTGGCTCTGCTGGCTCGCAGGACACCCCGCAGCTCGTGTCGGTGGCCAACCCGGTGACAGCGGTCGCGGTTGGTGTGGACCACATGGTGGCGCTCGACGCCGAGGGCCACGTGTGGGCCTCAGGGTCGAACAGCGATCTCCAGCTCGGCCAGCCGGCTTCGGTCAGCGAAGAGATGTCGTTCACCGAGGTGCCGTCTCTGTCTGCGGTGGCGATCGCTGCGGGCGGCAACGAGTCGGTCGCCGAACAGACCGGCGGGTCGCTCGTCGCGTTCGGCGCTAACGCCGACGGTCAGCTCGGCAATGGGAACACGGTGAGCGAATGTCAGCCGCAGGCTATGGGTATCGCGAACCCTGTCAGTTTCTCCACCGGCGGTGATCACACTGTTGTCGAGAACGCGGATGGTACTGCAACCGGGTTTGGGGCGGGATCGGCGGGCCAGCTCGGTAACGCTGGCGTTGCCGCCGAGGACGTTCCTGTTCCGGTGTCCAACTGGAACGCGACCCCGGGGCAGGTTGTTGCGGGCGGTGACCACTCGTTGTACCTGAGGTCCAACGGCACGGTCTGGGCTTCGGGGAACAACAGCTCGGGTCAGCTCGGCGATGGGAACACGACCAGCACGACTACTCCTGTCGAGGTTTCTACGGCTACTGGTCTCACCAACGTGGTGCAGGTCGCGGCTCCCGCCTCGCTCGGCGGCGGTACGTTCTCGTTGGCGCTCGACGCCTCGGGCCATGTGTGGGCCTGGGGGGATGACAGCGTCGGCCAGCTCGGAGACGGGCATGCCGGCTCGTCGTACAGCCAGGATCAACCCGAGGAGATCGGTGGTCTCGCCGATGTCGTCGCGGTCGCCGCGGGCGAGGATTTCGCTCTCGCGCTGACCGCGT
>JAJZLP010000158.1 GCA_021803325.1 Actinomycetes bacterium
CTGGCTGTCGGCTGACGGCGCGACCACCTGCGCTCCAGCACCGCACCCGATGGTCGTTCGGTGTCACGGGTCGATCCATGCCGGCGACCAGCCCATGCTCGAAGTCGGGTCGAGGTGTGGCCCGGGTCGAGGTGTGGGTTGGGAGAGGTGTGGCCCGGGTCGAGGTGTGGGTTGGGCAGCGCTCAGGCCGGCGGCACGGTCCCCACGACCCGGGGTGCCCGCGAGCCGTCTCCGACCGGTTCGCGTCGCGATGCGTCGTCGAGCAGGCTCATCGCCTCGATTCCGAGCCGCTCGGCGATACGTTCCACGGTACGAAGGGTCACGTTGCGCTCGCCGCGCTCGAGCCCCCCGATGTAGGTCCGGTGGATGCCCAGGCGGTCGGCGAAGTCCTCCTGGCTGAGCCCGGTGGTGGTGCGGATCATGCGGAGGCGCCGCCCGAGGCACTGCTGGAGCTCACCCTCCATGGGCACACCCTGCTGGAATGCTACTTGACGGTCTACAGACCAATGAGTAGCATTCGTGGTGGTGGAGGCGGTGATCGGAAGGAGCGGCGTCACGTGGTCGGGCAACCATTGCTGCGTGACGCGCACCCAACCTGAAGGCGGCGGCGCTGGTTCGGGGGCTTCGGGGATGCCCTTGGCGGCGGCTGGGTGTGGTGGGCGAAGGCGGTGTGCAGCTGTTCTTCGCCCACCACGCTCCGGGGTGAGCGTCGGCACGGGGCGGTTGACCGTGCGCTCTGCATACCGTGGGCCTGCCCGGCGGGGTCAACCCCCCTGCCCCGGCGGGCGGCCCCGGACGGTCGGCTCGTGCCTGGTCCAGACGGGAGGTCGCCGACGGATCTGAAGCAGCGACGCGCGAACGCATCAGCACCTTGGATCGCATCCGTCGGACCAAGTCCTGTGTCGGCGAGACATCGAAACACGCTGCCGGTGCGGGTGGTCCCGGCGGTTCCGGGTATGAGCCGGGCTGGTCAACACTGATCAGTAGCGTAGCGTCACGCTCCGCGCATACAAATTTCGAACGTGTGAGCAGCGAGACGGGTCGAGTGGCGGAGCGTCGGATCGAATGATCACGGGTCGCCGTCTGCCTGGGCCGGGTGGATGACACCCTGCCATCCCCCAAGGCCGTCCGCTCCCACCTCGATGGTCGCGATCACTACACCCTCGGCCCAGATCTGCACCCCGGCCAGCGGCCCCATCCCGGTATGCCCGGGTGCCGCAAACATCACGACCTCCGTTGTCGGTGGTGTGCCATCGGCCTGGGCACCGCCGCGTCCCGGGCCGGGAAGCACCGCTGGTGGTGACCCTTCCAGACGGCGTGGTCCGGTCGCGTGCCGGAGATGACCGGCGACGACGCAGACCTGGGCGTGGCCCCCGTCCACGCCGGCGACGATCCGCTCGTCGCCGGCTTCGTCACATACGACAAGCCGCCGGGTGCGCACCTCGGCGGCGAGCGCGGCGATGACCGCCTCCGCCCGCTGCAGGCGAGCAAGCAAGGCTCGTTCGCCGTCGACCCCACCTTCTCCGTCTTCGCTCCATTGGTCGGCGCCCGGCCTGGCGGTCTCGTCCTTGGCCATCGAACCCTCCACCTCGATCAGGGACATGGCACCCGGGCGGTGCGACACGCGGCTCCGGGCACAGGTGAGGACGCAGGCGCTGCGGCGTGTCGACGTGCCGCCCACCCGGAGCGCATCCGGGCGACCGGAGCGCCGTGCCGGGTCGTCGAGGCCGGCGTGGTCGCACTGTACGTCTCACCTGTTGCACCGGAGCAGGGACCCGGCTCTCTCCCCCGGAGCGCCACCATGGTGCAGTGGTGCCGGCATGGCGCCGGGGCCCAACCGGACGTGTGCTCCGGTGGCCAGGTGTCGAGCCGTGGCGGCTCACACGTGCGACGATGACGGTGTGCTTGCTGCCTTCTCCATCACCCCGATCGGCGTCGGCGAATCGGTGGGAGACGCGGGCGCCGCGCCCGCCCGACCCGTGTCGAACGCGCACAGGTCGAAGCACCGTCGACGGCATCGAGGGATCGTGGGCGGCCATCTCGGCGCCACGGCCGGCTGAGCACGCGCCATCGCCGCTCAGGCCGGCCGAGACGTGCTCGGGACGAAGCTCGAAGAGCCGAGCTACCTCGATGCCTGAGACGTCTGCCCGTCGAAGGTCGACGATCGCGGGGTTGCGCGTCGAGCGGCCGGTCTCGCCGAGCACGAGCGCCGCCCGGAGCCCGACGCTGACCGCCGACTCGCCTCCGACGGTCTGCCTCGACAGCTAGGACGGAGCCGGCGTGGCGAACCGGGTGCCTGGCGCCTCGGATGGTGCGCTCACCGCCACAGCCCTGCCAGCGCTTGCCACGCTGATGCGAGTCAAGACGCAGCGCAGGAGGCCTCCGCGCGCGGCATTGCCTTCAGCTATCGGAGAGGTGAGCCCAGGGCGCCACGCCCGTCGCTCCTGGGCCTCACCGGCGACGTCCTTGCAGCCCGAACGCCCGGAGCAACTGCCCCGCCGTCCGGTTCGTCCGCCGGTACACCTGGCGCCGGACCTCCCGTTTCGCCAACGCACCTGGGCCTTTCGCTGCTGCCTGCCCTGTGCCAAGCGCACGTGCCGCCCGGTACAGCTGGCTTCTCACACTGCGACCTGCCATCACGTCGCTCCTCTCCATCGCATCCGGTCCAACGGGGCACGCGACGATTCGTCGCGCATCACCAG
>JAJZLP010000145.1 GCA_021803325.1 Actinomycetes bacterium
GCTGGCTGATCGACGACGAGCTGGGTGCGGGGGAGCGGGTCGAGCTGGCGATGCACCTGGCGGATTGCCCGACGTGCTCGTCGCTGCACCAGGCGCTCGTGGCTGTCAGCGGAGCGCTGCGCGACACCGGCGGCCAGCAGCGACAGCTCGACCGGTGAGCCGGCTGCCGGCGCCGAGCGCACCCGCGTCGACGTTGCTCGCAGGCCTTCGGGGTGTGCGGCGGGCGGTCGCCGTCGTCGCCCATCCCGACGACGAGAGCTTTGGGCTTGGCGGCGTCATCGGTGTGCTCGTCGACCACGGCGTGGCCGTGGACGTGCTCTGCTTGAGCCACGGCGAGGCGAGCACGCTCGGCGCCGGGTCGATCCAGGGAACAGTGACCGACCTCGGCCAGGTCCGGGTGCAGGAGCTGCGGGCCGCGGCAGCGGTCCTGGGCGTGGGCCGGGTGTGGCTGCACGACCTGCCAGACGGCAACCTCGCCGGCCACCGCGATCGGATCGCGGTCGTGGTCGACGCCGCTGTGGCCGGTGCCGACGCCGTCGTCGTCTTTGAGGCGTCGGGGGTGACAGGGCACCCCGATCACGTGGCGGCCACGGCCGCCGCGCTCGGGGCGGCGCACCGACGAGGCATGGCCACGATCGAGTGGGGGGTCCCGCCCGCGGTGGCGAGCCAGATCGCGGACGAGCTGGGCGTGCCGTTCGCCGGGCTGTCAGGTCCCGGGGTGGTGGCGGTGCACGTCGACCGGGCCCGCCAGCGGGCTGCTGCCGCGCTCCATGTCACCCAGGCGACGGGGAACCCGGTGCTCGAGCGCCGGCTGGAGCTGCAAGGCGATGTCGACCACGTGCGGATCGGCGGGCCGGTGGGCGGTGTCGCCAGGTGGCGCCACCCCGACGGCCTGACGGTGACCACCCGGGAAGGACCGAACGGCCCTGGCCTGGCGGTCGGCAGTGGATGACGCTGACAGTGGAGGTGCTTGACGATGAGCGATGTGACGGCAACGGGTGACATGTCGGGTAGTGAGGACCGTGAGGATCGCCACCATGTCGTGGTCGTCGGGGTGGACGGGTCGCCGGGCTCGTCGGACGCCTTGCGGTGGGCAGCCGACGAGGCCCGCTTGCGAGGCGCGGTCCTCCGAGTGGTCTACGGGTGGGTGCTCCCGACGATGATCTATCCCGCCTACGGGCCGGCGGGCATGTACGAGGACATGCCCGCCGAAGCCGAGGGCCGGACGCGCACCCAGGTCGAGGAGGTACTGGGTGACCATCCCGGCCTGCAGGTCGAGTTCGAGGTGCACGAGGGCAGGGCTGCCGAGGTCGTGCTCGACGCAGCCAAGGGAGCCGACATGGTGGTGGTCGGGTCGCGGGGGCGGGGCGGGTTCTCCGGGCTCCTCCTCGGCTCGGTGGGCTCCCAGGTCGCGCACCACGCCACCTGCCCGGTCGTGATCGTCAGGGCGTGACCGGCATGCCTACCGGCGAGCGCGACGAGCAGGCCCTGCCCAAACAGGCCCGTGCCGTGTTCGTGCAGGACTTCGCCACCGTCGACCGGCCGTTCCGCGTGACAGCCGAGCGCGTGGAGGCCGCGCGTGACCTGGTCTTCGAACGGGCGATCGCCAGCGCACGTGCCGAGGGCGAGCGGCTCCGGATGTGCGTCGGGCCCGAGCAGTGGCCCGCGTCCTTGGGGCATTCGGTCGAAGCCGCCCCAGGGTTGGCGCGCCGGTCCACCGACGGCCTGCTGGTGGCGTTCCAGTGGCAGCCTGTGGGCGTCGGTGGCCCGTTCCCCTGGCTCGACGCCGACCTCGAGCTTGTGCCGTTCGGGCCGCAGCTGACCGCCGTGAGCATCCGAGGTCGCTACCGACCGGGTCCGGCGCTGGCCGAGCGTCCCGACGAGCTCCTCCTCCACCGGATCACCGAGTCGACCGTGCGAGCGTTCCTCACCGGGCTCTGCCGGGCTCTGGCCGACGGGGAAGGGAGCGGTGGTCAACGGGGGGACGGGGCGGGAGCGGCCGAGCGGGTCCCCGACGGCTCGTCCGGAGGACCCTCGACCTCCGGAGGACCCTCGACTTCCGGTGGGATGGGGACTTCCGGTGGGATGGGGACTTCCGGTGGGATGGGGACTTCCGGTGGGATGGGGACTTCCGGTGGGATGGGGACCTCCGGTGAGATGGGGACCTCCGGTGGCGTGCGGACGATCAGGCGGGTGCCGGAGCCCGGTGGCCTGGTGTCGAAGGGATGGTCGTCGGCCGCGGCTGGCTGGGGGTCGGGCGCAGGGCCGTTCCCGCCGGTTGGCTGAGCTGCCGCCCGAGGGAATAGCCGGGCTGCTGGAGACGGTTGGCCTGGGCATGGACGACGCAGCCCCAACCATCCCTTCCAGCAGCACCCCGCTCGTGACGGTGCAGTTCTGGTTCGACCCGATCTGCCCCTGGGCCTGGATCGCGTCGCGGTGGATGGTCCAGGTCGAGCAGGTGCGGCCGGTGCGCACCGAGTGGCGCGTCATGTCGCTTGCCTACCTCAACCTGGTGCAGCGCGGTGGCGAGGGTCTGTCCGACGAGTACCGCCAGCTCATGGAGCGGGCCTGGGGGCCGGTCCGCGTGTGCGCGGCTGCGGCTCGCGACCGGGGTGACGACATCCTCGGACCGCTCTACACCGCCATCGGCACGAGGTTCCACGTCCAGGGGCGGCGCGA
>JAJZLP010000323.1 GCA_021803325.1 Actinomycetes bacterium
ATGGTGATGGTGTCGGTCTGACCTACATCGGCGAGTACGTCCTCGCGAACACCCGTTCGGTACGCGACAAAGTGCCTGTCACCTGGGATAATGGCGGTTGCTTACGACCCCATGACCCCAAATGAAAGGCACCTGTCTGGTGGTGAGGATAGCGCAGCAGCATCGCAAGGTGGTGTTGGGTAGACCTGATGGTCGGATCACTCCTCGGGCTGGTCTCTACCTGGTGGCGAAGGTCGACAGGCTGCTCGGTATCAGGGCGACGATCGACGCCGGGGGATCGTCGTTCAAGCAGCGCCGTCGGGGCCTGATGCTCGGTGGGGTGATGGTTGTTCTGGCCGAGACGATGCTCGCGGGTGGTGACTTCCCGTGCGATCTCGACCACCAGCGAAAAGACGTTGCCGGCCTCGGCCTGCGTGCTGTGGCAGACGTGCCGGCGTCCACGACGGTGATCGGCCTGGGGAAGCGCTTCGACGAGACGGCACGTTCCGAGGTGGAACAGGCCAACGCGGCGCTCATCGCGAAGGCCTTCGCGTTGGTGGCGGAGAAGCGCCGGGTGGATCTCGTCGCGCAACGCCCGACCATCGATCTCGACTCGACCGACACCGAGGTCTATGGCCGCAAGAAGCGCGGCTCGGCCTACAACTACCTGGGCCAGCGTGTCTACCGTCCGCATTGCGCGATATGGGCCGAGGCTGGATGGGTGCTCGCTGCGGACTTCGGCTCGGGGACAAGCGACCCCCGGCCCCAGGCCCCCGCGCTCCTCGCCCGGGCGCTGTCCGCATGCGCTCGGACTCAAGGAGCAGGCGTAGGCGGACGATCGATCCCAAGCAGCTCGCGTTGCTCGAGGCAGGAGCAGGAGCCCACGCGTGGGCGTATTCGTTCATCATCACCAATCTCGACGGCGACGTCTGTGACATCGAGGCGTGGTTCCGTCAGCGCGCGCTTGTCGAGGAGAAGATCAAGGACTCCAAGCTCGGCCTGGCCATGCGCCACATGCCCTCGGGCTACGAGGCGGTCAACGCCATGTGGATGTGGGCGGCACTGCTCGGGCTCACCGTCTCCTCGTGGCTCCAGGCGATCACCGGACACGACACCACCGACGGACGTGCCCACGGCAAACGGCTGCGTCGCGAGCTCGTCTGCATCGCCGCACGCGTCACCCGCCACGCCGGCCGCATCGAGGTTCACGCCGCGCCGGAGGACCACAACGGATGTTTCGCCGACGCGTGGCGGGCACTCGACGCACTACCGAGTCAGGACTTTGCCGGAGCTCTGCCGTGCGTCGCCTTCGTACCCGTCAGCCTCCGGCCAGCGCCGAGCGCCTGATCTTGCCGCTGGGTGTCCGGGGCAGCGAAGGGACGAGGACCAGGTCCCGCGGTGCCGACCAGGGGCCCAGGTGCGCCTTGACCAGCTCCCGTAGGTCGTCGAGGGTGGGCGGCAGCACACCGGTTGCCGGCACGACGTGGGCGACCACCCGCTGTCCCCACTCCGGGTCCGGCCATCCGGCCACGGCGACCTCGGCGACGGCGCTGTGGCCGGCGAGGACTCGCTCGACTGCCACGGGCCAGACCTTCTCCCCGCCGGTCACGATCACCTCGGCCATGCGCCCGTGGACGTGCAGCCGGCCGTCGCTGTCCAGCGCGCCGGCGTCCCCGGTGGGCAGCCACCCGCCGGCGAGCAGAGGCACGGTCCCGTCGCGGTACGCGCGTAACAGCATCGGGCCGCGTACCAGCACCTCGCCCGGCGCCCCGAGCGTGCCATCCCCGATGGCCACCTCGGCCCCGTCGAGCGGCACGCCGTCGTAGACGAGACCGCTGCCGGTCTCGGTCATGCCGTAGGTGACCACCGCGTTGGCGGGGGGTGAACCGGGCGGCGCGGCGCCGCCGAGCAGGATCGTGTGGAAGGCGCCGGGGTCGACCCGAGCGAGCGCTGCGGTCACGAGCGCCACCCGGACCCGCCGGCCCTCGGCCCGGGCGCGACCGGCAGCGGCAGTCACCGTGGCGGCATCGAACCCGTCGTGGACCTCCACCGGCGTGCCGGTGTGCAGGGAGCGGCAGACGACGGACAGCCCGCCGACGTGGGCGAGTGGCAGGCAGGCCAGCCAGCGGTCGCGGGTCGGGTCGACGGCCAGGCGTGCGCTGGTGGCCTCGGCGGAGGCGGCGACCGCAGCGTGGGTGAGCACCACGCCTTTCGGTTCGCCCGTGGATCCGCTGGTGGCCAGCACCAGCGCGTCGCCGGGGTCGACCGGTCGACCGCCGGGGAGCGCGTGGCGCTCGCCGTCGGGTCCGACGACGGCTCCGGGAGCCAGGGCCGCCAACGCAGCTGTGCGAGCCGGTGGTGGCAGCCGGCGGTCGAGCGGTGTGGCTGCGTCGCCCGCATCCCATATCCGGCGCAGCGCCTCGACGAAGGCAGGGCTACCGGGCATGTCCAGGGCCACGAGGATCGGCACGACGGCTAGCGTACCGACCGTATGAGCACGTGCTCGCATGGTGGAGCTGTTGGTCCCACGGTCGGGGCCGGCCGGAGTGACGCGGTCGGCTGGGCCGGCCGGAGTGACGCGGTCGGCTGGGCCGGCCGGAGTGACGCGGTCGGCTGGGCCGGTCGGAGTGACGCGGTCGGCTGGGCCGGCCGGAGTGACGCGGTCGGCTGGGCCGGCCGGTTCCAGTTCCCGTGA
>JAJZLP010000347.1 GCA_021803325.1 Actinomycetes bacterium
GGTCGTCTCACGGCCGATGGAGCGCACCGGCCGTCCCGGCCGAACCGGGTCGGTGTCACGACCGCTGGCGAGGGCAGCGAGATGCGCCGCCGCGGCCTGGCCCACCAGCCGTCGGAGCACGGCCTCGGGCACGCACGCCAACGCGCCGACCGTCGTCACCCCGATCCCGGCGAGCCGTGTGGCGGTGGCCGGCCCGACCCCCCACAGGGCACCGACGGGTAGCGGACCGAGGAACCCGGCTTCGTCCTCGGGCAGGATGACGACGATGCCGTCGCCGCCTCGCCGTTCTGCAGGAGCCACGGCTTTGGCTCGGCGCGAGGCGAGCTTGGCCACGGACTTCGTCCGCGCCACGCCGACCGCACAGGTGAGACCGAGCTCGGCCTGGACACGGTCGCGCAACTGACGGGCGATGACCTCAGGTGGCCCGAGCCGGCGGCGGGCACCGGAGACGTCGAGGAACGCTTCGTCGAGACCGATCGGCTCGACGAGCGGCGACACAGCTCGAAGCAGCACACCCAGCTGGGCGCTCACCTCCGCGTAGCGAGCGTGGCGGCCGGGCCGGAAGACAGCCGTCGGGCATCGGCGGCGGGCCTCCGCGGACGACATCGCCGAGCGCACGCCCCAGGCCCGTGCCTCGTAGGAGCACGACGCCACCGCACCACGGGGACCCGAGCCGCCCACGATCACGGGTCGCCCCACCAGAGACGGGTCGTCGAGCACCTCGACGGCAGCGAAGAACGCATCCATGTCGAGATGGAGGATGCTGCACGGCGCGGTCGCTGTGCCCGCCCGCCCTCCGGGGGGAACCGTGGCGCTGGACCCGGCCTCAGGCACCGAACCGGATCCGGCGGAACGCCTCTGCGCAGGCGATACCAGCTCGCCGGCCCTCCTCTTCGGCCCTGGCCCGTACCGCTGCCGTCGCCCAGTCGCCGCTGTCGGCGAATTGGCTGCGGTGGCACACCACGGCGGCGACCTTGTCGTCGAGCGTCGCCGTGATGTCGACCCACACCGACGGCTCGAGCGTGCCCGACAGGAGGACCTCGCTCACCTGGTGCGGCGGCCCATCTGCCGGGAAGTACAGCGGCCGAGCCGCGGCAGGAGCGACGGCGTCCAACGTCACTGCGCCCACCACTCGATGGTCACGATGGTTGACGTACTGGTCGCCGAAGATCATGGCCGTCGGGTCGGGGCACAGCACCGTGTGCGGCCGCAGGGCACGGATGGAGCGGACCAACGACCCCCGCAAAGCGGCCCCGTCTTCGAGCTCGCCGTCGGGATAGCCGAGCGACGAGCACCCAGCGAGACCCAGCACCACCGCCGCCGCCGCCACCTCCTCGGCTCGCCGACCCCCGAGCACGATCGGGTCGGCGTCGGGGTCCACGGTGCCCTTCTCCCCCATGGTGCAGACCACCATGTGGACCTCCGACCCTGCCCGGACCCAACGAGCCAGGGTGCCGCCGCACGAGACCTCAGCGTCATCGGGATGGGCGTAGACGGCAAGGACCCGCGGGGGCGTCCCGTCGAGCAGGTCAGCCACCCGGTCAGCCCTTGCGCTTCGGCTCGGTGGTCTTCGTCAGCAAACCGACCTCGCGCTCGAAATCTCCGACGTCCTCGAATCCCTTGTACACCGATGCGAAGCGCAGGTAGGAGACCTCGTCGAGCTGTCTGAGCCGCTCGAGGACAGCGACACCGACCTGCTGGCTGGTGACTTCTGGCTCACCGCGCAGGGCGTCTTCCACCTCCTGGGCCAAGGCGTTCAGGGCATCGTCGTCGACCGGCCGGTTCTTTGCTGCGGACCGCGCCCCGGCGACGACCTTCGCCCGATCGAAGGGCTCGCGCACGCCTCCCCGCTTGGTCACCCACAGCGGGGCCTGTTCCAGGCGCTCATAGGTGGTGTAGCGCCGACCGCAGGCCGAGCACTCCCGCCGACGTCGGATGGCGCCGCCGTCCTCGGCAAGCCGGGTGTCGACCACCCTGTCGTCGAGGTTGGAGCACCATGGGCAGCGCACGAGCACACGGTACTGCCATCAGCTCATGGACCCGTACCACCGGTGGTGGACCGCCGCCGGCACTCAGGGCAGGACGAGCCGCAGACCAGGCGCCAGCGGGGCACCGTCGAGCTGGGCGCGAAGGTCGGTGACAACAGCACGCTCGTTCTGCCCGCCGTCGACCCGCGACGCGATCGAGCGCAGCGTGTCGCCCCGCTGCACCACATAGACCCTGGGGAACGTGGCCGCCGTCGGCGAGACCGGTATGACGCCAACTGCTGTCGGATGACCCCAGATCGGTGCAGCAAGCAGGCCCAGGGCCCCCGCCACAGCGACACCACCGAGCGTGCGACGAAGGCGCTGCCGCCGCAGATCGACCTGGTGCCGGTACCGCGGAAGTGCCCGCCGATGCGCCGGGCGCACTGCACCATGATCGGGAGCGCCCCCCGGTTGCCCGGGCTTGCCGTGCCGGATCGGGTGGACGGGACGGAACGCCGGACGGGCGACCTCCACGGGGACCCGGCACCGGTTCCGCTCCCGCTCCGCGCCTACGGGCAGGCACCGACCATCGGCGACGACGGAGTCGTCAGCGATCCATCCCCGCTCAGGTCCGGGAGCACCCCTAACCGTCACAGTCGAACGCACGTTCGCCATATCGCCATCCCACCACGAACGCATGTTCGTGTCAAGGTCCGAATGGTCCGTTCTGGCCGACCCGGGACGACGCCATCTCGATGACGGCGGCACCACCCACCGTCCGGCCCGCGAGCCATCGCGGCCACGTCCATGCGCTGTCATGCCGGCACTCTGCCCGACGGGTGTATCACCGGTGTCCTGTCCGTCCGCTGCCCGGAGCCCGACACCTCCACCACCTCCGGCGCCCCGGGGGGATGCCACCTGGACCCGGTGCATGCGACCGTCGACGCACCGCCCACGCCGCCGCCCCGCAGCCGCCCGACCTGCCCCCCGGATTGCCGCCCGACCCGCAGCCCAACCCGCCACCCGGCGTGCCGTCCACACGGCCGCCCGATCCGCCCCCGGATTGCCGCCCAACCCGCAACCCAACCGGCCGCCCGATCCGCCCCCCACACAGCCGCCCGACCTGCCGCCCAGGTCGCCGGTAGGGACCGGCGGCTCGCCAGCGTCTTCACACCGAACAGATGTTTGCCTGCGGCGCTGTCCGTCGGTAGGGTATGGCGAACACCCATTCGCACGCCACGAGCCGCACGGGGCCACTGGCGACGGGCGGCACCCGCGGGCGCCGGCGAGGAGACAGACGTGGTGGCGCAGGTGCTCTCCGTCAAGCGGCGACAGATCCTCGAGTACATCGCCGGCAGTGTCCGGGCTCGGGGGTATCCCCCCTCGGTGCGCGAGATCGGCGAGGCCGTCGGGCTCCAGTCCACATCGACCGTCCATGCCCATCTGGCCGTCCTGGAGCGCGAGGGCTATCTCCGGCGCGACCCGACGAAGCCCCGCGCCATCGAGGTGCGCCACGACGCCGATGCCGGCGTGGACATGCCGACGAGCCCGGTGCGCCACGTTCCGCTCCTCGGCTCGGTCGCCGCCGGCACGGGCGTGATCGCCGACGAGCAGATCGAGGACCTCCTGCCGTTGCCGGCGGAGTTCACCGGCACCGGATCGGTCTTCATGCTGCGCGTCCGGGGAGACTCCATGGTCGAGGCGGGCATCCTCGACGGCGATCTCGTCGTCGTGCGCCAGCAGCCCACGGCCGACAACGGCGACATCGTGGTGGCCGGCATCCCCGGCGACGAGGCCACCGTCAAGACGTACACCCGCCAGGGTGGCACCGTCACCTTGCTGCCAGCCAACGGGCGACTGCAGCCGATGCCCTTCTCGGCAGGCGAGGTCACCGTCTACGGCAAGGTCGTGACGGTGCTCCGGCGCCTGTGACCACCGCGGCGGGGAGCGGCGGGGAGCCGCCGCCTCCGGACCGGCCGCCCGGTGCGTGCTCCGGAGCCGGTCCCGGGTCGTCGCGAGCAGACCTTCAGACGCCGCGCCGCGCCGCCTCGCCGATGACCTGACCGAGCACCCGGCGGATGGCGACCAGCTCAGCAGCGGAGACGTGCTCATCCGGCGTGTGCGCCAGCAACGGGTCGCCGGGTCCGAAGTTGACGGCCGGCACACCGGCGGACGCGAAGGTGGCCACATCGGTCCACCCGAGCTTGGCTCGCGCCGGCGTGCCGGTCGCCTCCACCAGCGCCGCCAGCACCGGGTGACCGAGACCGGGCGGCGCCCCTCCGGCGATGTCAGTCACCTCCAGCGTGTCACCAGCGCCCAAGGCGCCACGGAACACGTCCTCAAGCGCCGCGAGCGCCCCCGCCACGTCGCGGTCCGGGGCGAAGCGAAAATTCACCGTGACGGCGGCGTCGTCCGGCACGACGTTGCCCGCCACTCCCCCCGTCACCCGCACCGCCTGCAGCTGTTCCGTGTACACGCAGCCGTCGAGCTCGACCTGGCGGGGGCGGTAGGCGTTCAGCACGTCGAGGACGCCGGCCAGCCGGTGCACGGCGTTGACACCCATCCACGGCCGGGCCGTGTGGGCTCGGCGACCGCGCACCCTCACCTCCACCCGGGCGGTCCCCTGGCACCCCGCCTCGACCACGCCGCCGGTCGGTTCGAGCAACACCGCTGCATCGCCGGCCAGAACGTCGGGGCGGTGCGCCGCCATCCAGGCCAGCGCGTTCTCACTGCGGTCGATCTCCTCGCAGGCGTAGAACACCCACGTCACGTCGACAGCGGGATCGACCACCGTCGTGGCGAGGTCGAGCAGGACGGCGAGGCCGCCCTTCATGTCGACCGACCCGAGCCCCCACAGCACATCGCCCTCGACACGCGCCGTCGGGTCCTCGAAAGGCGGGACCGTGTCGAGATGGCCCGCCAGCACCACTCGACGGCTGCGACCGAGCGCCGTGCGGGCCACCACGGAGTCCCCCAGCCGCTCCACGTGCAGCTCCGGGTGCTCGGACAGCACCGCCTGGACCAGATCGGCAATGGCCTGCTCGCTCCGGCTCACCGACGGCACGGCGACCAGCTCCGCCGCTCGTGCCAGCAGGGCCCGCCCCTCACGGTCGGAGGAGCGGTCGGCACGGACGTCCCCGTGCCCAGCGACCGGACCAGCGACCGGACCAGCGACCGGACCAGCGACCGGACCAGCGACCGGACCAGCGACCGGACCAGCGACCGTGGCAGCAGACGGGGCCGCTGCCGTGCGCGCACCGGCGCTGTCGCCGGGCGGCTCAGGTCGCGACGCCATGGTCGCGCAGCGCCTGCTCCAGCTGCGCCTTGTCGTGTCGCTCGCCCTCGGCCAGCCGCCGGATCACCAGCACGCACGGCAAAAAGAACTCCCCGCCGGGCAGCTCCTTCCGTCGGCTCGCGCTCACGGCCACGCACCACGGCGGGACAACGCCACGCGACAGCTCCTCACCGGTCTCCCCGTCGATGACCGGGATCGACGGGTTGAGGATGGTCCCAGCCCCGAGCACGGCACCGGCACCGACACGGGCACCCTCGGTCACCATGCACCGGCTGCCGATGAGCGCGTCGTCACCGACCACCACCGGTACCGCGTTCGGAGGCTCGAGCACACCGCCGATGCCGACACCACCCGACAAGTGCACCCTGGCACCGATCTGCGCGCACGAGCCCACCGTCGCCCACGTGTCCACCATCGTGCCGTCACCCACGCGGGCGCCGATGTTGACGTAACTGGGCATGAGCACCACCCCGCGGCCGAGGTACGAGCCCCAGCGGGCCGACGCTCCAGGGACCACCCGCACCCCAGCCGCGGCGAAGCCCCGCTTGAGCGGGAGCTTGTCGGCGAACTCGAACGGCCCGACCTCCGCCGTCTCGATCCTCCGCAGGCGGAACAGCAGCAAGATGGCCCGCTTCAGCCACTCGTGGACGACGACCTCGCCGGTCCCCCCATCCACCTCGGCCACCGCGAGCTCGCCGCAGTCGAGCTGGTCGATCACGCCGTCGACCACCGCCGCGGCGTCACGGTCATCGGGTCCAAGACCGTCCCTGCGATCCCACAGCTCGTCGATCCGTGCAGCAACGTCGGCCATCGCCGCAGGTTAGCGGCCGTCGCCGACCATCCTTGCCCCGGCAAGACCGTCGGCGCCAGCTGCCTCGATGCGGCGGGCGACCGCCTCGATCCGGTCGTCCGGAGCGACGACCGCCACCCTGACGTGGGTGGCCTCCGGCTGGCCGTACAGGTCGCCGGGTGCCGTCACCAACCCCGCGCTACGGGCCAGCGCCCGCGCCAGGTCCCACCCGTCGGCCCCGCTCCAGTGGGCGGGCACCGGCACCCACAGGTAGAAGCCACCGCCCGGCATCCTGGCGTCGACGCCGACCGAGCGCAGCGCCGCGGCCACGCGCTCCAAGCGCCACCGGTACCGCTCGCGCTGCGCCTCGACATGGGTGTCGTCACCCCACGCCACCACCGCCGCCGCCTGGACCGGCCCCGGCACCATCAGGCCCACGTGGCGGCGCAGCCCCGCCAGCTCACCGACCAGCTCGGCGTCGCCGAGGTAGCAGCCGACCCGGACCCCGGCGAGATTGGACCGCTTCGACAGGGAGTGCACGGCCACCACCCCGGTGGTCCCGTGCTCGACGATGGTGCGCGGTGGACCTGCCCAGGTGAGCTCGGTGTAGCACTCGTCGGAGAACACCGGCACACCGTGGACGCGACCCCACGCTGCCGCCGCCCCGAGGTCGCACAGCGCCCCGGTCGGATTGGCCGGGCTGTTCACCCACAGCAGCAGGCAGCGCCGGGCGTCGTCGGGGTCGACGGCGTCGAGGTCGAGGCCACCGTCAGCCGTCGCCGGCACGCCGACGGCACGACACCCGGCCAGGTACGCCCCCATCGCGTAGGTGGGATAGGAGACCGCCGGGTACAGGACCGTGTCGCGATCGGGGCGCCCCAGGCGAAGGAGCCACGGCACCGTAGCCACCAGCTCCTTGGTGCCCACACAGGCGGCGACGTGCGCCGGGTCGACCACCACGCCGAAACGGCGCTCGACCCAGCCGGCCGCCGCACCACGCAGGTCCGCCGAGCCCGTCGCCGTCGGGTAGCCCCGTTCGGTCCCCGACGAGCCGAGCGCCCGGACCACCTCGTCGGGCGGGGGATCGCACGGCGTCCCGACCGAAAGGTCCACCGCACCGCCGCTGTGGCCGGCCGCCAGCCCCACGACCTCGGCGAGGCGGTCATACGGGTACGGCGGCGGGGTGAATGCGACCCGCGGACCCGGCGGTACTGCGCTCATGAACCAGACCCTCCTGTCGAAACGCCGGTGAACCTGAGCGACCCCAGGCATCCCGGCATGCCGGCGCAACCGATGGAGAACGGGCTCACAGGTCGGGGGGTGCGTCGCCCGCGGTCCCGCCCGCCGCCACGTAGCCGGCGAAGCGCGCCCGGCCGGCAGCGTCCAGGACGACCCGCACCGCCGTGCCATCCTCGCCGTGCTCCTCGGTCATCACCTCGCCCTCGCGGTGCACCGCCGCCAGCACGTCGCCACGCTCGAACGGCACCACCAGGTCGACGACCGTGTCGGCTGCCCGCAGCCGGTCACCGATGGCCCCCACGAGGCCGTCGAGCCCGTCGCCGGTCCGGGCCGACACCACCACCGCCCCCGCATGCACCGACGCCAGCACCGCCGCCGACGACGCGTCCCGATCGACCTTGTTGACAGCGAGGAGCTCGGGCACGTCCTGCGCCCCGATCTCTCCGAGCACGTCACGGACCGCGTCGATCTGCGCCTCGGCATCCTCGGCCGACCCGTCCACCACGTGCACCAGCAGGTCGGCCTCGCACACGACCTCCAATGTCGACCGGAACGCCTCCACCAGCTGGTGCGGCAGCTTTCGGACGAACCCGACGGTGTCGGACACGAGCACCGTCTCGCCGCCGGGCAGTGCCAGCCGGCGCGTGCGCGGGTCGAGCGTGGAGAAGAGCCGGTCGGCAACCACCACATCTGCGTCGGTCAGCGCGTTCAGCAGCGTCGACTTGCCGGCGTTGGTGTAGCCGACCAGCGACACCGTCCGCTGCCTCGACCGCTCACGCCAGCGGGCCTGGGTCCGGCGGGTGGACGCCACGTGGCGCAGCTCCACCTCGAGCGCGGTCATCCGCCGGACCAGACGGCGGCGGTCGACTTCGAGCTGGGTCTCGCCGGGCCCACGGGTCCCGATGCCACCCGCCTGCTGGCTCAGCTGGTGGCCCCGCCCGCGCAGGCGGGGCAGCCGGTAGCGCAGCATCGCCAGCTCCACCTGCGCCTTGCCCTCCTGGCTGCGGGCATTCTGGGCGAAGATGTCGAGGATCACCGCGGTGCGGTCGATGGCAGTCCGACCCAGGATCTTCTCGAGGTTGCGCTGCTGCGCCGGGGTGAGCTCGTCGTCGAACACGACCGTGTCGGCGTCGACCGTCTCAGCCAGCTCGTGGAGCTCGTGGGCCTTGCCCTGCCCGACGAAGGTCGCAGGATCAGGGCTCTGCCGGCGCTGCACCACCCGACCGACCACGTCGGCTCCCGCCGTGCCCACCAGCAGACCGAGCTCGTCGAGCCCCGCGTCCACCGTCGACCCCGACGCCCACGGGAAGACCACGCCCACCAGCACGATCCGCTCCCGGAACCGCCGGTCGATGAGGGTCACTGATGCACCCCCGCCGGCGAGCCATCCCCCGCTGCGCCGGCAGGTCCGGCCGGACCGCCTGGTCCAGGACCAGGCTCGCCAGCTGCGACCAGAGCAGCCAACACCGCCTCGTCGACGCGCACGTCGGCCACACGGACCGACGGTCCGGCAAGCATCGCCACCGAGCCGCGCCGGTCGACACGCAGGTCGCCACCTGGGTTCCGGACCGTCACCGGCGCGTCGGCAAGGTCCCAGTCCCAGCAGCACGCCGCCGCCGCACAGCTCCCGGTCCCACAAGCCAAGGTGGCACCTGCGCCGCGCTCCCACACCCCGAGCTCCACCATGTGGCGCCCCACCACCCGCACGAGCTCGACATTGGTGCCGCCCGGCGTACGGGCGTCGACTTCGGCTCCCCACGAGCTGACCACCGCCGAGTCGACCACCGGCACCAGCACGACCAGGTGTGGGTTGCCCATGTCCACCCACCTGGCTCGCACCCCCGCGCCTGAGTGGCCTGACCTCACCAGCCGGGCTCCGAGCTCGCCGAGAAGATCGCCCGCAGCACCGCCACCCGGATCGCTCGACACGCCACCAGCGCCCGGGCGACCAGCGGCGCCGGCGATCACCGTCATGGCGGCCGTCCCGGTGGAGCCCGGCTCCTGCGGCAGACGCAGCTCGGCC
Organism: Actinomycetes bacterium; assembly: GCA_021803325.1. Lineage (GTDB taxonomy): Bacteria > Actinomycetota > Acidimicrobiia > Acidimicrobiales > UBA8190 > JAJZYI01. The sequence continues at coordinate 9,315 of JAJZLP010000347.1, forward strand.
CCCAGCACCGGCACGCCCATGTCGACCTCGGCCATCGCCATACCCGCAGCCGGGCCGAGCTCGATGCTGACCTGGCGCACCCCGGCCGCGGTAGCCACCGACAGCGTCCCGGTCGGCACCAGCCCCGCGTCCGCAGCGGCATGGACCAGGCAGCGGATGCCGTTGCCACTCATCTCTGCCACCGAACCGTCCGCGTTGCGGAGCTCCATCTGGAGGTCCGAGCCATCCTCGCCGATCCCAACCCGCAGCACGCCGTCCGCGCCGACGCCGCGCCGACGGTCGCACAGCGCCCGCGCCTCGGCAGCCGACAGCGCCCGGCGACCCTGGGGATCGATCAAGACCAAGAAGTCGTTGCCGGCACCGTGGTACTTGGCCAGGTGCAGCGAGCCTCGCCCCGTCATCGTGCCGCCACCGCAGGCGCCAGCCCCGTCATCGTGCCGCCACCGCAGGCGCCAGCCCCGTCATCGTGCTGCCACCGCAGGCGCCAGCCCCGTCATCGTGCTGCCACCGCAGGCGCCAGCCACCACGCCCGGCGCCCATGTGACGCCCCGCTGCGCCCGCGCCTCCGGTTCCACCCGCTCCACATGGTCCGCCGATGCTGCCTGGTCCACCGCGGCGTCCCACCAGGCGAGGGATTGCGCGACCGGGTCACCGGACGGGTCCAGCCACCGCACCCGGGGATCGCGGCGGAACCACGACCACTGGCGCCGGGCCAGCGAGCGGGTCCCCGCCGCCGCGTCGGCGACACACGCGTCGAGGTCGGCGCCGAGCTCCACGTGGGCCAGCAGCTCCCGGTAGGCCAACGCTTGGCGCGCCGTGCGCGACAGGCCGGCAGGTCTCCGAGCGAGCCCCCGGACCTCGTCGAGCAGGCCGGCAGCCATCCAACGGTCCAGGCGCTCGGCGATCCTCTGGTCGACGGCAGCCCGGTCGAACACGATGCCGACCTGGACGACCGGCGACGGCGGGTACCGCTCGAGACCCGGGCCGAACGAGGAGAACGGCCGGCCCGACCCGAGGGTGACCTCGAGCGCTCGCACCACGCGGCGGCGGTTGCCGGGCTCGATCCGCCCCGCAGCCGTCGGGTCGAGCCTGGCCAGCCTGCGGTACAAGACGGCCAGGCCATCGGGGTCGTCGGCCTCGCGATCGAGCGCGGCGGCGATGTCCGGCCAGCGTCCGGGCAGGTCGAGACCGTCGAGCACGGCCCGCAGGTAGAGGCCGGTGCCGCCGACGAGGACGGCCCGCCTGCCGCGCCGCTCGATGGCATCGAGCACGGCCAGCGCTTCGCGCTGGTACTGGGCCACACCGTGCTCCTCGTGGGGATCGACCACGTCGATCATGTGATGGGGGACGGCGCGGCGCTCCGCCGGCGACGGCTTGGCGGTGGCGATGTCCATGTCCCGGTAGACCGCCATCGAATCGACGGACACCACCTCGGTGCCCGGCCTGGCCGCAGCGAGGGCAGCAGCCAGCGCCGACTTGCCCGACGCCGTCGTCCCCACCACGGCGATGTGCGGCGCCATCGGGCGGGTCAGTGCCCCGTTCACTGCCCGTGCCTCGCGCGTCACCAGCACCCGCGCCCGCTCAGCCGGCCGACACGGCGATGGGCACCCGCACACGGTGACGCGGCGGCGCCACGACCTCCACCAGCCGGCCGCGCAGGAAGTGCGGCGCCGCGCTCAGCACCTCGACCGTCGCGTAGGCACCCGGCCGGGGCCAGCCGCTGCGGTCCGGGCCACCGACGACGTGGACCAGCTTGTTCTGCCGGGTCCGGCCGCTCCACACCAGCTCGTCGCGAGCCGATGGCCCCTCCACCAGCACCTCCTCGATCCGGCCGATCCGGGCCTGGTGGCGGACCAGGGCGGAACGCTCCACGACGACCCGCAGCCGCTCGAAGCGCTCGGCGACCACCTCCGGGGCGACGACATCGTCCACCATGGCCGCTGCCCGGGTGCCGGGTCGGGGCGAGAAGACGAAGGTGTAGGTGCTGTCGTACCCCGCCTCGGCCGCCACCGCCAACGTGTCGGCGAAGTCGTCTTCCGTCTCGCCGGGGAACCCGACGATGATGTCGGTGGTGACCGCCAGGTCCGGCACCGCCCGGCGGGCCGCGCCCAGACGCTCCAGGTAGCGCCCGGCACGGTAGCCGCGGCGCATGGTGGCGAGGACCCGGTCGCTGCCCGACTGCAGCGGCAGGTGCAGGTGCTCGCACACCGCGGCCACCTCGGCCATGGCGGCCACCGTCTCGGGCCGGAGGTCCTTGGGGTGCGGGCTCGTGAACCGCACCCGCTGGATGCCGTCCACCGCTCCCACCGCCCTGAGCAGCTCGGCGAACAGGGGTGCGCGGCCGGTGATGTCGCGCCCGTAGGAATTGACGTTCTGGCCGAGCAGGGTGACCTCGGTCACCCCGGTGGCAGCCAGGCCGGCCACTTCGGCCACGACGTCGTCGACGGGCCGGCTGGCCTCAGGACCGCGCACCTGGGGCACGATGCAGAAGGCACACGAATTGTCGCAACCGGTCTGGATGGTCACCCACGCGGCGTAGGGCAGGTCCCGTATGGCGGCAGGCGCAGGCGCACCATCGGGCTCGGGGGCGTCGAGCACCTCGACCACCGGCCCGTGGGCGGCCGCCTGGCGCAGCAGGGCCGCCGCCCGGTTCACGTTGTGGGTGCCGAACACGACGTCCACGTGGGGGGCCCGCCGGCGCAGGTCGTCGCGGTCCTTCTGGGCCAGGCACCCGCCCACGGCGATCTGCAGGCCCGGTCGCCGGTCGCGCAGCGACTTCAGGTGGCCGAGGTGGCCGTAGAGCTTGTTGTCGGCGTTCTCGCGGATGCAGCAGGTGTTGAGCACGACGACGTCGGCCTCGTCGAGGTCGTCGGTCGGTTCGAGCCCGTCGGCCACCAGCAAGCCGGCGATCCGCTCGGAGTCGTGCTCGTTCATCTGGCACCCGAAGGTACGGACCATGAACTTCCGGGTCACCGGCCCAGTCTACGAGACGTCCGCCCGCCCCACGCCGGGCCGCCCCGTGACCGGCACCCATACGCCGTCGTGCTCCACGGACAAGCCGTCAAGGTCGGGGGCGAGGGAGAGCACCCGACCGGGCACCTCCAGGTCCGCCATGGCAAGGCTGGCGGCCCGGTGGACCTCGTGGGCCCGTTCTGCGTTGCACACCGCCAGCAGGGAGGGCCCCGCCCCGCTCCAGCACGACAGCCGGGCGCCGCCGTCCACCAGCCGGCTCAGCAGGTGCGGTGCCTCGGGGAACAGAGGGGTCCGGTAGTCCTGATGGAGCCGGTCCTCCCCGGCCTCGCGCACCAGCACGTCACGGTCGGCCAAGCCGGCGAGCAGCAGGGCCATGCGGCCGAGATTGAAGGTGGCGTCCGTTCGCGGCACCTCGCGCGGCAAGGCCTGCCGGGCTTTGGCCGTCGCCAGTGCTCGATCGGGCACGACCACGACGAAGGCCAGTCGAGCGTCGAGTGGCAGGCGGACAGCTCGGACCGCCCCCCGGACCGTGGTCGCCGCCAGCAGGCCCCCCACCACCGAGGCGGCCGCGTTCTCCGGGTGACCGTCGACACGAGCGGCGACCCCCAGCGGGTCTTGGGACCCGGCAGCGGCCGCAGCGGCTGCCGCCAGGGCGGCCGACGAACCGAGCCCCCGGGCCACGGGGATGTCGGACCGCACCGTGATGGCCAGGCGGTCGTGGCCGGCCACGTCGATGGCCACGGTCGCGGCCAGATGGGTGGCGTCAGCCGGCAGGTCGGCACCTTCGCCTTCGGCGCGCACGGTGAGCCGATCGGCCGGCGTCACCTCCACTTCGACGTGCAGGTCCAGGGCCAGGGCCAAGACGTCGAACCCGGGGCCGAGATTGGCGGTGGATGCTGGCGCTCGGGCTCGCACGGCCGCCAGGGTAGTGGCCCCCGCACGATGGCGCCGGCTGTGGCCGGCATCGCGGGCCGCGATCGTCAGTGCAGCAGCCTCCACAACGCGGAAGGCGGCCGGACCGCCCCTCCGAGAACGGCGGGCACGGCCACCCGCTGGGTCCCGTCGGTGACCTCGAGCGTCCCCACCCGCGTGCCGGCAGCCATCGCCGGCCGCAGTCGGCCGGGCACGAACGACCGCACGATCGTCCTGCCCGGCCACTCGAGCAGCGACACGGACCGGGTGGTCAGCACAACTGGATCGGCCGCCGCAGCAGCCCACGGCGGCCGGACGCGGGCAGTCACCACGTCGCGGGCCACCACCGGGGCGACGCGCAGCGCCCCGGCTGCCGCGTCGATCAGGCCCAACCCAACCTGCTGAGCCGCACCCAGCGCGTCGAAGCCACCCTGACCGGTCACCGCCGCCACCACCAGGACCTGGCGCCCGTCCACCGGGCGATACGCGGCCAGGACCACGCACCCCAGCGCCGCCTGCGTGAACCCCGACTTGACACCGACGACACCGTCGGTCCCGACGGCCTGCACGTAGTTGGCCAGGAGCCCGCCGAGCGGCACGTCGATGGTGCGCTGGTCGACCACCGCAGCGAACGTCGCCGACCGCATGGCCACCGCGGCCAGCCGCACCTGGTCGGCAGCGGTGCTCACCGAGCCATGGCTGATACCGCTGGCGTCGGCGTAGTGGGTGGAGCGCATGCCCAGCTGGGCCGCCGCCGCGTTCATCTTCGCCACGAACGCCGGGATGCTGCCGGCATCCCAGCGGGCGAGCGCGTCAGCGAAGTCGTTGGCCGAGTGGACCATCAGCCCATCCAGCAGCTGCCGCTCGGTCAGCCTCTCCCCGGCGACGACCGGGATCATCGTGTCGTTGTGCGCGGCGTCGCCCGCCGCGTCGGCGACGTCGGTTGCCGTCATCGTGAGCGACGGTCCGGCCGCCGTGGGCGTGAGGGGATGGTCCCGGAGCACGAGGTAGGCCGTCATGATCTTGGTGAGGCTGGCCACCGGCACGGGGACCTGCCGTGACGGCTGCACGACGAGGCCGAGCTCCGGGACCCCGACGGCGGCACCCCCGGTCGCGGGCCAGGGCAGGACCGGACGGGCACCGGCCACCACCAGCCGGCCCTGGGGTATGGGGACCAGCACCGGCGCTGGGGCGGCTCGGGTGACGCGCATGCCCACGACGACGGCGACCAGGACCACCAGCGCGAAGAGCCCGGCCGCGACGCGTCGCCGCCTGGCGATGGTCGTGGCGCTGTAGCGGGGACGCGGGGCCGCGAGCGCTCGAGGGCGTGAGCCGTGCCCAGCCCTGCCCAGGGCGACAGGAGCTTCCCGTGGCCGAGCGCGCGACGCAGCCGCCTCAGATGCACCAGCAGCACCCGGAGCACCAGCAGCACCAGCAACCTCAGGAGCACCGGCACGAGCAGCAGCGACCGCGCCCCCTGGAGCAGGCCGAATGCCGTGGCGGCCCAGCTCCGCCGACGACGGCGCACCGCCGGTGGTCCCCACGGGCCCCGTGCCCGGCGCCGCCGGTCGTGCATGACCTTCCGGCCGCAGGACGACGACGTGCCCGTCACGCCGCCGGCCGGGGAGGTGGGTGACCTCGGACTGCTCGGTCATGGCGGGAGACCCTACCGCTCGGCCAGCTCGCCGGGCGTCTTCGGGACACCAGGAGCGGGAGAACCCTCGGACTGCCCGGTCATGGCGGGTGACCCTACCGCTCGGCCAGCTCGTCGAGCTCGTCCGGCGTCATCAGGACGGAACGGGCCTTGGAACCCTCCGACGGCCCCACCACACCCCGGCGCTCCAGCAGGTCCATGAGCCGCCCGGCCCGAGCGAACCCGACCCGGAGCTTTCGCTGGAGCATGGACGTCGACCCGAGCTGCGAGCGGACCACCAGGTCCATGGCCGCACCAAGCAGCTCGTCGTCGTCGTCTGCGACACCGCCGAACCCTCCTGCCGTGCTGTCCTCGCCGGCAATGCCGTCGACGTACTGGGGGGTGCGCTGTCGCCGCCAATGACCGGCGACGGACCGCACCTCCTCCTCGGAGACCCACGGCCCCTGGATACGACGAGGCACCGACGAGGACGCTGTCAACAGGAGCATGTCACCCTTGCCGACGAGGCGCTCGGCACCGGGCTGGTCGAGGATGACGCGGCTGTCGGCCAGCGAGGACACCGAGAACGCGAGCCGGGACGGCACGTTCGCCTTGATGACGCCCGTGATGACGTCGACCGACGGCCGCTGCGTGGCGAGCACCAGGTGGATGCCCACGGCCCGCGCCATCTGGGCGATCCGGCAGACCGACTCCTCCACGTCGCGGGCGGCCACCATCATGAGGTCGTTGAGCTCGTCGACGACGACGAGCACGAATGGCAGGCGCTGGTGGTTCGGCACCGGCAGCACGGCTCGCCGGCTGGCTGCAACCCGCTGGGCAGCGTGCCCGGCCGCGTCCACCGTGGCCGCGTCCGCATCGGCGGCGGTGTCGCCCCCGCCACCGGCCTGGCCGGCGGAGCCCGAGCCGTCGATCGGCCCGCCTTGTCCGCGGCCCCCACCGCCCGGACCGTCCGATGGCAGTTCGCCCGTTTCGCTCCCCGCCTCGTCCCAGCTGCCCCCATCGTCCGCCCCGGCGGCAGCACCACCCAGCTCACCACGGTCGACGGCATCGTTGTAGCCGGTGATGTCTCGCATGCCGACCTCGGCCAGCAGGTCGTAGCGGCGCTCCATCTCCCGCACAGCCCACGACAGGGCGTTGGCCGCCTTCTTCGGGTCGGTCACGACCTCCGTCAGCAGGTGCGGCAGGCCGTTGTACTGACCGAGCTCCACTCGCTTGGGATCGATGAGGATCAGACGGACCTGCTCGGGCGTGGACCGCATCAGGATCGACGTGATGATCGAGTTGATGCACGACGACTTGCCGGCTCCCGTTGCCCCGGAGATGAGGATGTGCGGCATGTCGGCCATGGTCGCCATGACCGGCCGGCCGGCGATGTCCCGACCGAGCGCCACCGCCAGCGGGTGGGTGGCGGCACGGGCCTCGGCAGAGAACAAGACGTCGCCGAGCGTCACGAGATCTCGCCGACGGTTGGGGACCTCCACGCCGATGGCCGACTTCCCCGGTATGGGCGCCAGGATCCGCACGTCGGGCGACGCCATGGCGTAGGCGATGTCCTTGGCCAAGCTGGTGACCCGGGCGACCTTGACTCCCGGTCCCAGCTCGAGCTCAAAGCGGGTGACCGTCGGCCCCACCGTGTAGCCGACCAGCCCGGTGTCGACGCCGTGGGCGCGCAGCGCGTCCACCAGGGCGCGACCCGACGCCTGGATCTCCGCCTCGTCGAGCACCTGCCGCTCCGAACGGCGCAGCAGCCTGGCCGGAGGCAGACGCCAGTCCCCGGCGGGCAGCGCCAGGTCGAGCGCCATCTGGTCGGCGACGTCTCCGACCTCGTCGGCCGTCGGCGTCCGAGGCGGCCGGCGGCGGGCCGCCCCGGCGGCGGTGCCGGTGCCCGTGCTCGTGCCAGTCCCCGTGCCCTCGGCCGCGACCGGCACGCCGGCGACGTCCTCACCGGTGGGGCCGCTGCTCGTGGCGCCTACCGACGCCGGCGTGACGACACCGGCGCCCGACAACGACCCCTCGGGGTCGGCCGCGGTGCCCGCATCGCCGCCACCAGCCATCGATCTCGCCCCGGCGGACCCGGACCCGGCGAGCAGGTCCGGCACGTCGACGCCCGCCGCCCATCGCTCGCCGGTCAGGTCACGATCGGCGTGCTCACCGGCAGCACGAACTGCCGCGGTCTGGCTGTCGCTGCGCGGCTGTCGGCGGTCACGAGCGGCGGCGGCGGCTCGCCCCACGGCCCGCGCCGCCGACGCGACCGCGGATG
>JAJZLP010000015.1 GCA_021803325.1 Actinomycetes bacterium
GCGACCTTCTACCGCCACTACGACTTCACACCGGTGAAGGGCAGCCCGCGTCGACTGGTCATGAAGTTGGCCAACGTCCGCAGGCTTTTTGGATGACCAGAGCCGAACTCCACGATGGCGGGTTCGGCGTCGACCCCGACGACCGTGCCGTCTGGCACTCGCTCTGCCAGTTCGACGGTGATTGTTCCCGGGCCGCAGCCGACGTCGAGCACCTCGGCGTCGGGTCCGAGATGGGGCAGCAGGTACGCGGCTGAGCTCTCGGCGGTGCGCTGTCGATGTGAGCGCAAGACTGCCTCGTGGTGGCCGTGCAGGTAGCGGTGGCTCGTCGGTGGGTGCGTCACGATCCCCATGATCGGGCGTCGATCAACGATAAGCAAAGAAGATTCCTAGCTGGCTGGTATGAGTTTCCTCATGGCCGATAGCGAGCTGCTCCGGACGTTCCTCGCCATCTACCGGGCCGGCTCACTGACCGACGCCGCCTACCACCGCGGCATCAGCCAGCCTGTAACGAGCCAACATCTGGCCGCGCTGGAGCGGGTAATCGGCACTCGACTGTTCGTCTGCGGACCGAACGGCGTCGTTCCGACCCAGCGAGCGCGCGAGCTCTACGCCCAGGTGACCGAGCCACTTGACGCGCTTGAGGCCGTCATCGGGAGCCTCCGGGGAGGAGAGCCTCCACCCCCAGGGCCCCCAGTGCGCTTTGGCTCCAGCCCCGAGTACTTCAGCGCCGAGGTGCTTCCGCGCCTGGCGAACTGCGGTGTCGCCGTCACCGCGGTCTTCGGGCAGATCCCGGACCCAGACGACGCACCGGCCGTCCCCCGGCCGGCAGATCCCGGACCCAGACGACGCTGCGCCCGCCGTCGCCTCTGGTGTAGCCGGTCACGAGAGCTGGCCGGTCTCCTCGTGGAGATAGCACCAGCTCCAGGTATCGCCGGGCATGACCGAGCGCATGACCGGGTGGTGGGTCTGGTGGTAGTGCTTGGTGGCGTGCGTTCCCGGCGAGGAGTCGCAGCAGCCGACATGACCGCAGTCGCGGCATTCACGCAACGCCACCCAGCGGGTCCCTTCGGCCAGGCACTCCTCGCAGGCGTCCGGGGTCCGTGGCGGTGGGAAGTCCGCCATCCGGAGCGCTTTGAGATGCTCACAAGGTCCAGCCACGCGAGTCTCCTTCTCGGTCATGGGTGTCATCCACGTCGATGTCACCACGACGGTGGTGTAACACCTCGGTGGCTGGAATGCGACCGAGACGGCCCGCCTGGTAGGCCTCGAGCGCCTGGGCGATCTCAGCCCTGGTGCTCATGCCGGCAGTGCACGCTCCGGCGCGGTTTCGCGCCGCAGGACCGGCAGGACCTCGGTAGCGAGCAGCTCGATGGACCGGTCGGTGGAGGCGCCGCGCCCGGCGGTGATCTCGGCCCGCCCGGCGGCCAGCTCGTCGATGGTGTCGAGCTGCCAGGCCAGGTGGTACAGGCCGGCGGCGCCGCGCCGCTTCGGGCTGCCTGCGGTCCCGACACCGGACAGGCCGAGATCGCCCTGGCCGCCAGAGAGCCCGCGCGGGTGCTGCTGATCGGCGGCGTTCCTTTCGACGAGGAGGTGCTCATGTGGTGGAACTTCGTCGCACGGACCCGTGCCGAGATCCTCGAGGCGCACCGCGCCTGGATAGCCGCCGACGACCGGTTCGGTTCGGCAAGGACGACTTCAGCGTCGACCTCGACGCTGGAGCGGTCACCTGTCCCGCAGGCAACACCGCTGCCATCCGCACCGCCAAGGACGGCTCGGGGATCGCCGACTTCGCTTCGCAGTGCGCCGGCTGCCCGCTGCGGACCTCGTGCACCACCTCGTCGTCGGGGCGCACCGTCACGATCCACGCCCGTGAGGAGCTCCTCCAGGCTCACAAGGCCGCACAGCGCGACCCCTCATGGCAGGAGGTCTACACCGGCACCCGGCCCAAGGTGGAGCGCAAGATCGCCCACTTCGTGCGCCGCCCGTGGGGAGGACGAAGAGCCCGGGTCCGGGGCCAGGCCCCCGCTCGCCGCCCAGGCCGTCGGCGGAGCGGTCGACTTCCCCGACGGCGCCCTCGAAGCGGTCCAGGCGTCAATGGCCCCGGTACGCGGATGAGCCCGCCGAGCGGCCCCGAGCGTGCCGAGGTCATCCGGGACCGCTACCGAAGGGTCTTCGGCGCCGTCCCGCCCGGCATCGACGAACGCGTCGCGCTGGCCCAGGCCGCGGGGCGCCTCGACGCCGTCGAGACCATCGAAGAGCTTCGCCGGGTCCTCCTCGCCGAGAACCCCCTCGGCCCCAAGACGCAGCAGCTGATGCACTTCGCCCAGCTCGTCGCCTTGGGGCACGAGGGCCCAGCCCGCCTTCACGCCCAGGGGGCACTTCGTGCCGGGGCCAGCATCACCGACATGGTCGGCGTCGACGGGTCGGCGCTCGCCACCCCGGGTGACCTCGAGCCGGGCTCTGGCCCCTATCGTGCGACCATAACGTCCCGTCTCCGCGACGGGCGGGTGTCGTCTCCGCGACGGGAGGGTGTCCTCCAACGCCGGCTCGCGGGCGACCGCGAAGTGGAGGCTCAGCGGTCGCAGTCAACGGCGACTTCGAGCGCCTCGCAAAGCTGCCGCATCCTGACGTCGGCCAGGCGCCCGATCCGTTCGGTGAGCACGCCGA
>JAJZLP010000246.1 GCA_021803325.1 Actinomycetes bacterium
CTCCCGGTCCCTGACGGGCCCGCCGTCAGCAACGCGCCAGACGACAATGGTCCAGGTCAGTGCCGACTCCAGACGTCGACGCTATGCGCGGACACACGCGATGACCCGGTCGGCCGCCACCTCAGGATCCTCGTGCTCCCAGATCCTGATCGGCGCCCACCCTGCTGCCAGCAAGCGCTCGTCGGTGTCGAGATCACGGTCCTTGTTGGCTTCGATCTTCTGCGGCCAGTACCAGCCGTTGGTGCGATGCCAACGACGGCCGTGCTCGGGGCAGCCGTGCCAGAAGCAGCCGTCGACGAAGACGGCGACCTTGGCGCGGGTGAAGACGATGTCGGCCTGCCGGGCGAGGCCTGGGAGCGGGCGCCGGTGGACGCGGTAGCGCAGCCCGCGCCGATGAAGGACACATCGGAGCGCCAGCTCAGGAGCGGTGTCACGTCGGGCGAGGGTACTCATCTTCTGGTGGATTGCCTGACTGGAGGCGAACGGCGCGCGCCAGCGCTCCACCATGTCCGCTGCTACCCGATGGCCTGCGCGACACAGCCGACGACGTGGCGGGCGAGCAGCGGGGGGACGGCGTTGCCGACCTGGGCCTGGACCGATGCGCGACGGCCGACGAAGCTGAAGTCGTCGGGGAAGGTGAACAGCCGGCGCAGCTCTGGGACCCGGAGGCGTCGGTTCTCCCAGTGGAAGGGGCCGACGTTGGGGCCGGGCTGGGCCTGGATCGTGGGCGACGGCCGGTCCGGCGAGAGCTTGAGCAGGAACGACCAGTAGCGGCTACGCCACTCGAAGACCGGGTCTGGGTGGCCCCGCTCGGCGGTGTAGAAGAGGTAGTTCTCGCCGGGTGGGATGTCGGCGAGGAGGTGGCCCCAGCGACCCCGCACGGTCTCCTCGGGCTCCGAGGCGGTGACCAGCCCGGCCAGGGCCTCGCCGGCGGTCACGTGCGGGCGGCCTCCCCCGCCGCTCGTCCGCCGCTCCCACTGCCCCGAGTGCGTCGCCTCGGGCAGGTCGGGCAGGGGGGTGCCCTTGGGGGTGCCGACGACGAAGAGGCGGGGGCGCAGCTGCGGGACGCCGTGGTCGGCGGCGTTGAGGACCTTCCACTGGCAGTGGTAGCCGGCCTCGTCGACCTCCTGGAGGAGCCGCTGGAAGGCGGGGCGGCTGGCCTTGTTGCGGTAGGTGAGGGCGTAGACGTTCTCGAGGATGAAGGCCCGGGGGCGGGCTTCGGCGAGGACGCGGGTGTAGCACTGGAGGAGGCTGGCGTCGGGGTCGAGGCCTTCGCGTTTCCATTCGAGCCAGAAGCCCGATTTGGAGAACGGCGTGCACGGCGGGCCGCCGATGAGCAGCTCGGGCCGCTCCCTGCCCTTGAGGCCGGCTGCCCGGAGCAGCTCTTTGGTGGGGATGTCGAGGATCGACTGGCGGACGACGGGGCTGGCGAGGCCGGGGAAGTTCTTCTCCATCGTGTCGGCGGCGTCGTCGTTGATCTCCACGGCTGCAGCGGTGTGGAACCCGGCCTGCTCGGCGCCCAGGTCGAGGCCGCCCGCGCCGGAGAAGAGGGAGATCGCGACCCCATGGACCGTCACGCGCTCGATCCTGCCAGGTTCGCTCGCCTCCTGGGTGGACCACAGATCGAACATGAGCTCGACCCTACGGCGAGGGTGTGACTACGACCGTCCCTCCTGCTCACGCAGCGCCTTTTGGAGCTGGCGCTCGACGGCCTTGGGCACCCGGAAAGGGTAGGCGCGCCAGTACTTGTAGAAGGCGTCCTCGGTGTCGAACTCGCCCCTCCCCTCCCGCAGCGCGGCCACCTCGACGACGGCGCCGAGGTACTCCCGCGTCGTGCTGGAGCGCTCCTTGGAGGCGATGCGCCAGGGCTCGTGGACGAACAGCTCGAGGTCGCGGACCCGGCCGCGGTAGGCGACGTCGAGGCGGTAGACGCCGATGATGTCGAGGTGGGAGGCGTAGTCGTCGAAGGGTCGGAACATCCCGGGCCAGCGGATCGTCGGCCACTTGAAGTAGGTGTTGCCGGTGTAGAGGGTGCAGCGGGACTGGGTCTGCGTCCCGTTTTTGGCGAGGCGGGCCATCTTGATGTCGACGGCGTGGAAGGTCCCGCCGAACGCGTCCCCGCCGATCTCGAGGTCGGGGTAGCTGCGCTCCTCGCCCCGCCGACCGGTCGCTCCCGGGGTCCGATCGAGCCGCTCCAGGAGGAAGTCGACGAGGGCCACCTCGATGACGTTGGCCAGCGCGGCGGACTCCTTCGGCAGGGCTGCGAGGTGGCCGCCCTCGCCAAGCTTGGACGTGAGATCCGCCGGGCCCGTCGCCACGAGCGGCCAGTCGTGCTCGCCCTGCTCGACATAGACGCCCGCGGGCAAGAAGACGAACTCCGCGCACTGGGAGCGAAGCCAATCGAGCAGGTCACGTGGAGCGGCCATGGCAGCGTCACCATAGGTTCCGCAGATGGACAGCGCGTCGAACGCCAGCAGCCGGGCGTCGTCGCCTGTCCGAACGATCCCCTCACCGAGGCACGGTGAACGTGGCCGCGTGATGCCCCGCGCAATGCGGCGTGGTCATCTCCAACACCCAACCGTTCACGTCGGGCTTCCTCGGTTCAGTCTCGAAACGAGAGCGGCTTCACTGCCCAGGCATGGCGAGAGCGGCTTCACTGCCCGAGCGGGGCCGAGCGGGCCGAGCGGGCGTCGCTCGGCTACACGCCTCCCGACGGCGTCGACAACGCCCCGCCGTCGACGACGAGCGTGGCGCCGGTGATCCACGAAGCGGCATCCGACGCCAAAAACAGCGCTGCGGTGGCGACATCGTCCGGCTCGCCGATCCGGCGGAGCGGCAGGTGCGCGGCCACCCGGTCGCCGTGGTCGTCCACCAGCACACGGGCGAAGGCGGTACGCACCAGCCCGGGGGCGATGGCATTGACCCGGACCGTGGGTCCGAGCTCGGCAGCAAGCTGGCGGGTGAGGTGGACGACCGCTGCCTTGGTCACGCCGTACCAGCCCATCCCCGGTTCGGGCGACAGGCCCCCGACCGACGAGATGTTCAGGACCACCCCGCCGCGCTCGGCCATCGACGCCCGCCAGGCGGCCTGCGTCCACGCCAACACGCCGTACTGGTTGACCTGCACCGTCTTGGCAGCCTGCCCGGCGTCGATCCCCATCAGCGGCCCGTAGTGCGGGTTGGTGGCTGCGTTGTTGACGAGAACGTCCAGCCGCCCGAAGCGTGCCACTGTGGCGGCGATGCACGCCTCGGCCTGGTCGGGCTCGCCTGCGTTGGCAGCGAACCAGACGACGGCAGGAACCCCGGGGACGCCGGACGGTGCAGGAAGGGCGCCTCCGGTGCCCGTTTCGAGACCCGGCGCCACGTGCCCGGCGTCACCGCCCGGCGGCACGTGCCCCATCTCGCGCCCCGACGCCCCGTGCCCGGCCTCGCTCCTCGGTGCCCCGTGCCCGGCCTCGCTCCCTGGCGCCCCATGCGCGGCGTCACCGCCCGGCGTCGGCGTCCCTCCTCCCGGTGGCCGCTCCCCGGTGCTGGCCCCGGTTGCTCCCGGTGCTGCCGGTAGAGCGGACCCCTCGGGATCGGCGCCGAGGGACGCGGCCGCCTGGCGAAGCTCGTCGGGCTTGCGTGCGGTGAGCACCACCGACGCTCCGGCCTCGGCCATGCGGGCGGCGATGGCCAGCCCGATCCCCCGCGACGCCCCCGTGACGAGCGCGACCTTGCCGTCCAATCGGATCTCCATCGCGGCACCCTACGACCGCGACCCACGGCGGGCACAAGTCGTCACCGCCGGTGCAGGTCGGCGTTCTCATGTAATGACCAGCATACCGACCGTATGACCACTACAATGACTATATGACCCGTATGGTGACCGCTACGGAGGCGAAAGCCAGGCTGCTGGCCCTGCTGGACGACGCAGCCGCTGGCGACGAGATCGAGATCACCAAACACGGCCGTACCGTGGCCCGCCTGGTGCCGGCGACCGGCTCGCGCCCCTCGAAAGGGAACCTCTCCGGCTTCGCGAGGACGGCCGGTGCCGCCGATACCCTCTACTCGACCGGCGAGGAGTGGGACGCGTCATGACCACCGTCCTCCTCGACACCCACGTCCTCCACTGGTGGTCGGCTGAGCCCGAGCGCATCAGCGACGTCGCAGCCGACGCGATCGACGCGGCCGCCGAGATAGCGATCTCGGCGGTGAGCTGGTACGAGCTCGCCTGGCTGGCGACGCACCAGCGCATCGAGCTCAGCGTGCCCGTCCGAACGTGGCTGCAGGCCATGGCGCGCGACGTGCGGACCGCGCCGATCACGCCAGCGGTCGCCGACACAGCAGCAGCACTGCCGGCCACCTTCCCCGGCGACCCAGCCGACCGCATCATCTACGCGACGGCGATCGAAACAGGGTGGACGCTCGTCACCAAGGATCGACGGCTGCGCGGCCACCGCCACCCGCGCCGGGTCACGCTCTGGTGACCGCCCGGCGCTTCCGAGCGCCAGCGGGTACCCTCGGCAACCCGCAAGGGCCGCCCGGCTCCAGCCGCAGGACAGACGGCGCTGGCAGTCCAGCACCGGGCTCCCCACGCTACCCACCCACCCCCACCGCACCCGTAGGATCACGCCGTGAACCGACTGGCCAACGAGCCGAGCCGATACCTGCGCCAGCACGCGGACCAACCGGTGGACTGGTACCCGTGGGGCCCCGACGCCCTCGCCCGAGCCCGGGAGGAGGACAAGCCGCTGTTCGTGTCGGTGGGCTACTCCGCCTGCCACTGGTGCCACGTGATGGCGCACGAGTCGTTCGACGACCCGGGCATCGCCGCCGTGCTCAACGACCGGTTCGTAGCTGTCAAGGTGGACCGCGAGGAGCGGCCCGACGTCGACGCCGTCTACATGGAGGCGGTGCAGGCCATGAACGGGCACGGCGGCTGGCCGATGTCGGTGTTCGCCACGCCCGACGGACGACCGTTCTTCACCGGGACGTACTTCCCACGCAGCGACAGCAGGGGCATGCCCGGGTTCGACCGGGTCGTGGCGGCCATGGCCGACGCCTGGTCCAACCGGCGCGCCGACGTCGAGGCGCAGGCCGACGAGGTGGCCCGCGCCGTGGCCCGGGGCAGCACGGTGCCGAGCACACCGATCCCGACCACCGCCGTGTGGCCCGCCCTCCTCGGCCGTGCCGCCGACGAGCTGGTGGAGCGCCTCGACCCCCGGTTCGGCGGGTTCGGCCCGGCACCGAAATTCCCGCAGCCCGCACTCATCGAGCTCCTGCTGCAGCACCACCGCCTGTCCGGCGACGACCGGTCGCTGGCCGCGGCCACCACCACGCTCGCGGCCATGGCTGCCGGCGGCATCTACGACCACCTGGCCGGCGGGTTCGCCCGCTACGCCACCGACGCCACGTGGACCGTGCCCCATTTCGAGAAGATGCTGTACGACCAGGCCGGGCTGGTGCGCGCCTACCTGCATGCCTGGCAGGCCACCGGCGACCCCCGGTGGCTCCAGGTCGTCGAGGAGACCATCGGCTACGTCCTCGGCGACCTGACCCTGCCCGACGGCGGCCTCGCCGCCGCACGCGACGCCGACTCCGAAGGCGAGGAGGGCCGCTTCTACGTGTGGTCCGCCGACGAGCTGCGCTCCGAGCTGGGCGACGACTACGACGTGGTCGCCGCCTGGTACCAAGTCGACGGCACGGCTGCCTTTGAGGGGCGCCACGTGCTCCGCCGCCCGGCCGGCGATGTCCTGGCCCGGCCCGACGCCGTCGAGGCCGGCCGGCGCCGGCTGCTCGCGGCCCGGGACCGCCGGGTGGCTCCCGGGCGCGACGACAAGCTCATCACCGAGTGGAACGCCATGTTCGTCGGTGCGCTGGCCGAGGCAGCTGCAGCCACCGGCACGACCGCGTGGGCGCAGCAGGCGGAGTCGCTCGGCGAGGTGCTGTGGACCCGGCTGCGGCGGGCCGAGGACGGCCGGCTCATGCGGACGTGGCAGGCCGGGTCAACCCGGCACCTCGGCTGTGCGGCGGACCACGCGTGGATGGTCGACGCCTGCACCCGCCTGGCCGAGCTCACCGGCCGGGCCGTGTGGTCCGAGCGGGCGACGACGGTGGCCCGCGAGATGCTCGCCCGCTTCTCCGACGGCAGCGGCCTGCTGGCCACATCCGGAGACGACGCCGACGCGCTCGTCGTGCGGCCGGTGGAGCTCGTCGATGGCGCCACCCCGTCCGCCAGCTCGGTGGCAGCCACCGCGCTGCTGCGGCTCGGCGCCCTCACCGGGGACACGGACCTGGTGGACGCTGGCGATGCCATCGCCGGTGTGCTGGCGTCCATCGCCGCCAACCATCCCCTGGCCTTTGCCAACGCCGTCGTGGCGGCCACCCTGGCTGCAGGCGGCACCACCGAGGTCGTGGTCACCGGCAGGCGCCACGACATGGTCGATCGCGTGCGGCAGCGCTTTGAGCCCGCCGTGGTGCTCGCCTGGGGCGAGCGCACCGAGGCGCCCCTGTGGACGGAGCGACCCGACGACGGCCGTGCCTATGTCTGCCGGCACTCGACGTGCCTGGCTCCGGCCATCGATCCCGACGAGCTGGCAGCCCGCCTCGACGAGCAGTGCCGCCACGATGCGTCCCTGCTGGCTGCAGCCTCCGGGAGCCCGGCGTGACCGGCGGCACCGGGGACCTCGACTTCGGGCCCGGGCCAGGGCCTGGCCCCGCCGGCCGCCCCCGTCCTGCCGGCGAGCACGACCGCACCCGGGACCGCCACCGCGTCGAGGACCGCGGTCCGGCCGGTGAGCAGGCCACAGGCGCCGATGCCGTCGATCCGCAGGACCTGCGCTGGAGTGCCTCCGACGCCGGTGACGACACCGTCGGCAGGCAGGATCGACCCGCGGGCCAGGGCGCCGATGCCGTCGATCCGCAGGACCTGCGCTGGAGTGCCTCCGACGCCGGTGACGACACCGTCGACAGGCAGGATCCTGTGCCGGGCCCGGCTGCCGGCAGGCGCCACGCCCGCTCGGAGCGTCGGCGGGGACGACCGCGGTCGGGGCGACGCCTGGCGCCGAAGCCTGCCGGCACCCGGCGGTTCCTGGTCCTCGGCGGTGGCACCGGCACGACCGACGTCGCCGCCCTCGACCTCGACAGCAAGGTCCTGGTGCGCCTGCACGGTGGCCTGCCCGTCCTGCCCGACGGTGTCGTCGAGCCGTTCGACGTGCTCGACGGCGCCGTGTCGCCCCACGAGGCCCTCGACGACCCGGCTCGCCCCGAGGCCCTCCTGATCGCCGGCCAGCTCGAACGAGCCGGGGTCGCCCGGGGTCGCCGGGCCCGCCGGGCGCTCCGGGCCATCGTGGCACCTCCGGAACCCCATCTGCTCGGGTTCCCCGGCACGTCGTGGCCCTATTGGGAGTTCCACGGCACCCGACCCTCGGTCGCCATCGTGACCCCGTCACGTGGCCCGATGCTGTTCCTCCGGGCGGAGGACGGCACCGCCTGGGCCCGGTTCGGCTGGTACCGGACCGACAACTGGCTGCCGGTGCACGACGGGCGGGCTGCGCAGGCCCTGGTCGCTGCCGGTCGCCGCCGCCTCACGGGGAAATCGCTGACAGCGGCACTCGGGTTCCGGCCCGCCTACCTGGTGGTCGCCGTCGGTCGGCCGCAGGACGGCTACTGCACCAAGCAGGTGCTGGCCGTGCTCCCCCGCCCCTGAGCCGAGCGCCGGCTCGCCGCCGATCCGGCGGCCCTCCCGCGCCACCCGCCTATCCGGCGGCAGTACGCCCATGCCGACAGGCAGCGCGCCCATGCCGGCGGGCAGCGCGTCAGCGCCGGGGCGCCAGCTTGCCCGAGGCGAGATCCTCGGCCATGGCCCACCCGAAGCCGACGACCCGGTCGCCGCGCGACAGATCGAGCGACCCGAACAGCTCCAGCACCTCAGCGTCAGGCTCGTGGACCTTCGGGCCGCCGAAGTCGAGAGCCCCGCACAGGTCTCCGGTGCCGCACAGCACGAAGGTGCGGTCGTCGAGCTGGTGCTCTGCCCCGAACCGCTTGGCCAGGCGCCGGCCCCAGGCCCGCTCCTCCCCCGACGCCTTGTGCGCCGGCCGGGGGACGATGTCCACCAGCCCGGTGAACACCTGGTAGGCCTGCGGGTCAGCCAGGCGCGCCCCGACCAGCACGTCCTCGTCGGGGAAGGCCAACAACGCCCGGCGGTACTGGTCGCCCAGGAGCTGGCGCAGGACCTGGTCGGCCTTGGCGCTCCGTTCGACGCTGGCCAGCCCGATCAACATGGACGGGGTTCCGCCGATGCGCTCCAGGGTGCAGAACGAGTAGCCCCGCAGCTTGGGACCCTCGTGCACCTGGGTGATGAGAACCCACTCCTCACACTGCTTCGACAGGAAACCGATGTCGAACTGCAAATCCCGATCGGCGGTCATATCGGCCATCTCAGCCAACTCGCCGTCGCTCAGCGACGTGCAGTCCTTGGTTCCCACCTCAAACGGCATCGCGTGCTCCGTGCTCCGTGCGCTCGTCGTGCTCTCGCCCCGGCGCCGGCACCGCCGCCCACAGTCACCACCCATCGTGGCTGACTGGCAGCGGCACGGCCAGAGGTCCTCCAGAGATTCTACGGGATCGCGCGGGTTCCGCCCATTCAGGCCGCTCCGACAGCCGGCGACACCCCGCCGGGACCGGTCCGGCGCCACGACCCGGCGGTGTCGACAGCGACCGTGCCATCGATGCTGCCCGTTCGGGCCTGTCCCTACGACCTCGCCACCTCCCTCTGGTGCAGGCCCCTGACCAGGGTGGTAGCGGTCTCCCCAGGTTCGGCCAGGTACCCGCCCGGGGCCACCATCGATCCTCGGGGCCCTCGCGGAGCACCGCCCCCGGGGATCGACTCGGCGACCAGTGGATCGGGCGACCGGATCCGCCGAGGGCCCGCCCGCGCACGGGTACGCGCTCGGTACGCGCACCCGGTATGGCTGGTGATGCGGACCGCGTCGGTAGCGCACCACTGGCGCCGGGCCCAGGGTCCGACATCGTGGAACCGGTCGTCTGCCCGTCGTCCACCTGCCCGGGTCGCGGATGACGTCACACCCGGAGCTCGCGACCCTGGCGGACCTGGTGTCGATCGGACCGACGCCCGCCAGACAAGGTCGCAGACCAGACAAGGACGAGCGCATTGCCCGAGGAACGGGAGCACTGGTCGTACCGCACGTGGGCGCTGCGCCACGCTCCGATGGTCCGCGCTCCTCGGCGTGGATGCCGGGCGTGCCGGCACCCGTGGGACGCGGGCCAGGGACAGCGGCTCGGGAACGTCGACCAGGAACGACATCTCGGGGTCGGCTCCACCATCTGGCCCTGCCCGGCCACGGTGCCACAGGGCAGACGACGCGCACACAGGCATCGGGCGGCCCCTGCCATCGTCTCGGCGATCACGCTGGTGGCCGCGGTGCTGCTCGTGGCGGGCACCAGGCACGGTTCGCCTGGAGGAGCCGCTCCAGTACCGACCACCACACTGCGAGCGGCCGTTTTCGCTCCGACCGTGCCGCCACCACCGACGTCGCGACACGTCAGGCGGCAGGCCGCCTGGCGCGGACGCTCGCGACCGAACGCACCCCTCCGCCACACGGTTGGCCGCCGCTCCGGCATCTCGTCGGGCCCCCGCGACCGCACGGCGTCCCGTGCCGCCATCGCCACCCCCACCGGCGGCAGCAGCTGGCTCGTCGGACGCGACGGCGGCGTCTTCGCCTTCGGCAACGCCACCTACCACGGCTCCATCCCCGCCACCGGCATCACCCTCACCCCCGGCCACCGCATCGTCGCCGCCATCGCCACCCCCACCGGCGGCGGCTACCTCCTCATCGGACGCGACGGCGGCGTCTTCGCCTTCGGCAACGCCGCCTACCACGGCTCCATCCCCGCCACCGGCATCACCCTCACCCCCGGCCACCGCATCGTCGCCGCCATCGCCACCCCCACCGGCGGCGGCTACCTCCTCATCGGACGCGACGGCGGCGTCTTCGCCTTCGGCAACGCCGCCTACCACGGCTCCATCCCCGCCACCGGCATCACCCTCACCCCCGGCCACCGCATCGTCGCCGCCATCGCCGGTGGTGGCGCTTCGCCGCCGGTCACCACCGCTGCGGGCGGGTCACCACCAGGGCCGGTACCGCCCACCTTTGGCACCACCCTCTTCGGGCCGAGCAGCCTGGCAGTGTCGATCACCGAGCTCCCGCCGGGCACGCCAGCCTCGGTGGACGTCAGCGGGCCCGGGGGCTACCACACCGGCCTGACCGCCACCCGCACGCTCGCCGACGTGCCACCGGGCACGTACCACGTGACTGCCGCCCCGGTGACTGCCGGGACCACCACCTACTACCCGTCGGTGACCGGCAGTCCTGCCACCGTCAGCCCAGGGTCGACCGTCACCGTCACCGTCTCGTACCTCGACGAGGTGCCGAGCACCACCAAGACCATGACCGCCGGTGATGCCGCCGACCTCACCACGGTCAGCTCCACCAGCCTCACCTTCACCAGCGCCAGTGGGCTGCCCTCCTCCCTGGCGAACCTGGCCGTCGGCGACGTGGTCGTCTTCGGCGTCACCCCCGAAACACCCTTCGGCCTGCTTCGAACGATCACCTCGGTGGCCGCCACCACCGGTCATCTGGTCCTGGGCACCGAACCGGCCACGCTCACCGACGCGGTGCCCCGCGGCAATCTGTCGGTCGCCGAGCCGCTGGCCGACAGCTCCATCATGGGGTCGGTGTCCACCGCGCCCGGAGTCACCGTGCTGCCCGGCGCCGGACCCGGCCCGGCCGCCCACCTGCGAGCCGGGCACCACACGCCGTCGGTCGGCCCGGGCAGCGGCGACCTCGGCCTGCAGATCGGCAACCAGACGGTCAGCTGCGGCGCCGGAGCGGGGATCTCCGTCAGCGGTACGGTCTACTTCGCGCCGTCTGTGAACTTCTCGGCTTCGTGGAGCCTGCTGTCGGGGGCGAACCTCAACATGTCGGCGTCGATGAGCACCCAGGCGCAGCTGCAGGCCTCCGCCCAGGAGGCGGTGGGCTGCAGCGCAACGCTGCCTCTCGGTTCCGAGATCGAATTCGACCCGATCGACGTCCAGGTCGGGCCGATACCCGTCGTGATCGAGCCCCAGATGCAGATCCAGCTCGTCGTCTCGGTGAACGGCGAGGTCAGCCAGCCGTGGGCCACCTCCGACGGCGAGACAGCCACGGTGAGCGCGGGATTGAGCTACTCGGGCGGGGGCTTCTCACCCGAGAGCAGCTTCACCCTCAGCCCACAGTCGCTCGCGTCGCCGTCGGTGTCGGAAGGGTCCGTATCGATCCAGGTCGCGGTCGGCCCGCAGCTGCAGCTGCTCATCTACGACGTGGTGGGCCCGGAGTTCAACCTCTACGGCTTCACGGCTCTCGGCGTGTCGCCGAGCAGCACCCCGTGGTGGACGCTGAAGGCCGGGGTCGAAGGAGGCGCCGGGATCGTGTTCAACCCCGGCGGGCTCGGCATCATCAACGTCAGCTACGACGACCCGAGCATCATCTCCGAGGCGATCGCCATCGCCCAGGCCCCCGCCGGCCAGAGCGCCCCGCCGCCGGTGTTCACCACCACGTCGCTGCCCGCCGCCACGGTCGGCATCGCCTACGGCCCCGGTGGCGGAGGTGTGCCTGTGTCGGTGACCAGCGGCGCACCTCCCTACACCTGGTCGGCACCGTCCGGCTCGCTGCCCCCCGGGATGAGCCTCGACTCGTCGACCGGGCTGCTCAGTGGCACACCGACCAAGCCAGGCACCTACTCGATCCCCGTGACCGTGGCCGACAGCATCGCCTCCACCCCTGGCCACACCATCACCACGACGTTCACCGTCGCCGTGGCCGGACCGACCATCACCACAACCACCCTGCCGTTCTCCGAGTACGGCCGGCCCTACAGCGACACCATGGACGCCGTCGGCGGCGTGGCGCCTCTCACCTGGTCGGTGCCCACCAACGTGCTGCCCCCCGGGCTGTCCTTCGACCCGACAACCGGGGTCATCTCGGGCACCCCGACCATCGACCAATACGACCAGGTGACCCCCACCTTCACCGTCACCGACGCTGACGGCAACACCGCGTCGGCGACCTTGACCCTCACCAACGAGGGCAGCCCCGCCATCTACGACCAGGGGTTCGGCAACCTGATCCCCCCGACGTACAAGCCGGTCACCGACGTGCCGGGCGCCGACGACGTCGGCGCGCCCTACGACGCGGTGTGGGTGGCCAACGAGTACGCCGGCGTGCCACCGTTCCGTTGGTCGCTGTCGTCGGGCTCGTTGCCCCCGGGGGTGAGCGGCCCGACCTGCGAGGATCCGGCCCAGGGCTGTCTCAACGCCACCGCCGCAGGCACCCCCACCCAAGCCGGGACGTACACCTTCACCATCGAGCTCACCGACGCGCTCGGCGGCACCTCCACCCAGACCGACACCGTCACCGTCAACCCGCGCCCGGCCATCACCACCCCGTCGCTGCCCGACGCGACCTCCAGCACCCCCTACAGCGCGCCGGTGCAGCTGAGCGGCGGCACCGGCCCCTACACCTGGAGCGTGTCAGGGTCGGACACCGCGAACCTTGCTCTCTCTGGCACCTCCACCACGGCAACCCTTTCGACCAGCAGCCAGAGACTGACCCTGGCCGCGGGCACGTACCCCCTCACCATTACCGCCGAGGACCACCTTGGCATCGTCACCAGTGTCACCGTCGACCTGGTCGTGAAGCCGCTGCCGGCGCTGGTCATCAGCCCCGCCTCGCTGCACGGCGCAGACCAGGGCGTGTCCTACAGCGTCACGATCACGGGGGGCGGCGGGGGCGGCGGGCCCTACACACTCAGCTATGCACGCGAAGGTTTCCCTGTGAGCGGCATCAGCGTCTCGGCCGGGAGAGGCACGATCCACTTCACCGGTACGCCGACGACGGCAGGGCAGAGCGTCACCTACGCCGTGACAGTGAACGACGTCTACGGCAACAGCGCCACCTTCCACGACACGCTGACGGTCAACCCACCACCAAAGATCACCACCACCACCCTCCCTGACGCCACCTTCGGCGCCGCCTACAACCAGACCCTGGCCATGAGCGGCGGCACCGCGCCTGCCGCCTGGTCGGTCAGCGCCGGCACGCTTCCCGCCGGGTTGACGCTCGACCCGACCACCGGCGCCATCACCGGCACGCTCGCCCCCGACGCCACCGACGTGAGCTTCACCGCCACGGTCACCGACGCCGCAGGTGGCACCGCAACCGCCCAGCTCGCCATCGACGTGCCGCTCACGATCGAGACCGCCACCGTCCCCGCCGCCGATCAGGGCGTCCCCTACGACACCATCCTCCAGGCAGGCGGCGGGGTCGCCCCCTACACCTGGACCCTCGCCGCCGGGTCCACCCTGCCCGGCGGGCTCACCGGCCCCACCTGCGCCGACCCGACCTGCACCACCGCCACCATCGCCGGCAGCCCCACCAATGCGGGGAAGACGACGTTCACCGTGCAGGTGAGCGACTCCGAGGCCACTCCCGCTACCGCCAGCCAGACCTACACCTTGACAGTGGAGCCGCCGCCGTCCATCCCGCCCGGCGACCAGACCCTCCCCGACTCCGAGGTAGGCGTCTTCTACGCCCGCCAGCTCACCGTCACCGGTGGGGTCGCCCCCTACGTCTGGACCGGCAGCGGACTGCCATCCGGGCTGTCGCTCGGGAGCGACGGCGTCGTCGCCGGCACCCCGACCGGCAACATCTTCCTCGAGCAGTGCACCCCCCAGCAGGGATGCAGGCAGGTCGAGATCATCGGTGTTGGCACCTTCCACGTCGACACATCGGTCACCGACGCCACCGGGACCACCTTCGGCCCCTTCACCCTCACCATCACCGTCGTGCCGGCGGTGGCGGTCTCCTCGACGCTGTCGTGCTCGAGTCCCGCTTCTCTGGCAACAGGCGCGTTGAGACCGCAGTTCCTGGTGTCTGAGCCGTTCTGCCCGGGAGAGGTGGGCCTGTCGTTCTCCCAGCAGTTCTCGGCCACCGGCGGCGACCCGCCCTATCACTGGTCGCTGTTCCTGCCGAGCTCCGGCGACCACGTTCCCCCCGGCCTGTCGCTCTCGTCGAGCGGACTGCTGTCGGGCACCCCGCAGGTCGCCGGGTTCTACGCCTACGGCATCGAGGTCTCCGACGCCGCCGGAGGCAGCGCCCAGCTCGTCGAGTGCAACTGTGACGGCGAGGCACAGACCATCTACTCACCGCCGAGCATCGAGACCGCATCGCTGCCGTCCGTCGAGGTCGGTGCTCCCTACTCGACGAACCTGGTCCTGCTCGGTGGCGGTCCCGCCTCCGCCCATCCGTGGTCAGTGGTCGCCGGGGCGCTGCCACCGGGCCTCACTCTCGCAGCGGGATACCACACCATCAGCGGCACGCTGACCCAGGTTGGCATCATCAGCGGTGTGCCGACCCAGGTTGGCACCTTCAGCTTCACGGTGCAGTTCGAAGACGACCTCGGCGGCACTGCTCAGCAGGCCCTGACCATCGACGTGGTCGCCGGCCCGCTGGCCATCACCACCACGTCGCTGCCGAACGGGTACGTCGGCGAAGCATACGGAGCCGGGTCTCCCGGCACGGTCTTCGGCACAACCGCGGGACCCGTGCGCGTCGCGGCGAGCAGCACGCACGATCCCAGAGCCCACGTGCAGACAACGGGAGGTGGCTCGACCGGCGTCACGCTTCACGCAGACGGTGGCACACCGCCCTATACCTGGGCTGTCTCCGGGCTGCCACCGGGCATCACCCTCGACCCGACCACCGGCGACCTTTCGGGCACCCCGACGTCACCAGGGACCTTCCAGGTCGAGGTCACCGTCACCGACGCCGCGAGTGGCATCGCCACCTCGCACCTGGCGATCGACGTGTACCGCAGCGGCTGACACCGAACCCGCAGGACACGACCGAGTGCCGGGCCGACACCTTGTCGCTGCCTCCTCGCTGCTTTCCTAGCCTTAGCCGCATTCTCACCGTGGCAGCGGCAACGGCCCTGCCACTGCCACCAGTCCCACCACTGTCACCAGTCCCGATACCGCCACCAGTCCCGACGCCGCCACCAGTCCCGATACCGCGACCACTCCCGACTCCGCCACCGCCGACGCGCCGCTCCAGGTGCGCTCGCTCCGACGGTGGTCAGTCCCGGGGCTGCTGGTACCACGCGACGGTGAACGCCAGGACTGTGGGCACATCTACGGCGAACACGACAAGGGTGGCGACGAGCACCGCGAGCGTCGCTCCGGTGGTGTGATCGAGCACGAACACGTAGGCGAGGATCCCCGCGATCACGGCGTACGCCGCCAGCGCCCACCGCATCACCTGGAAGAACCGGGCCCAGGCCAGGACGCGAACACGGGACAGTACGACCAGTGCCGCAGCCGTGAGCACCACACCGGCTGCGACCAGCCCCACTGCCGGCGCCAGTGATGGCCGTCGGGGCAGGTGAGCAGCCAGGTACACCCCACCGGCCAGCATCGCCGCAACCGACGACACCAACAGCTCCGCCACTGGCGGCGCCTTGTGGGTCAGCACAGCGGGCAGCGCGCCACCGGCGGGCCCGCCCGCATCGGGCGCGCCGTCGCCGACGGGGCCACCGGGTGGGGCGCCTCCCACGACCAGGTCGTGAGCGGACGCGACGGCGCCGGGCAGATCACCGGCACGCCGCCGGTCCATGGGCGAACCGGTACCGACAGGTGCACCTGCGGGTGCCCCGTGAGCCGTGCGCCCGGCGGGGCTCGACATGCCATCCTCGACGCCCGCGTCGGCAGCACTGTCGCTGCCGACGCCCGCAGGCCCGCGTTCGGTGCCACCTCGGTGTGCCATCACGCCGTGGCCAGCCGGGTCATGATCACCAGCGTCGCCACCTGCATCGCACCGGTGATCGCGGCGGTGGCGATGAAGCGCCGCATCAGGCGGGCGACCACCCTCCCGTCGGGGTCGGGGCGGCGCAACTCGAACAGGACGGTCACGTTCGCCGGCTCGAGAACCCCGAGCGCCACCACCGCGAGGATCCCAACCACGATCATCGACGCCACGACCCAGCCGTGGTCGCGGTAGGTCGGCAGGATCGTGCCCAGGTGGCGGGCGAGCTGCCAGCCTGCTGCCAGGGTGCAGAGCACCAATGTCGGCATGATCAGCACGAGCTTTGGCATGAGCTTGCGGGTCAGCTCCACACGTGCGGGAACCGACAGGCGTCCAAGGATGGGCCCCAGGACGAAGCCGAGGAACAGGTCCAGTGCCGTCCACATCCCACCGCTCACCACGTGGAAGAAGTCGAGCGCCCACAGCCGGTTCGTAGCGATGGCGACCACCAGGCCAATGAGCACCACTGCCACCGCCGGCAGCCCGCGCAACGGGACGATCTGGAAGCCACCGGGAGCCGGGTCCACCGGTCCGGCGGGCACCGCCGGGGTGTGCCGATCACGCACGGTCGGCGGAACACCGTCGATGTCGAGGCCGGTCATGGTCGTTCGATCCTCCGATCGGGTCGCGAGCACGGGTGGCAACCTGGCTTTGCGTGAACGGTGGAGCTGGTCACCGGTGCAACCCAGGTGCCGGGACCGCCGGCCCACCTCGGACCCGCCGTGCCGTGGCGTTCCGTGGACCATGATCGACGCAAGACCGGACGAGGCGCTCGCCGGCACTGCTCCGGGCCACCGGCTCCGCGTCGACCCGGGCCACCTGGTGTCGACACAGCACAAGGCGACACAGCACAAGTCCACACAGCAGAAACGGTGCCCATCCGTCCGTCATCCCGCCACGGTGACGCCCACCGCGGCGATGCCCACCACTGGCGCGGCGAGCCTCACCCCGCCCATCGATCCGGAGAACCGAGCGTCCCCGAACGCGAACACCCCGCCATCGGCACCCACCAGCCAGTAGCCATGCCCATCGGGTGTCGACGCCATGCCCACCACCGGAGCCGCGAGCCTCACCGCGCCCATCGACCCGTAGAACCCGGCATCACCGAACGCGAACACCCCGCCATCGGCACCCACCAGCCA
>JAJZLP010000293.1 GCA_021803325.1 Actinomycetes bacterium
GGTCGATCACTGGCCAAGTGGCGACCACGACAGGCCGCTCGCACCTCGGGGACGTCGTGACGTCGCGGCGTTCGGTGACGTGGGGGACGTGCCGGGCCTGCTGACCCGGGCGCTGGCCGACGGGTGTCGTCGGCCCGACCTGGTGGTGTCGTCGAGCGCGGTGCGGGCCAGGGGGACGGCTGAGGGCGCGTGCGCGGTGCTGGGCCTCGGTGCCCCGGAGATCGACAGGTCCCTCTACCGGGCCGACGCCGACGACTTGCTGGCATGGCTGTCGGTCGTGTCCGACGACGTGGCTGCCGTCATGATCGTCGGTCACAACCCTGCCGTCCACGAGCTTGTCGCCCTGTTGGGCACCCTTCCTTCGCCCTCGCTGCCCACGCCGGCTCCGCCGGCCACGTCTGCCGTAGTCGTGGGAGAAGACCATGGACCGGAGCCGGCGACACCGACATCCAGCATGGTTGACTCGGCGTCGGCGGTGCCGACCCGTTTTACGCCAGGTTCCGTGGCGGTCCTGGCGCTCGACATCGACAGGTGGGTCGCGGTGGCGCCGGGCGTGGGTCGGGTTCTCTTTTCGGCTGTGACCTGACGGCGGGCCGTCACGGTGCGCGATCGGAGGTCTTGGGCCAGGCTGCGCCGGGATCTGGCGATGGCGCGGGCGACCGGTGGTGGGCCGCAGCGCTACGCAGTCACTTGATGGTGGTGCTGCTTTGAGGGTGGTGCTGCTTTGAGGGTGGTGCTGCCCTGAGGGTGGTGCTGCCTTGGGTGCCACGTGGGCGGCCGTGCTCATGCTCGTGCTTGGCGGAGGTACTGGGGGTGAGCGGGATGGGCCGTGCCTGGTGGCTGCGGTTCCGGTCGCCGGGGATTTCGGGCGCTGATGGTCCTCCTGCCACGGGTCACGCCGAGTTGGTGTGGGGTGCCTGAGCCTGGTCCGCCTGGCTGTGCTCACACCAGGGGCCACGGGTCATGCCGAGTTGGTGTGGGGTGCCTGAGCCTGGTCCGCCTGGCTGTGCTCACACCAGGGGCCACGGGTCATGCCGAGTTGGTGTGGGGTGCCTGAGCCTGGTCCGCCTGGCTGTGCTCACACCAGGGGCCACGGGTACTGGTGGTAGCGCTGGTCCGGATGGGGAAGCCGGCCCTTTGCCAGCAGGCGCCGTGCTCGCCGACGCATCGCCCGGTGCTCGGCGGGTTCGAGGAGATCGGCGAGGGCGGAACGGCGGCGTGACGGTGGCGTGCGGTGTGTACCGCCGGCTGTCTCGCTGGCTCCGTCTGAAGCAGCGGTCGCACCACCGGACGCGGCGCCGCGGTCGGCACTCGCTGGTCCGGTTCCCGTGCGATCGCCCGGGCGGTTGCCCGTGCTGGAGCCGGGGTCCGAACGGCTGCCGTCAATGGCGCCCGTGCTGGCGGCCTCGTTGTCGGCCTCACTGCCGGCTGGGTCGGGCAAGTTGGCCAGTGCTTGAATTGCTTCCACCAGCGTCTCGGGCACGGGGTCTCCGGCGAACTCCCAGATGACGGTGCGCAGCTTGGGCTCCTCGTGGAAGCTCAGGCCGTTGTCGATGGCCCAGATCGAGCCGTCGACGTCGAGCAGCACGTGGCCGCCCTTGCGGTCTGCGTTGTTGGAAACGACGTCGAAGGCGGCCAAGGCCCGGAGCCGGTCGTGCTTGGTGGGATCTTCGAGGACGGTGAAGTAGTGCTCGGAGAAGTTCGCCGGGACAAACCGTTGCAGGGACCCGACGCCCATCGGCGCGTCGATGCGGGTCACCGTCTCGGGAACGATTCCCAGGCCGAGCAGCTCCGAAAGCTCGTAGGCGGCCACTTCGCGGCGGTGGATCCCCGTGGGGAAGTCCCACAGCGGTCGCTCACCGCGCTCGGGCTTGTAGATGGCGGGCACCACGTCGCTGCCGAGCCGGCACACCACCAGGAACGTGGCGTTGGAGCTCCACGGCATCCGACCGAGAACCTCGACGTCGCCGCAGCACAACACGGTCAGGCGGTCCGCCACGGACAGCGCCGCGCCATGCCGCGCCAGGTCTGTCAGGTCGTCGGCGGTCGGTGACCGTTCGTCCTGGGGCACAGGTGACCGCTCGGGTCGATGGGACCGCCGCAGAGGGGGCAGGGGGGGCGTCCAGATTCCACCAAGGAGGTGGCCCGCACGGCGAAGGCTGCCGCCTGTTCCCGAGTGATCGTGAATCGGGCCATATCGCCGTCTTCGTCGTCTCCGGTGGCCTCCTCGGCAACGAGCACGATGCGATCGAGGACGTCGTCGTAGTTGACGCCGAGGGTGCCTACCACCCAGTGAGGGTCTACCGGCTCCTGGAGGTCCAGGTCGTCGGGGGGATGACCAGGGCGGGGTAGTTCCCGGAGCAGGCGACCGAGGTATTCGGCGAGGACAGCCACCTGCTGCTTCTCCACCTTCAGGGTCAGAACCGTGGCGTCACTCCGGCATTGCAGCAGGAAGGTCCGCCGTCCTACCGATCCGAGGGCCCCGACGGTGAACCGCTCGACGTCACCGAGGTCAAGCTCGCTCATCGGCCGCCTGCCCGGTGGGTGCCGCTGACGCAACCGCTGCTGCTGCTGCTGCTGCTGCTGGTGGTGGTGGTGGTGGTGGTGTGGTTGCCGGTGCCGGTGC
>JAJZLP010000132.1 GCA_021803325.1 Actinomycetes bacterium
GATCCCAGTTGTCCTGGAGCCAGGAGCGCAGCTCGGTCACGAGCTCGTCCTCGGTGTCGCCGGTCCGGTTCGTGGCAGCAGTCGTGGTCACGTTCCCCACCTCCGCTCGCCACCGTACCCCGCGCCGAGTTGCTGGAGCCATGGCGGCTGCCAGGTCGGCAGTGCCGGTGGTGCCGGTGGTGTCGGGCAGCCGCTGATGCCACTGGGGTGGGCTGTCCGGTACGCGCCGGCCGGTCACGCCGACGACCCCGCTGACCTGGGACGACGCGGGCAGCCCGGATCGAATTACCAGAAGTTCACCGAGGGTTCACTTTCGTGCCGCTTTGGAATTACCGTCCCGACACCTGGCCTCACTAGAACGGGCATCGACAAGACGGTCGGAGCCGTCGGGGCTCCCCACCTGCGGTGCAGGGCCCCAACGGACCGGCAGTGCCCACGACTGCACCAGCTCCCACGACGCATCAGGAGGGACCCTGTGGCCGACGCCATGACCGCGCTGGACGAGGCGCCGCTCAGCCGGTTCCACAGCCGTGCGGTGGTGACAGCAGGCATGGGGTTCTTCACCGACGCCTACGACCTGTTCATCATCGGGACGGCGACAACCCTGATCGCCAAGCAGTGGCACCTGTCGTCGTCGCAGATCGGGCTGGTGAACTCGATCACGCTGATCTCGGCGTTCGTGGGTGCGTTCGCCTTCGGCCGGATCGCCGACGTGCTGGGCCGGAAGAAGATCTACGGGCTCGAGGCCGTGCTGATGGTGGGCGGGGCGCTGGCCTCGGCGTTCGCGCCAAGCCTGATCTGGCTGCTGGTGTTCCGGTTTGTGCTGGGGCTCGGCGTCGGGGGCGACTACCCGATGTCGGCCGTGCTGATGACGGAGTTCTCCAACCGCAAGAACCGCGGCAAGCTCGTCGGGCTCGTGTTCTCGATGCAGGCGCTGGGCACGGTGGCGGGCTACGTGGCCGGCCTCACCCTGCTCTCCGCGGGGGTGAACGTCGGCGTGACGTGGCGGGTGCTGCTCGGCCTCGGGGCGATCCCCGCCGCTGCGGTGATCGTGCTGCGCCGCCGGATGCCCGAGTCCCCCCGCTACCTGCAGCAGGTCCAGGGTCAGGGGGCGGCCGCCGCTGCCGCGGTCAGCAGCTTCAGCGACGGGACGATCACCGCAGAGGTGGCCGTCGACGGCCGGGGACAGCGGATGAGCCTGCGCCAGTTCCTCACCAACCGCCGCTACCTGCGGTACCTGGCGGGAACGGCGGGTGCCTGGTTCGTCTTCGACTACGCCTACTACGGCAACTCGGTGTCCGCCCCGCTGATCGTGAAGAGCGTGCTCGGTTCGCATGGCGCCCACGTCCTGACCGAGGCCCTGGCCCTGCAGCTCATCGTGTTCACCGTCGCAGCGGTGCCGGGCTACTTCCTGGCCGCCTTCGCCATGGACCGCATCGGCCACCGACGGCTGCAGCTGATCGGCTTTCCGATGATGGGGCTGGCGTTCCTGCTCATCGGTGTCATCCCGGGGATCACCGCGGCGGTGGTGCCGTTCCTCATCCTGTTCGGCATGAGCTACTTCTTCGCCGAGTTCGGGCCCAACACCACCACGTTCGTGCTGGCCGGCGAGGTGTACCCGACCAGCATGCGGACGACGGGGCACGGCATATCCGCTGGGGTGGCCAAGCTGGGGGCGTTCATCGGCGTGTACCTCTTCCCGATGATCAAGGACCATCTCGGCGTGGCGGGCGCCCTGCGCCTGTCGGCCGGCATGGCTGTCGCCGGAGCGCTGCTCACCTTGCTCGTGCCGGAGCCCGCCGGGCGCAGCTTGGAGGACCTCTCCTCCGAGGAAGTGGTCCTGGCCGCCGAAGCCGTCGTTGGACAGTCCCCGGCGCCGGTGGCCGCCGTGGACCGCGCCGCCTCCTGAGCCTCCTGAGCCGCCTGACCTGCTGGGCCTGACCTGCTGGCTCGAGTGTTGGTCACCGTGGTGGGGCTGGTCGGCGAGGGGGCGGGATCACACCGGTGCGTGGGCTTCCTCGGCCTGGTGGAGGTAGCGGCCCGGGCCTACCGAGGGCCTGACGGAGGTCCGGCTCACAGGCTGTCGGCCTCCCACGTGAGCGCCACCCCGACAGAGGCGCCGGCCGGGGCGTCGGCGGCGACGTGGTAGGTGAACCGGTACCAGACGATCGTGGGACTCGACGTCCACGTCCGAGATCCCACTCCCCGGCCCGTGTCAGCCAGTGCGAACCCGGTGGCATCGCTGGTCGGCCAGGCGTCGACCGGGGTGGGGGCGACGACGTTCCCGGCGGTGGCATGGGTGGCCAGCGCACTGCTGCCGTTCCCCGTGAAGTGCGAGCACGACAGGTCGCCATCGGCGAAGGGAGCGCTGTCGGTCCCGTCGCGGACCGACAGGGTCAGGTAGGGCCCCAGTGACCGCGGGCCGGGGGCGGCCGAGCCATACAGGTAGACGTCGGCTCCGCCGGGCACGGTGGCGGTGAACCGTACACCGATGCAGGCCGACCCGCTGGCGCCTGCGTTCGCGTCCGCGACCTTGAACATGGCCGTCGACGACTCGTTGTCCTGGAGGACGACCGTGCCGGTAGACAGCCGGTTGAACGGCGATGCCGCCCCGTTGGTCAT
>JAJZLP010000275.1 GCA_021803325.1 Actinomycetes bacterium
TCGTGACACCGACCGTCGTGCTGTCGGCACTGCCGGCAGCGGCCTCGATGGTCATCGGTCCCTCCCCTTGCTCCCCTTGCTCACGAGCACGCATAGATGCGTGCCGTCTTGGCGGTTGTGGCGGTTGAAGCGGTTGTGGCGGTTGAAGCGGTTGTGGCGGTTGAAGCGGTTGAAGCGGTTGAAGCGGTTGAAGCGGCTGTGGCGGTCCTCATCGTGTCGGCGGACCTTCCGGGTTCGCCCGACCACCACGGTCGTTACGGGTTCACATCGGCCTACAGCCTGGCGAGGTCACCGCCACCGGCCCCCGCTCCCGGCAGGGCCGAGGGTCCCAGGTACGCGATCCCGTCGACGAACAGTCCAGCGATCGCATCGGCCACCAGCTCGGGGGGATCGTCAGGGGCCGTGACGGCGTAGCTGACCAGTAACCGGGCGATGATGTCGGCGAAGCGCCGGAGGTGCACGACATCGATGTCAGGAAACCGCGAAGCCACAACGATCTCGGCGGCCTGACGAACGAGCACCATCGTCGGGCTGCCCTCGATCGTCAGGAACGGGACCAGCGAATCGGGCTCGGTGCGGACCAGCCGGTCGAGGATGGGGTGCTCCCGGGTCGCCCGAAGGGCCACCAGGATCGCCGCACGGAGCGCGGCGCGGGGATCCTGGTGCTCCTCGACCGCCGCCAGCACCTCAGCCGTGATCTTGCTGGCCTCCCCGGCGACGACAGCGGCGACCAGGGCTGGCTTCGACGAGAAGTGCTTGTACAGCGTCTGCCGGGACAGTCCCGCGTTCCGGGCCACGTCACCCATGGAAAGCCGGGCGATCCCGTGGACCGCGGCACACTCCAGCGCGGCCGCCAGTAGGCGTTCCCGGACAGAGCTTCCTGGCTGCATAGGTTTACATAGTAACGATGACTGTAAAGTTGTCAACCAGTCACAGGGTCGGGTTCCTGGCCACCATGGTCCCCAGCCTCCGCGAGGCACCGGGGGCCGAGCGCGTCGACGACGGTCTCGGCTATCTCGGCCAGGACGCCGATCTGGGCGGAGGTGAGCAGGTCCACGAACGAGCGCCGGACGGCGGCAACGTGCCCCGGTGCGGCTCGTGCCAGCGCGCGGTGGCCATCGTCGGTGATCGCCACGAACAGGCCGCGCTGGTCACTCGGGCAGCGTTCGCGAACGACAAGGCCGCGTTCGACCATCCGGGCCACATGATGCGACAACCGGCTCTTCTCCCAGCCCAGCTCGCGCCCGAGCTCGAAGGAGCGCATACGCCCGTCGGCGTGGTCGCTCAACACGGCGAGAACCCCGTAGTCCTGCAGCGACAGGTCCCCGCTCGCCGAGAGCTGACGGGCCAGGACACCGTTGAGGTGCGCGTGCATCCGCTGCAAGCCCTTCCACGCCGCCAGTTCAGCCGGGTCGAGCCACCGCACCGCTTCGTCCGCATCCGTGCCGGTCATGGCCGACCTCTCCTCTCGCGTCCCCTCCTGCCGTTTCCTCGACGGTGCTCGGCGCCCCCCGTCGCTCTGCCTGCCCTCATCGCCAGAAGGCACCTGCCCGTTCCTCACCACCCGGTCGCTCCCCGGCCGGCCGCGGCGCCGCGGCCGGCCGGGGCCACCTCAGGCAGCGTCCTTGATGGCCGACACTTCCAGCTCCAGATCGACCTTTTCGCCAACCAGGACACCGCCTGCTTCGAGCGCGGCGTTCCAGTTGACCCCCCAGTCCTTGCGGTTGATGGTGACCCGGCCCTCTAGGCCAAGACGCAGGTTGCCGTACGGATCGACCGCGGTGCCGTTGTACTCGAAGTCGATGGTGACGGGCTTCGTCACACCTTTGATGGTGAGATCGCCCGTTACCCGGTACGTGCTGTCGTCGACCGGGACGACCGCCGTGCTCACAAATCGGATCTCCGGAAATTTCTCCATGTCGAAGAAGTCGTTGCTCCGGAGGTGAGCGTCACGGTCTGCGTTCCGGGTGTCGATGCTGGCTGCCTGGATCGTGACCTCCAAGCTCGACCTCGACGGGTCGGTGCCGTCAAACGTGCCCTTCCCGGTGAATTCGTTGAACGAGCCACGCACCTTGGTCACCATGGCGTGGCGGGCGACGAACCCGACCCGGCTGTGCGTGGGATCGAGCGTGTAGGTGCCGCTGGGGGGTGTGGGGGTGCTCATCGTCAACCTCGCTTCCGCCGGTCTGGACGCCGGACTCATCACATCCAACGCAGTTGACGTATCAACTATTCCCGGATGCCGGTCCGCCCAGCCCATCGGTGCGCTGGCGTCCCGACATCAGCAGCCCGGCGTCCCGACATCAGCAGCCCGGCGTCCCGACATCAGCAGCCTGGCGTCCCGACGTCGCGCATGTCCCCGTCGCCGTGCTGGGCATGCTCGGTACGCCCACTGTGCTCCGCGACGAGGTGCTCCTGGGGTTCCGCACGAGAGCCGTCGCCGCTCGGCGGGTTCCGGGGCTGGTCTGGCAGCACTACTGAAGCTGGCGACTCAGGTACGAGCGTGCTGCGCAACCCGTTCAGCAGCCCGCCAAGCTCCATGGGAACCACGATCTTCGTCGACGGCGACGTGCCGACGTTCTTCAGCGTCTCGAGGTATTGCAACTGCATCGTGTTGTG
>JAJZLP010000223.1 GCA_021803325.1 Actinomycetes bacterium
CGCAGTGCCCGTGCTCGGTGTACTCGTCGAGGCACAGGTCGGCGATGAGCACCATGTCGTCACCGATCGCCGCTCGGAGCTCGGCCAACGCCACCTGCACGATGCCGTCCGGGTCCCACGCACCGCTTCCCACAGGATCCTTGGCTGCCGGTACGCCGAACAGCACGATGCCCGGCACGCCCAGTGCGGCCAGCCGGCGGGCCTCGGCCACGAGCGAGACACAGGTGTGCTGGACGTGGCCCGGCAGCGAGGCGATCGGCGCCGGCCCGTCGATCCCCTCCCGGACGAACAGGGGTGCGAGCAGGTCGTCGACGCCGAGGCGCGTCTCTGCCACGAGCCGACGCATCGCTGGTGTTCGGCGCAGCCGCCGGGGCCGGCGCACCGGCGGCGGCACGAGCGTCGCCGTGGCACCAGGCCCGTCGCCGGCACCGACTGGGTGGACCGGGTCGCTGTCACCGGCAGGGGGGGCGAACGAGGCGGGCACGGCGGGAGCAGCGAGATCCACGTGCCGAGCCTACGGTGCTCGACCGGGGCGGTGGACCTCCCACCACTCGCTGAGCGCTCGGACGATCTCGTCCGGGGTCGGTCGCGCCGCCACTGCGGCCACCACCATGCCGGCCGACCGGGCGGCGTCGGCCGTGGTCGGGCCGATGCAAACCGCCGGCGGGCACGGCAAGCCGATGGCTGCTGCCGCCGCCGCCACTGCCGACGGGGCGGCCACGACGATCGCCGTGGCACCTCGGGCCGCCGCCAGGGCCGGGGCGGGCAGGTCCTGCGACGGCACCGGCACCGTTCGATAGGCCTCGACCTCGTCGACGACCCAGCCCTTGGCCGCCAGCCCGTCGGGCAGCGCCCGCCGGGCGTCGGCGGCCCGGGGATAGAGCACGCGCCCCGAACCGCCGTCACCAGCGGGCGTCGGCATCGCTGCCGCCAGGCCCGCCCCCGAGGCGTCATCGGCAGGGACCACGTCGGCGACCATCCGGTGCTCGGCGAGTGCTGCCGCTGTGGCCGGTCCGACCGCGGCGATCCCGACGCCCGCCAGGTCCCGGCCGTCGCGCACGATGCCGAGCACCCGGTCCACTGCGGTGGCCGAGGTGAACAGCACCCACCGGTACCTCCCGATGCCGGCCACCGCCCGGTGCAGAGCAGCGCCGCCGTCGGAGGGGTCGGCTACCGCCGTCACCGGGAGCTGCACGACGTTCGCGCCGGCGTCCACCAGGGCTCCCCGCAGTGCGGCGGAGGCGGAGCGGGAACGGGTCACCACCACCGTCATCCCGTGCAAAGGGCGATCCTCGATCGTGCCGAGCTCAAGACCGGCGACCGCCCCCACCACGATGGTCGAGGGTGCAGTGGCCTCGACGGCGCCCAGCCCGGCCAGCGTGGTCCGCACCGTGTGCTGACGCCCTGTCGTTCCCCACCGCACCACGGCGACCGGGGTCGCAGGGTCGCGTCCGCCGTCGAGCAGCGAGCGGGCGATGGCCGCTCGCGTGTCCACACCCATCAGGACCACCAAGGTGCCCCCGCCGGCAGCGAGTGAGGCCCAGTCGACGACGCCACCACCACCACCACCGGCACCCGGGCCCGCGTGCCCGGTCACGATCGTGACGGACGCGGACAGCCCACGATGGGTCACCGGCACGCCGGCGGCCGCGGGGACAGCGACAGCCGACGAAACCCCGGGAACGACCTCGACGGGCACACCGGCCGCGAGCAGCGCCTCGATCTCCTCGCCGCCGCGCCCGAAGACGAACGGGTCGCCGCCCTTCAGGCGCACCACCGTTGCCGAGCGTCGACCGTGCTCCACCAGCAGTGCGTTGATGTCCCGCTGCTGGCGGGCGAGGCCCGCCCCCTTCCCGACATCGACCAGGAGCGCCTCTGGGCGCACCAGCTCGAGCAGCGCAGGGTCGACCAGACGATCGTGCACGACCACGTCGGCCTGGGCCAGCAGCTCAGCACCCCGGACGGTGATCAGTCGGGGATCCCCGGGGCCGGCACCCACGAGGTGGACAGTCATGGCCTCAGGCCCGGGCCTGGGGGTCGAGGACGAGGGAGGCCCCTCGCCGTTCGACCAGCTCGGCATGGGCCGCCCGACCGAGGGCCAGCGGCTCCGTTCCTGTCACCCGGCACCGCAGCACGATGCGCCCGTCGGGGCTCGCCACCATGGCATCGAGCACGAGCGCTCCCGCGGCCAGCCCCGAGCCGCCCGCATCAGCCGAGCCGCCCACATCAGCCGAGGTGCGATGGGAAGCCGAGCCCCCGGCAGCAGCCGCGCTTGACCCTGGCGGACGGGCCAGAGCGCCGATCGCGGCCCGGCACCCCCCGCCGACAGCCGCCAGGAAGGAGCGCTCGGCGTCCACGGCACGGTGGACGGCGGCGTCGTCGATCCGGGCGAGAAGGTCGCGGACGCCGGCGTCACCAGCCCGGCACTCCACCGCCAGCGCTCCCTGCGCCACCTGGGGCAGCATCAGTGCGGGGGAGAGCACCTCGGTGGCGCTCGTCGCGAGGCCGAGGCGATCGAGGGCGGCCCGGGCCACGACCACGACGTCGACCTCACCCACTCGGCCGAGACGAGTGCCGATGTTGCCGCGGAGCTCGGTGAACC
>JAJZLP010000086.1 GCA_021803325.1 Actinomycetes bacterium
GCCCGATCATGGGGATCGTGACGCACCCACCGACGAGCCACCGCTACCTGCACGACCACCACGAGGCAGTCTTGCGCTCACATCGACAGCGCACCGCCGAGAGCTCAGCCGCGTACCTGCTGCCCCATCTCGGACCCGACGCCGAGGTGCTCGACGTCGGCTGCGGCCCGGGAACAATCACCGTCGGACTGGCAGAGCGAGTGCCAGACGGCACGGTCGTCGGGGTCGACGCCGAACCCACCATGGTGGGGTTCGGCTCTGGTCATCCAAAAAGCCTGCGGACGTTGGCCAACTTCATGACCAGTCGACGCCGGTTGCCCTTCACCGGTGTGAAGTCGTAGTGGCGGTAG
Source organism: Actinomycetes bacterium (assembly GCA_021803325.1). GTDB lineage: Bacteria > Actinomycetota > Acidimicrobiia > Acidimicrobiales > UBA8190 > JAJZYI01. The sequence continues at coordinate 351 of JAJZLP010000086.1, forward strand.
AAGGTCGCCGCGGGCACGCTGAAGGCTCTCGTGCTCGATTCCGGCCGGGATCGTTTGGCTCGATCGCGGTGCCGAGGTACCGTGTACAGCATGGTAGCTGGCGAGGACAGGGATCCGGTCGCTCAGCTGCGCCGTGGAGTCGCAGAGCCCTGTGTGCTCGCGTTGCTTCGAGCGGGCGAGCGGTACGGCTTCGACCTCGCCCGTGAGCTCGCCGGGGTCGGCGGTCTCGTCGCCGGAGAGGGGACCGTCTATCCCCTCCTCGCCCGGCTGCGCCGACGCCAGCTCGTCGAGACCACCTGGAAGGAGTCCGCCCAGGGCCCGCCACGGCGCTACTACCGCCTCACGGCGAAGGGCAAGGCCGAGCTTGACGCATTCGTCGAGCAGTGGCGGCAGTTCCGCTTCACGGTCGATGCCGTGCTGGAAGGAGATCGATGAGCACTCGGACCGATCGAGGCGTTGCGGACTACCTGGAGCGTCTCGACGACTGTCTCGGCACTCTTCCCGGTGCAACACGCCGCCAGCTGCTTGAGGAGATCGCAGAGCACATCGTCGAAGCCCGCCAGGCACTCGACCCCGAGGACGAGGTCGGGCTCCTTGCGATCCTCGATGCCCTCGGTGATCCGGAGGCGATCGCCGAGGAGGCCTTGGGTGCGGCGCCCATCACGGCGGCGCCGCGCTCGGACGTCGTCGTTCCCTGGCTTGTGCTGCTCGGCGGGTTTGTCTTCGGCGTCGGCTGGTTGGTCGGGATCATCCTGCTGTGGTCATCAGCCACCTGGCGTCTTCGTGACAAGCTGCTCGCCACGCTTGTCGTCCCTGGCGGACTGCTCCTCCCCGTCCTCCTCCTCGGCATGGGTGGCGCGGCCTCCGCCTGCACCGGCTCCGGAGGACCCGGCCTGCCGACCGTCACCCACTGCTCCACCCACGGGTTTGTCCTTCCTTTGCCGCTCGGCATCGCCGCCCTGCTCGTTACGGTCCTCGGGCCGATCCTGGTAGCGGTGCACCTCGACCGAGTGCGCCGACGGGCTTGAGCCTGTCGGCGCATCGACGCCAGCGCAACCTCCAACAGCAGTTGGCAACCTGTCTCAACAGATCGGTCGTGTGCTCCTTTCGCAGGCCTCCACGAGCTCGGTCAGTCGCCCCGGGCCACGAGGTTGCTGGCGAGGACATTGGGGAATGGCTCTCGTACCGACCGGGTTCCATAGTCACGGGACGAGCAGGAGGCGCCGGATGGCCGAGCGGGTAGACGTCGTTGTCGTGGGCATGGGACCGGGCGGCGAGGAGGTCGCCGGGCGTCTGGCCGAAGCGGGGCTGGACGTCGTCGGGATCGAATCCACACTGGTAGGCGGCGAATGCCCGTACTGGGGATGCGTCCCGTCCAAGATGATGATCCGAGCGTCAAACCTGGTTGCCGAGGCGCGGCGCGTTCCCGGCATGTCCGGGTCCAGCACCGTGGTCCCCGATTGGAGCCCGGTCGCTCAGCGCATCCGGGACGAGGCGACCGATGACTGGAACGACCAGGTCGCCGTCGAGCGCTTCGAGAAGAAGGGGGGCCGGTTCGTCCGCTCGCAGGGTCGGCTCGCAGGACCGCGGGAGGTTGCCGTGGGCGACCGCCGCTTCGAGGCCGCTCGCGGGATCGTCCTCGCGACAGGGTGTCGGAGTTGGACACCCCCGATCGACGGTCTCGCCGACGTCCCCTATTGGACCAACCGCGATGCCATCGAGGTGACCGAGCTTCCTCGGTCGCTCGTGGTCATCGGCGGCGGCGCCATCGCCTTGGAGCTGGGGCAGGTGTTCTCACGGTTCGGTGTCGAGGTGACGATCGTCGAGGTTGCGGACCGCCTGCTCCCGGCCGAGGAGCCGGAGGCGAGCGCCCTGATCGACGGTGTGCTCCGGCGTGAGGGCATCGACGTCAGAACCGGGGCCGACGTGCAGCGCGTCTCACACGACGGGACGTCGTTCGAGGTTGACCTCGGGAACGCCGGTGCGCTGCGGTCGGAGCGGCTCCTGGTCGCCGCCGGACGGCGCCCCGACCTCACGTCATTGGGTGTCGAGGCCATCGGCCTCGACCCTTCGGCCCGGCTTCTGCCGACCGACGATCATCTCCGCGTCGCCCCGGGAGTCTGGGCGGTCGGTGACGTCACCGGCATCGGTGCATTCACCCACATGGCCATGTACCAGGCGAGGATCGCCGTGGCCGACATCCTCGGCACAGACGGACCTCCTGCCGACTATCGGGCCATCCCGCGCGTCACCTTCACCGACCCGGAGATCGGATCCGTCGGGGTGAGCGAGGCGGCGGCACGATCCCAGGGGATCAATGTCCGCGTCGGAACCACCCAGATCCCAAGCTCCACCCGAGGGTGGATACACAAGACCGGCAACGACGGGTTCATCAAGCTCGTCGAGGACTCCGACCGTGGCGTCCTCGTCGGTGCGCTGTCCGCTGGTCCGGTTGGCGGCGAGGTCCTGGGATTGCTCAGTCTCGCCATCCATGCACAGGTGCCGACGTCGACGATGCGGACGATGATCTACGCTTACCCGACCTTTCATCGAGCTGTCGAGTCCGCTCTCGCCGACCTGGGGAGTTGAGCCGTCATGGAGATGCTGTGTGCGGATTGCGGGTGCCGCGTCGATGCGGGGGTCCGCACCGCGGTCTGTGCTGACGCTGCGTGCTGCTGCAAGGACCTGCCGATCCGCGAGACGCCGGACGGACCCACCGGCGGGCAGTTTGAGGTCGCTCCCGAAACCTGAGGCTCGTGACGGTGGAAGGACTCCGTCCGGTACCGGGTGTCAGCCGCGAGGTGTGGGGTCTTCATCACGAAGAACGCCGTCGTTCGATTGAGCAGGTCCACATTGGCCTGCAGGCGCTTGCTCTCCCGCCGAAGCCGGGAGAGCTCCTCCCGCTCCTCGCCTTGTGGCGGATGGCCGTCAGACCACGCCAACCCCACTCGGGCCGTCGCCCACAGGTGGCGGGCGTGATCCCACGGCCATCGGGGACGGCTGTCACTTCCCCTGCCTAGGCTTCGCCCGATGGCTGCGCCGCCTGCTGACTCCCTCCGACTCCGACTCTACGGGTACCTCTCCGCCCAGGAGGTGGACGACTATCTCGCCATCATGAGCCGTTTCACCGACGCCCTGTTGGCCGAGTGGTCCTCGCAGGATCTGGTCGACCATGGCCTCGACATCCCGGTGGAGACCGTCGAGGCTCGTTGCCGGTACCTGGCCGATCATGGCAATCTCCTGATCAGCCCGCGGGAGGTCCGGGTCACCTCCATCGCCGAGTACCAGCGTCAGCCGGCCCGATATGCCGTCTCCGCGCTGGGCGCTCGGCTCCATCGGGAGGTTCAGGCGTTCCTGGCGGCCACCGGTGGCGCCCGGGAGGTGCCTCGGGAGCTGCTGGGCCTGGTCGCGGACGGGTTGGTGGCCCTGGCTGACGGTCCGGGGCGTCATCCTGGCGCCGCCGATGCAGAAGATCTGGCCGGGGTGGTCTCGACCATCTTCGGCCAGTTCTACGAGTTCTCGGTGTCGGTCACCGACTTCTACACCTACATCGGCTCCGTGCTCACCCGGACCGATCTGGACGGCGACCAGTGGATGGGTTTCAAGGGCCTGCTGCTCGACTACCTGGAGTCCATCGTGGACAGCGTGCGCCGCCACAGCCCGACCATCGAAGCCGCGCTCGTCCGGCTGGAGCCGTCCCTGCCCGCTCTCCTCGATCGGTTGGGCTCGGAGGACAAGGCGTTCTCGCGGCTCTACGACGCCAGTCCGGGAGCGGAGGGCATAGAACGAGCCCGGGGCCGGAGCCGGGCCGATTGGGACCAGCTGACCGAGTGGTTCACCGACGATCGAACGCACGGCTCTGGGGCGCGGCAGCTGCGAGCGGCTGCCGGCCAGGCGGTGGGGTCCCTTCTGGGGAACCTGAAGCGGATCAATGGCGCCTCGGCGCACGAGACCTCGCTGCGCCGGCACTTTCTCAAGCTGGCGGGCTGGTTCGATGCCGCCACGCCTGAAAGCGCCCACGTGCTGTACACGTCGGCATTCGGCCTCTACGGTGCCCGTCACCTCGGTGTTCTCCTCCCCGACGAGCTGGCGGAGGCCGTCCCGGCCACGGCCAGCTGGTGGAAGTCTCCTGCTGCTCCGGTCCCGGTCAGCCTTCGAGAACGCGGAGACCGCAACCCTCGAGGCCGGACCGTGCGAGTGGCCGACCACCGGGGACAGAAGCAGCGGCTCCTGGCCGCATCGCGGGCGGAAGCGGACCGGCGGGCCATGGGTTGCGCCGAGCTGCTGGCCGTGGGGCGACGCCTGGGAGAAGCCCGTCTGTCGCCAGCGGCCACCGAGGTCTTGCTCGAGCTGCTCGGGGCGGCCACGGCCACGATGGGTCCCCACCGAGGGGAAGGGTCGGCCACCTTGGTGGACCATCGGGTCGCCTTGTGGGTCACCCCAGCGGAGAGCGACTTGGTCATCCGGGGCGACGGCGGCGACTTGAGCGCCCACAACCTGGACATCGTGGTCACCTCCGGAGCCCGACCAGTGTGGGGGCGTGCGGCGCCTACAAGGAACGATGCGCTCGTCGTGGAGGACGCGGACGTCGAGGAAGAAGGGACGGCGTGAGCCGTCGGAGGCCGGTCTCGATCGAAGACGAGCGTCGCGACGCGGCCCGGCTCCTGCTGGCGGCGCCTCTGGTCAGGGCTAGTGCCAACCCCGAAGGGCATCGCCTGGTACGACGTCACCACGACGCCCTGGCCCAGTCGTTTCGCAGCCATCTCGGCTATCGCCTGGTCGTCGACGCCCACGTTGCCCGGCTGCACAAGGGCGGGCTCGGACCGGCCCAGGGTCGGCCGCTGCGCCGAACGGGCTCGGGAGCGCCGTTCACGCCCCGCGCCTACGCCTACCTGGCTCTGGCGTGCTCGGTGCTGCTGACCAGTCGCCAACAGGTGTTGCTGTCCGGAGTGGTTGTGGAGATACGCCACGCCGCCGTCGAAGCCGGCATCGAGCTCGGAAGCGACAGCCGTTCCGACGGGCGGGCGTTGGTCCAGGCGTTGCTCCAGCTGGTCGAGTGGGGCGTCATCACTGAGGACGACGGGAGCGTCGCCGGCTACGGCGACGACCCGGCGGCCGAAGCGCTGCTGTGGGTCGATCGGGAGATGGTGCGCCATCTGCTGACCATCCCGCTCCGAGAAGTGGACGACCCCGCCACCTTGGTGCGGCTGGCGGCCGACCCCGGTCCGGACGGCACCCGGCACGCGGTGCGCCGCCGCATCGTCGAGGAGCCTGTCGTGATGGTCGACGACCTGCCCGAGGACGAGCGCGCCTGGCTCCGCCAGTACCAGCGGCGCGAGGCGCAGTACACCGAGGATCTGTTCGGGCTCCGTTTGGAGATCCGGGCCGAAGGCGTCGCCGCCTTCGATCCCCTCGACGAGATGACCGACATGGCCTTCCCCCGCGAGGCGACCCTCGGTCAGGCTGCCTTGCTGACGGTGGCCGAGCTGGTCGATCGACTGCGTCCCGACCGGATCCCTAACGCCCGGGACGGCATCATCTCGGCGGTCGGCTTCGATCGGGGTCTGCTGGCGGAGATCGTGACCGGGCTGATCGGCCTTCACAGGCGGCGATGGAGCAAGGAGTACACAGAGCACCCCGACCGACTTCCGGGTGATGTCGAGGACTGTCTGGTGGACATGGGGCTTGTCGTCCGCGACACGGATGGGGAATTGTCGCTTCGCGCCGTCGCTGCTCGCTATGCACCCGACGTCGAGCTCGTAGCTCCGGTCCCGCTCACCTTGGACTGGCCGGACACCCAACAGCCGCACGCCCAAGAGGGGGAGAACAACTCGTGACCGACCAGCTGTTCGGTCCGCCGCAGCACGCGACGACGGCAATCGATCCGGACGACGGGCCGCCTGGACGCCTCGGGCGATGGGTGCTGCACAGAGCGGGCATCGTGAACGTCTGGCAGTACGACCGAGTGGAGCTCCGCTTCGCCGACGGGAGGGCGCTGTTCCGGGGGAAGAACGGAGCCGGCAAGTCCAAGGCGCTCGAGGTGTTGTTGCCGTTCCTGCTGGACGGGGACACCCGCTCGATCGACGCCTCGGGCCGGGACAGGACCACCGTCGGCTGGCTGATGACCGACGGGCGCGAGCCGGGCAACCACGTTGGCTATGTCTGGCTGGAGCTGCGGCTCAGCGACGGCGATGGCGAGGACCGGTTCTGTACCCTCGGGGCCGGGCTGAAGTCGTCGAGCTCGACCAAGCAGTCTTCGACCTGGTTCTTCCTGGTTCCCGACGCCCGCGTCGGCACCGACATCGTGCTCGAAACCGACGGCGAGTGCCTGTCGCTCGATCGGCTCAAAGCCCAGCTCGGCGATCAGGTCACCACGTCGGCCCCGGAGCACCGCCGACGCGTCGCCTACCGCCTGTTCGGGCTGCGGCACGAGGATCGCTATGCCAACCTGCTCCATCTCCTCCACCGGCTCCGGGACCCGAACATCGGAAACCGGATAGAGGCAGGGGAGTTGGCCGCCGTGCTGCGCGACGCATTGCCTCCCCCGAGCGAGACCGCGCTCGAGGATGGTGCGGAGCGCTTCGACACCCTGGAGCAGGTCCGCGAGCAGTTGGAGCGCACGCAGCGCACGGCGGCAGCCCTGGGCCGGTTCATGGCGAGCTACGTCGGGTACGCCACGACCGTGCTGCGGGGTCGGGCCGAGGCGGTCCTCGACGCCGCCCGTTCGCATCGGCGGGCCGAGCGGCGCGCCGCCGAACAGGCGGCGGCAGCGGCGGCTGCTCGCGCCGCCAGCGACGCCGCCGACGCCGAGGTGAGCCGGCTCCACCAGGAGGAGAGCGATGCCGCCGCCCAGCTCGAGGGGCTCCAGCAGAGCGACGCCTACAAGCAGCATCTCCAGATGGTGGACCGGCGCAAGGCGGTGCACGCGGCGGGCGAGGCCGCCGAAGGAGCGGAGAGCTCCGCGCAGGCGGCACGGCGAGCGGTGACCGAGGCCGCCAGCGACGTCGCCGAGGCCCAGGGACGAGCGGACGAGCTGGCGGCTCACCTGGCAGCGGCCCGGCCCCCGATGCTCCGCCAGGTCTCCGAGGTCGGCGTGGACCCCGGTGTCATCCCGGCCCTGCCCGGTCCGGACACCGACGAGGCCGGGATCACCATCGTGCGGGCCAGGGCCGTTGCCGCCCTCGACGTGGCCACTGGCCGACGCCGCGCGGCCGAAGCCGTCCGTCGGCTGGCCGAAGCGGCGATCACCGCCGGCCGCAGCGCGGAGGTGGCCGAGGAGCGGGCAGACCGCTCGGAGCAGGAGCTCGCTGCCCGCCAGGCCGAGGCCGACGGCGGGCGCGAGCGGTGGGAGGAAGCCAGCGGGGCCTGGCGTGACGAGGTACGGGGATGGCCGGCCGAGGCCGTCGTGGGCATCGACTGGGGCTCGCTCCACGCCGTCCTTCTCGAAGGGCCGGCGGACGCCGAGGAGCTGGAGCTGGCTGCCCGGTCCGCGACGGCGTTGCTTGCACCCCATCGACAAGCAGCGCGCGAGGCCGAGGCCACGGCGACCGGGGAGCGGACCGCCGCCACGGAAACGTTGGCGGCCAAGGAGGCGGAGCGGGCAGCGCTGGCGGCCACCGACGAGGCCAGCCCAGAACCGGGGCGCTACCGCTCCGCTCGGCGCGATCCTGCGCAGGGGACGGCCTTCTACGAGCTGGTCGAATTTCGAGCCGAAGTCCCCGACGACGACCGGGCCGGGGTGGAGGCGGCACTGGAGGCGGCCGGGCTGCTCGACGCCTGGGTCGGCGCCGACGGGCTCGTCGTCCACCCTGCCACCCGGGATGTCCTGGTCCGTCCTGGCGTCGCTGCCGTCCCGGTCGCAGTCGACGACCTGACCCGGATCCTTCTGGCCGCGGTGCCCGAGGGGTCGGCGGTCAGCGAGGCCACGGTCAACGCCATTCTCTCTGCGGTCGGGCTCATGCCCAGCGAGGGTGACCGGGCACGAGGCACCCATCCGCTGGTGGCGGAGTGGCCGTGGGTGTCGGTCGACGGGCGGTGGTCTCTCGGCTTGTTGCAGGGTGCTTGGGCCAAGGAGCACAGCGAGTATCTCGGTGCGGGGGCCAGGCGGGCCACGCGCGAGCGCAGGCTGGTTGCCCTGGCGGCGGAATGCGAGGCACTGCGCCGGGACCTCGAGGCGGCTGAGGCCGTCTACGACCAGGCCCGTGCGCTCCGGGAGCACCTGGACCGGCTGCCCGACACGTTCCCCGCCGGCGGCGCCGTGGCCGCCGCTGCCTCGGAGGCAGAGGTGTCGGCGCGCGTGGCCGCGTCTGCGCGTGCCCGCCACGCCGAAGACCGCCGCGGCGCCGAGCAGGCCCGGACGGCAGCGGCGCGGGCGGTGGCCGAGGCCCGCCAGGCTGCGGCCGCCGACAACCTGCCGGTCGACCTGGACGGTCTCGACGCCGTCATCGTCGCCGCCAGGGAGCTGGCGACCGCTCTGGGGCAGTGGGACGGCGGCCTCGGGGACTGGTCGTCGCGGATCCGGGAGGTCGCCGAACGCTCTCGCCGGCTGGCCGTTCGCCGCCAGGAAGCCGACGAGGCGATCGCCCGGTCAGCGAGCCTGCGCGACGTCCACCGCCAGGAGACCGCCAGCCTGGCGGCGCTCGAAGGCGCGCTGCGAGCGACGGTGGACGAGGTGTTGACGGAGATCGAGGCCACGACCGCCCGGCGTGACGCCGCTCGTGCCGCCGGCCCCCCGGCGGCGCAGGCGGCTCGCGAGCGAGCCGACGGGGCGGCGCGCGCCGAGGAGCAGGCCGCGCAGGCCAGGCACGAGGCGGCCCGCCTCGGTGAGGGGGTGGCAGAAGTGGCCGGGCACCTGGACGTGGCGCTGCTGCTGCCTGGCACGGCGCGGGCGGCGCTCGGTCGCGACCTGCTGGTGCCCGCCGACCTGCTCGACTCCGCGGTGTCCGGCCCGGCGGCGTCTGCTGGCCCGACGGCGACGGCGGCGGTTGCCCAGGCGGTGCTCGACTCGACGGCATCGGGTGTCGAACCGGTCAGCGACCGGGTGATCCTCAACCGCTACGACGAGCTGCAGGCCGGACTTGCCGGCGGGTACGACATCGCGGTCGACGAGGACGACGGGGTCAAGTACTTCCATGTCAGCGACGACACCGGCCGTCAGCCCTTGCCCGTCGTTGCTGCCCGAGTCGAAGCCGACGCCGAGGCGGCCCGGACGCGCCTGGCCGCCAGCGAACGGGAGGTGATCGTCCGTTTCCTCCTCGGGGAGCTGGGAGACGAACTGCGTGACCGCCTGCTCGAAGCCGAGGATCTGGTTGCAGCGACGAACACGGCGCTCGACGGTGTCCGGACGTCGCACGGCAAGGGGGCCCGGCTGGAGTGGAAGGTCGACCCCGACGAACCTGAAGAGGCGCGTACCGCCCGCCGGCTGCTCCTGCTCAGTCCGCGTAGCGCCGACGAGGATGCGCAGCTCCAAGCCGCCTTGTTGGCCCTGATCCAGACCCGGCGGGAGCTCGATCCGACCGGCGCCTACCTCGACCATCTGCGCAAGGCTCTCGACTACCGGGACTGGCATCGCTTTACCGTCCTCGTCCTCGACGACGCCCGGCCTGGTACGGCGCGGACGCTGTCGAACCGGCTGGGCTTGTCCCAGGGGGAGCAACGGGTCTTGTCCTACCTGGCGTTGTTCGCGGCGGCGTCGGCTTCGTTCGACGCCATCGGTGGAGCGTCACCACGTCTGCTCCTCCTCGACGACGCGTTCGCCAAGGTCGACGAGCCCACCCACGGCCGGCTCCTGGAGTTGTTGGTCCAGCTCGACTTGGACTTCCTCGTCACCAGCGAACGTCTGTGGGGCTGTTTCCCCGCCGTGCCCAGCCTGGAGATCTACGAGGCGCTGCGCGAGCCGACCGTCCCCGGTGTGGCCCTGGTCCACTTCCACTGGGACGGTCATCAGCGTCACCTTGTCGGGCTGTGAGCGAGCCGGTAGCTACGGATCTGCAGGTGAGCCTCAGTCGGCTGTGGGATGTCGTGGCGGCACGCTTGCAACGCAACGGGCTTCGTCCGCAGGGGATCGTCCGGCTCGACGGCCTCGATCGGGACGAACGCCGAGCCCTCGCCGGGCTGCTCGGGCGACCGGTGACGGCCACCGGCGCCAGGATCGACCTGGCCGACCTGGACGATCGGCTCCGTTCGGTTCGAGACGGCCGAGGTCTCGTCGAAGTGATCGAGTCGATGCGCGGCCCCCTGGTGGATCGCGTCGCGGCTCGTGCCGCGGCCAGCGAGCGCCGAGCGGCGCTGTGGGCCGGCGCTCGGGATGCTCTGGTCCACCATGGCCTGGCCGACCAGCAGTGGAGTGAAGGTTGGCTACAGGACATCCGAGCTGCGGGGACGTTGGCTCGGGTCGACCCGGACCGGGCGAGGACCTCGGTCATCAAGGCGGTGAAGGTGCTGGCGGCCCTGCCTATCGTCGAGGGGTCCGACAGACGCTTGGGCCGAACCGAGCTGGCCAACCGCGTGACCGGGAACAGCCATGGCCTCGACGACGGACGGATGGTGGCGTCGCTGGTCCTGCGAGGAGTTGCCCAGTTGACTCGAATCGCACTTCCCGAGGGTGCAGCGGGCCGTCGAGCGTTGTGGGAGACGGCCGGTGTTCTCTCCGACGAGATCTCCACCACGGTCCTGACCCTGGGTCTCCACCCTACGGGCGCCGACCCGCTGGCGGCCGGCATCCGGGTCCGTAGCGATGCCAACTGTGAGACACATCTGACCCTGCGAGATCTGCGGCGAGTCAACACCTGGGTCGAGGCCGATACCGACGTCTTCGTCTGTGAGAACCCTCGCGTGGTGGAAGCGGCCATGGACGCCGGCGCCCGGCAGCCGATGGTCTGCACGGCAGGCAACCCACGGGTCGTTGTCAACCTCTTGCTGGAGCAGTTGGTCGCCAACGAGGCCAGGTTGCACTATCGGGGGGACTTCGACTGGCCCGGGATCAGTATCGCCAATCGCGTCATCAAGGAGCATGGGGCGTTGCCATGGCGGATGAACGCCCAAGACTACGAGGATGCCATAGCTCGGTCGAAAGCGGTCATCGATGACCTCCTGGTGCTCGACGGCCGTCCGGTCGATGCGGTGTGGGATGGTGATCTGACCCCGCTCATGGTCCGGACCGGTAGGGCTGTCCACGAGGAGTCACTTCTCGATGTCTTGGTTGCGGACTTGTCTTGCTGAACCGCTCCTGCCGTTGCTGTCTGGTGAAGCCTCGACGCTGCGCGGCCGGTGCCACCGGTGGTACCATACATCCGTGGAGAAGACGACGCTGTACCTGCCGGAAGACCTGAAGGTGGCGGTCAAGCGGGCTGCTGCGGAGCGCGGGGTATCCGAGGCGGAGATCATCCGCGAGTCGATTCGTGTGTCGGTCGGCGACGTTCGCCCACGTCCTCGTGGTGCTCTGTACTCGAGCGGGCAGCCGATCGCCCGTCACGCCGAGGAGATGCTTGCCGGCTTCGGGGAGCGCTGAAGGTGCCTCCCGTCATCGTGGACACCAGTGCCCTGCTGGCGTTCTTCGATGCCTCCGAGCCCGACCACGAAGCGGTGTCAGAGGTGCTTGTCTCGGCTGACGTCCTGGTCGTCTCACCGTACGTGGTAGCCGAGCTGGACTACCTCGTCGCCACCCGACACGGGGTGGACGACGAACTGGCCGTGCTCGACGAACTGGCGAGCGGAGCGTGGGACCTGGCGACGTTCGACGAAGTGGCGCTCGGCCGCGCCCGTGGGATCATCGCCAGCTACCGGGACCAGGAGATCGGCGTGGCGGATGCATCGATCGTGGCGCTGGCAGAGCGGTACCGGACGCGCACGATCGCCAGCCTGGACCACCGGCACTTCGACGTCCTCCGGTCACTCGACGGCGGGTACTTCGAGGTGCTCCCACGGGTGGGTTGACGGGGGTGAGCTCACGGGGGAGCGGGTACCGCTCACCGGGACGAGGTTGCCAACCGTTGACGGTTTCGCGTGGTTCTGTTTCGTTAGGGCATGACTGTCGCAGGGTCTTGAGATGATCGTGGCCGTGAAGCTGTCCGAGTGGGCCAAGGCGAACGGCGTGAGCCGCCAGAGCGCGTGCCGCTGGTTCCACGCCGGCGTGCTGCCGGTGCCTGCCCGCCAGTTCCGGATGGACATCGCTGGTGGCGCGGTCTACGACGCGCTGGTGGCGCTGGCCGCGGTCGAGCACAAGGTCGACCTCGCCACCCGCGACGCTCGCGCCAGGGACACCTATGAAAAAGTCGGAGCACGGGTCGTCATCGCAGGTTGACCCAGGGCCCCGGCCGTGTGCCGCAGGTCGAGCACAAGGTCGACCTCGCCAGCGGTGCCCCACTCGAACGACCTGGTGTCGACCGGCCGAACGTCGGTGGCCTCGTCGACGACCCCGTGGGTCAACCCCGAAGCGTGCCGGCGAGCCGACCGACAGCGGCTTCGACCCGGGCGAGCTGGCCGCCGATGAGCCTGGAGAACCGATGGTGCAGCGCCTCGGTGATTGGTGTCCGACGCCACATGCCTTCTGGTGGGTTTCCGTCAGGCCGTGCCAACCCCAGACCGAACGTCCTGCATGCGGCTACTTGCCGCCGAGTGCGGCTTGGAACCGGAGGTAGAAGGCGGCAAAGACCAGGACGATGCCGACGTTTCCGAGCAGGCGCGCCCAAACGTGGTGCTTGAAGAACAGGAGGTCGACACCGACGACGGTGGCTACGAGCGTAAGCACATACAGCACGACGGTCGTCCGTCCAGCCACAAGGCGATGCTACCAGCGACCTCGTAGCGTCGTTTGTGTCGAGGTCCTGTCTGCAGCGTCAGCACCAATCGTGGTTCCAGCGTTGGCGGGCGATGGCCGACCCATGTCGTGGCAGAGGGAGCCGGTGATGCCACCGTGACGCGCGTTGGGCACGCTTGGCGCCGGGGACATCCCCGCCGGCGTGCTCAACCCCATGCGGGTCCTCGTCTCACAGCCGGCCGGATCCACCGCTGCGGTGATCGACGGGATCGGGCGCACCGGACGACTCGTCACCAGCGCCGCCCTCTTCCTCACCTTTGCCCTCGTGTCGTTGGCTACCGCACCCCTAGCGTTCCTGAAGGTCCTCGCCACAGGTCTTGCCGCCGGCATCCTCGTCGACGCCTTCGTCGTGCGCAGCCTCCTCGTGCCCGCCCTGGTCAGCCTTTTCGGACGCTGGAACTGGATCCTCCCCGCCCCTCTGGGCCGCCTGCTGCGCATCCGAGCCCGACCGACCTGACGTCGTGCAAACCTGACGTCGTGCCGACCTGAGCAGCGGCAACGTTCTGCTGGCCCCGTCGCGCCGGAACGGGCTGTGAGCCATGGGGAAGGTGTCGTGACGCGTCGAGCTGGTTCGAGCGGCGGGTCGGACGTGATCGGGCTCCAGCAAGCTGCCGACCGGCTTGGTGTCCACTACATGACCGTGTACCGCTATGTCCGAACCGGTCGACTCCCCGCGACAAAAGTGGGGGGGAGTGGCGGCTGGTCCTCGCCGATCTCGACCGGCTCGCTTCCCCGGACGACCGACGGGCCTCGCAACTCGACCGGCTGAGTCGCCGGCAATCCGGGCGGAACTGGGCCACGAGCAGGATGCTCGACCGCCTGCTCGCCGGCGACGAGCTCGGGGCCTGGCGCGTCGTCGAGTCGGCGCTCGCCTCGGGCGAACATCGTGACGGTCGCCTCGGGGGGATGTACGCGGAGCGGTTCGATCTCGGCCGGCTCGAGTCGCCACGCGAGAGATACGAGGGGGTGCGGGCCTACGCCCGGGCCACAAGGGCCCAGGTCGTCCTGGCCCGGCAGTGGTCCACCCGCGGGCCACCTCCCTCCACCGAGGACCCTCGCCGAAGCGGTCAGATCCGTGCGGTGTCCTTGCGGAACCGCCAGATGGCGCCGGCGGTGAAGAGGGTGAGCCAGGCGAGGAGATTGGCCACCCAGGTCCAGTCGAACGGGCCCTGGACCAAGGGGTAGTGCACGAGCTGGTTCAGCCCGTAGAGGGGGGTGTAGGTGGCGAGCACGCGAAGCGGATGGGAGAACTGGCTGAGCGGGACGAACAGCCCACCCCCGAAGGAGAACAGCATGAGGGCGAACCCGATCAGCTGCATGACGTTCTCCGAGGGGAGCAGGTAGCCGGCGAAGAGCCCGAATGCAGCGAAGAGCAGTGATCCGACCCACAGGGCGGCACCGGTCGCCACCCACAGGACTGCCGGCATCGACGGCGTGTGGGTGAGAAGGCCGGCGAGGTAGACCGCGAGTATGGCGGCCAGGCCGAGCACGAGGGAGGTGGCCATCTTGACGGCGATGTACGCAGCCGGCTGGAGGGGAGTGATGCGCAGCTGGCGGCTCCAGGCCGCCAAGCGTTCGACCGACACGATCGCCCCTCCGCCCGAGGTGGCGAGCACCGCACCGTAGAGGGCCATGGAGATCATGATGAAGGCCGATTCGTTGCCCTGCCCGATCCGGTTGGACGCGTAGGAGCTGTTGAGGCCGAAGATCAAGAAGAAGAACACCGGGAACACCACGGTGAAGAGGACCGTTCGCCGGTTGCGGAGCAGGCGGCGGATCTCGAGGCGGACGATGGCGGTCGAGAAACCGCCGAACGGCGGTACTTCACGTCCGGCCTGGCCGGCCACGACCTGCGGGGTGCTCATCGCCGCATTCCTCCCTGGTCGACGTGTGGCTGGTCGACGGGCGGCTGGTCGACACGAGGAGGACCGGCCCGGTTGGTGTGGTCGGTTCTGCCGGCACCGGTGAGCGCCACGAAGGCCTCCTCCAGGCCCAGGGCGGTGATCTCGAGGTCTCGGGCAGCGGTCTTGGTCAGCAGGTGGCGGGCCACGGCATCGCTGTCCGTGCAGTGCACCACGACACTCGTACCCCGTATCTCCACCCGGTCCACCCCGGCGATCCCTCGTAGCGCGGCGCCGTCGGCATCGGCGAGCGTGGCCCGCACTGTGCGCCCTGAGGCGAGCGCCTTCACCTCGGCGGCGGTCCCGTCGGCGACGATCTGGCCGGCGCTGATGAGCACCACTCGGTCCGCGTAGGCGTCGGCCTCTTCGAGGTAGTGGGTGGCGAACATGATGGTCCGGCCCGCATCCGCGTCGCGGCGGATCGCCGCCCAAAAGCTCCGCCGGCCTTCGACGTCCATGCCCTGGGTTGGCTCGTCGAGCAGCAGCAGTGCTGGATCGGGCAGGAGTGCCATGGCGAAGCGGAGCCGCTGTTGCTCACCGCCCGAGCACTTGCCGACGAGACGATCGGCGATACCGGCGATCCCGGCGCGCTCCATCACCTCGGCAGGTGGCCGGGTGCCGGTAAAGAGGTATGACGTGTAGGCGACCGTCTCGGCGACGGTGAAGTCCTTCAGCAGCCCACCGCTTTGCATCACGGCTGAAACCAGCCCCCTTCGCACCGCGTCCCGTGGCGCGTTGCCGAAGACGGTAACGGTGCCGGAGCTCGGCTGGGACAGCCCGAGCACCATGTCGATGGTGGTGGTCTTGCCGGCACCGTTCGGGCCGAGGAAGGCGACGACCTCACCGGGCTCGACCCGAACGTCGATCCCCCGGACGGCTTCGACCGCACCGAAGCGCTTGTGCACCCCCACGAGGTCGATCGCCGGTGGCGATCCGGGCATGCCAGCTCGCCTGCCGGTGCGTGCCGGGTCGTTCGTCGGGTTCACTGCGTCACCTCCGCTCGCACCTGGGGTGCGTCCCCCGCCGTCCAACGGTCGACAGATCCGGTCGCCGACGGGTGCCGGCTACGCCGTGGGTTCGATGCCGGCATGTGCCACGCTGTGAACCGAGCGCTCCGGAACCTCCGGTCGCTCCTGCTGCTGTTTGGATGATGCCGTGGTTGTCTGCCATCCGACACGCTCCGACGAGCCGAAGACGGCTGGGATAACTTGGGCTCTGGCTGTTGACCGGGCGGAGCTGGACTGACAAGCCAGCAGCGTACCCGTCGGCTCGACCCGTCGGGAGGGAGAACGTCGCGGCGTAGATGAGTAAAGTCGAGCGTCCGCAGCGGCCGAGCGACAGATTCTCGAGGCCTGTGCCGACCACCTTGTCGTGACGAGATGGGAAGAGCCGTTCGATGAGTGAAGAATCCGCTTCGCAGGTGATCGACGCGATGTTCGCCGACCTTGCCGACTGGCGTGGCGCAACCCTGTCGAAGCTTCGGGCGCTGGTCAAGCAGGCCGATCCTGACATGGTCGAGGAGCTGAAGTGGAAGCGGCCCGGTAACCCGGCGGGCGTGCCGGTGTGGTCGGATGACGGCATGGTCTGCACCGGTGAGGTCTACAAGGACCACGTCAAGGTGACCTTCGCCAAAGGCGCCTCGGTCGACGATCCGCATGG
>JAJZLP010000343.1 GCA_021803325.1 Actinomycetes bacterium
CCAGTACCGGGACCTCGTCACGATCGACGAGGTGCTGACCAGCCGGATCGTGGCGGACCCGCTGACGGTGCTCATGTGCTCACCCATCGCCGATGGGGCTGCCGCCTTGGTGCTGGCGACGCCCGAGGCAGCCGCCCGGCTGGGGGTGCCCGCTGTCAAGGTCCTGGCATCGGTCCTGGCGTCGGGTCGAGACCGCAGCCTGGACGAGCCGAGCGTGGCGGAGCGGGCGTCGCTGCGGGCCTACGAACAAGCCGGTATCGGGCCCGAGGACCTGAACGTCCTGGAGGTGCACGACGCCGCGGCGACCGCCGAGCTGCAGCTCTACGAGGAGCTCGGTCTCTGCCCTGCCGGCGAAGGCCCCAAGCTCCTGGCGTCGGGCGCCACCACCATCGGGGGACGGGTCCCCGTCAACCCGAGCGGCGGACTGCTGTCACGAGGCCACCCGATCGGCGCGACGGGCTGCGGCCAGCTCGTGGAGCTCGCCGATCAGCTCCGAGGGCGCTGCGGGGCGCGACAGGTCGAGGGAGCGCGGTTCGCACTGGCAGAGAACGGCGGCGGTTTCATCGGTGCGGACGCAGCCGCCACCGTCATCACGATCCTGGGGAGCTGAGACCCCGGCAGGCGGGACCGTCCCGCGTGCCGGAACAGCCCGTCATCCAGCAGAGGAGCAGACAGCGATGGAGTTCAACAGAGTCGTCGGTACGAGGCGGAGCATCCGCTTCTTCAAGTCGTGGCGCCCCGTCGAGCGCGAGAAGCTCCAGGTGATGTTCGAGGCGGCCAACCGGGCGTCACGCTCGATGAACGCCGACTACTTCCGAGCCGTGGTGGTCAACCGCGACGACCTCAGTGCCGAGACCCGCGACGCCCTGCGCAACCCGACCACGACCGCCGACTTGGACCTGGCGCCGACCTACATCTTCTGGTACCTCGACCTCGAGTACGTCGCCGGGGCCCAGGACCGGCTGAAGGAGCTGGTCGAGCAGCACGCGCTGCCCGCCGCCCATGGCTGGTCGAAAGCCTATGTCGACGACTTCCTGTGGCCCCAGGTCCTGGAGCCGATCTCCAAGGACATGAACGCCGTCATCTTCATGGGTGCGGTCGAGACCGGCATCGCCATCTGCAACGCCATCAACGCCGCAGTGGACCAGGGACTGGGCACCTGCATGCACGCCTTCACCGCCAACGCGACGGTGAAGCCAATCCTCGGCGTGCCCGACACCTGGCTCCCGGTCTGGCTGCAGCTGGTCGGCTACCCGGCCGAAGAGCCCGAGGCCGGCGGTCAGCGGCCGCGGCGTCCCCTGTCGAAGATCTTCTTTGAGGGCGACTGCAGCCACCCATGGGAAGAGGACGCCGAGGTCACCGAGCGCCTGCGCCGCGAGGGGATGATCCAGACACCTGGGCCCTTCCCCTACCGGGCCCAGGAGGTGCGCATGCTGTCGCGCATGTACGGGCTTCCAGAATGAGCGCCCGGCCCGGCGCCCACAACGGCAGCTCGGCTGGCGGCGACGCTGCCGGCAGCCCGGTGACGGGCACCGGGCCCAGCGGCGCCACGGTCGAGCCCACGGGGCCATCGAGCGCCGGGGCCGCTCTCCCAGGCGACCTGCCCGCGCCGGATTCGAGCCTGCTGGCCAGTTCGCCGGCGGTCCGGCGCTGGCTGGAGGCCATCGGAGCCGGGCCGGACGAGGCCAGCGAGCCGCTGCGTCTTCTGGCCCGCTTCTGCGCCTCGGAGGAGACCGACCCCGACGAGCTCATCGCCCGGTGCCTGCGGTCGACAGCTGCGGGGAGCACCGCGATCAGCGCCCCCGGGCGGCGCTCGGTCGACCGGGCGGTCACCGCCTTTGTCGCAGCCGAAGGTCTCACCGGTCACGACGCCGTCGTCGCCGGCAACCGGATCCGGGGATTTCTCATCCACAACGGGATCTTCCTGCAGGGACCGGCATCGATCGTCTGAGGCACCGGCGGCGCCTCGATCCGCCGCCTTCATGGGCGGTTCCGAGTGCGTGCACGGCAGGGATGGAGGACGACAGCGGCAGCCGGGACGAGGACTGTCGCGCGCAGCCGGACCGACCCACGTGGTGAAGCGAACGCGCCCGCAGTCAGACCATGGCACCAACCGCTGGCAGGTCGAGCGGCGGCCGCTCAGGACAGGCCGAACCAGCCCTGGAGCTGCATGGCGCACACGACATCCCCGGTGATGGCCAGCTCGCCGCCCAGGAAACCTCGGGTGGTCAGCATGCGGCCCGTCATCACACGGATGACGTCGGGGAGGCTGGCATCCATGGTGACGATCGGCTGCTCGGCCATGCCCGGCCGCACCCGGCACTCGGTGCCGGCGACCTCCACAATCCACGGATAGCGCTGCCCGTCGAGGGACGCGATCCACTGCACGGTGGCCGCGGTGACTCCGGCGGCACGCGTGGGGTCGAAGCGATCCGGCAGATCCTCGAACACCCGTGCGAGGACCTTGTCCGGGCCCATCCCTCGGAACAGCTGCCCGAGCTGCTCGTCGTCGGCCAGCTCCACCAGGATGCCGAGGTCCTCGGCGGTGGGAACGCCAGGGGGCGATGGGATCGTCGCAACGTCCGGTGCCATG
>JAJZLP010000033.1 GCA_021803325.1 Actinomycetes bacterium
CGCCAGGTGGCCCGGAACGCGACGGGGCCGGCCCGCTCCCTGGCACACGCCGCCCTGGGCGCGGCACAGGTGGCCGGGCTGGGCCCGGGCGGTGCCGCGGGCGCGGGCGGGATGGCCGCCGGTGCTGCCGGTGCTGGCGGTGCCGCGGGCGCGGGCGGGATGGCCGCCGGTGCGGGCGGTGCTGCCGGTGCCGGCGGTGGCGGGTCGCCCTCACCGGGCGGTCCGCCGGCCGGCTCCCCGGGCTCGGGCGGGGCCATCGGCCGGTTCGGCGCCGTCCCCGCGGCCGCCGCCGAGTTCGACGCGGCCATGGCCGGGCCGGGGCCGGCATCCCCGGAACCGGTTCCGGGCGCCGGCGGTCCGACGCCATCCGGTGGGGGGGTTGCCGGTGCCGCCACGGCCCCCTCGCCGGTGGTCCGGCCGCCGGTGGTCCTGCCCCGCAGCTCCGGCTCGCACCAGGTGCACGTGATGGGCGCCGACCGCCTCGGCCCCCGGCTCGAGGTCCTTCCCGGACCGGCGGGTGGCCACACGCCAGGAGCGGGTCGTGGCTGAGGCGAGCGAGGCACGGGACCGGGTCCGGTCCCACTTCGGGCCATTGGAGCGGCGGGGCGTGCTGGCCGGGTGGCGGGGCGGCCAGATCGCAGCCGTGGCCGCCGGCCTGGTGGTGGCGGTGGGCGCCCTGCGGGCCGACCCGGGCATCGCCGGTGCCGCCGTGGCCGTCGTGGCGGTGGCGGGGGCGGGGGCCACGGCATCGTGGCCGATCGCCGGGCGCACCGCCGAGCAGTGGCTGCCCCTCGTCGCCCGTCGCGCCGCGGACCTGGCGCGGGGGACCACCTACGTGGCCTCGCCCGCACCGGCTGGCGGCGGCATCCTGGTGGCGACCGGGGACGGCCTGGCGTGCGCGGATCCGGCCCATCGGGCCCGGCCGGCCCGTCCGTCCGTAGCCGGCTGGTGGCGGGCCACCGGACGGGGGGAAGGCGCCGGACCCTTCGCCGGCGTGCGGATCGTGGCCGACGGACCGACCTCCGCCCTGCCCGGGTGCGGGGTCGTGATCGACGAGCGTGCGGGCACGGCCACCGCCGCGCTGGTCGTGCGGGGGCACAACTTCGCCCTGCTGGGCGCGGCCGACCAGGACCGGCGGGTGGTCGCGTGGTCCCGGGTGCTGGCCGGCCTGGCCCGCCAGGGCGGTGAGGTCCACCGGGTCCAGTGGCTGGAATCGTGCCTGCCCGACGCCGGCGACGCCGTCCGTGCCTACGCGACCGCCCACGCCGCGCTGGAGGAGGGGAACCCGGCGCGCCGCTCCTACCAGACCCTCCTCGACTCGGTGGCGGCCGGCACCAGGCGCCACCGTGTGCTGGTGAGCCTGACGGTGCGGACCCGTGCCCGCACGGGCCGGAAAGGCCGGCCTCCGGGCCCGGGGGACGGTGCGATCGGACCGGGGCTGCCCGAAGTTCCCGGTTCCCTCGGCCGGGAGGCGGCCGACCTGTGCCGGGCGCTGCGCGCCGCCGACGTGGTGGTGGACGGCGTCCTCGGGCCGAGCGCACTGGCAGCCGTCATCCGCGAGTCCTTCGAGGCCGACATGCCCGGCCCTGTCCGGCCAGACGGGGCGGCTGACGGCACCGCTGCCGGTGCCGGTTCCGCTGCCGCCGTCGGGGCCGGTCCGGCCGGGTCCCCCGGTGCGCCGCCCGGCGTCACGTGGCCCTGGCCGATGGGTGTGGACACGGCGTGGGACGCGGTCCGGGCCGATGCCCTGTGGCACGCCGTCTACTGGATCGCCGAGTGGCCCCGGATCGACGTCACCCCCGACTTCCTCGGCCCGCTCCTGTTCCTGCCGGCCCGCCGCACGCTGGCGGTGACCATGGAGCCGGTCCCACCGGTCGAGGCGGCCCGCCAGGTGGCCCGCGACCGCACCGCCGACCTGGCCGACGGCGAGCTCCGCCGCCGGGGCGGGTTCCTCGTCACCGCCCGCCAGCAGCGCGAGCGTGAGGGCGCCGAGCGGCGTGACGCCGAGCTGGCCGACGGGCACGCCCAGTTCCGCTTCACCGGCTACCTGTCGGTGGCGGCTCCCGATCGTGAGGCGCTGGCCGACGCCTGCATGGCGGCCGAGCAGGCAGCGGCCCAGGCCCGGTTGGAGCTCCGCCGCCTCTACGGCGACCAGGACCGTGCCCTGGCCTGCGTGCTGCCGCTCGGCAGGGGCCTGTCGTGACGCTGCTCCGACCGCAGCGTGCAGGTGCACGGCATCTCGCTCCCCGGGTGCCGGCCCATGTGGCGACGACCCGCCATCTCGGCGCCGCCTACCCGATGGCCAGTGAGGCCGGGCTCGGTGCCGAGGGGGTGGTCATCGGCCGGGACCTGCTCGGTGGCTCGTTCGTCTACGACCCCTTCGTCCTCTACCGGGCGGGGGTGATCACCAACCCGAACATGGTCGTCTTCGGTCAGATCGGCCGGGGCAAGAGCGCCTTCGTGAAGTCGTACCTGTGGCGCCAGGCCGTCTTCGGCCGGCGGGCGTGGGTCGTCGATCCCAAGGGCGAGTACGGGCCCCTGGCCGATGCGTGGGGGGTGACCCCACTGGTCCTGCGTCCCGGCGGACCCGTCCGTCTCAACCCCCTCGATGTGGCCGGGTCGGACCCGGGCGTCAGGCCGGCTCGCGCAGCCGGGTCGTGTGCGGACGCGGGGGAGGACCCGGCCGGGGAGGACTCGGCCGGGGAGGTGTGGCGACGGCGGGCCCGCCTGATCGCCTCGCTCGCCGTCGCCTGCCTCGGCCGCGACCTCCTCCCCCGAGAGCGGGCCGCCATCGACGCCGCCCTCCATGCCGCCACCGCGGCGGCCGCCCCCCGCTCCCGCCCTCCGACCCTCCCCGACGTGGTGGACGCCCTCCTCGCACCGGGCGTCGCCGCGGCTGCCGAGCTGCGGACCGGGGTCGAGCGCCTGCTCGAGGACGGCCGCGACGTCGCCCTCGAGCTGCGGCGGCTGGTCACCGGCGACCTGCGGGGGATGTTCGACGGGCCGACGTCACCGGGGATCGCCCTCGACGGCCCCCTGGTCGTCCTCGACCTCTCCGCCGTCTACGACTCCCCGGCACTCGGTGTCCTGATGGCCTGCGCGGCGGCCTGGCTGCAGGGGGCGGTGCGGGCTGCCGGGGGCAACCGGGTCATCCTGGTGGTGGACGAGGCGTGGGCCATCCTGGCCAACCTGGGGGTGGCCCGCTGGCTCCAGGCCTCGTGGAAGCTCGCCCGTGCCTCGGGCGTGGCCAACGTCGCCGTGCTCCACCGCCTCTCCGACCTCGCCGCTGTGGGAGCGGCCGGCTCCGAGCAGGTCGGGCTGGCTGCCGGCCTCCTCGCCGACTCCGAGACGCGTGTCATCTACGGCCAGGCCCCCGGTGAGGTGGAGCGGGCCGCCGACCTTCTCGCCCTCACCTCCACCGAGGCCGAGTTGGTGACCGGCCTCCGGCGCGGCGTCGCCCTGTGGAAGGTGGGCCCCCGGTCGTTCCTGGTCGAGCACCAGCTGGGCCCGGCCGAGCGGGCCATGGTCGACACCGACGGGGCCATGGCGCCGGTGGCGGCTCCGCTGGCTCCCGGGCCGGCGGGCGGTCCCCTGCCCGACCCGCACGTGGTGGGCCCATGAGCGTGGTGGCGACCATCGTGGGATTGGGGGCGCTGGCGGCGACCGCGTGGCTCGGCAACGGCGACCACCCCCGTTCTGGCATCCGGCGCCCGTCCCTGCCCCCTCCCGGGCGCCGGATGCCGCCCCCCGCTCGGCGCGGTCGGGTCCGGCCCCACCGCCGGCCCGGCCGGCCGGGCTGGTCAGGGCGTACCGGTGGGTCGGGCCGGCCGCGTCGGTGGCCGATGGCGGCGTTCCGCACGGGACCGGCACGTTCCCGCCGCGACCACCTGGGCGACGGTTCCCGCTGGAGCGGCCGCGGCGACCTGGCCCTGCTCGACGGTGGACCGGTGCGGGCCGGCGGTCCACCGGGCCGCCTCGTCCTCGGGCGGGCCGGCCGGCGCCTGGTGGTGGCCGAGCCCCGCCAGTCGGTGATCGTCTTCGGCCCGACCCAGTCCCGTAAGACGAGCGGGTTCGCCGTACCCGCCATCCTCCGGTGGCAGGGCCCCGTCGTGGCGGCCAGCGTGAAGACGGACCTCGTCCGTGACACGGTCGACTGGCGGCGTCGCCAGGGGAACGTGTGGTGCATCGACCCCACGGGGACGACAGGACTGGCCGCCACGTCGTGGTCGCCGCTGCCGGCGTCCGCCACCTGGCCCGGGGCCCGGCGGATGGCGGCGGCCCTCGCCGAAGGTGGCCGTCAGCGGGCGGGAACGATGGAGGACGCTGCCTTCTGGTACGCGGCAGCGGCCAAGCTGCTGGCCCCCCTCCTGTTCGCGGCGGCGACCGGCGCCCGCCCGCTCGATGACGTGCTGCGATGGCTCGACACCCACGAGGAGGGCGAGGTGCTCGACCTCCTCGAGGCGACCGGGGTGGACGCCGCGGTGCGGGCGGCCATCGCGTCGTTCGCACGCGACGAGCGCCAGCGCAGTTCGATCTACACGACGGCCGAAACGGTCATGGAGCCCTTCGGGGACGCGCTCTCCCCCGGGCCGCCACCCCCGGGGCCGGCCGGGGACGCCGGGGCGCCGTTCGACCCCGCGCTGCTCGTCTCGGGAGCCAACACCGCCTACCTGTGCGCGCCGGCTCACGACCAGCGGCGCCTGGCACCCCTGTTCGTGGCGGCCGTCCGGCAGGTGGTCGAGCACGTCTACGACACGGTGGCCGCCACCGGACGGCCCCTCGATCCGCCCCTCCTCGTCGTGCTGGACGAGGCGGCCAACATCGCGCCGCTCGACGACCTCGACGGGCTGGCCTCGACCGCGGCCGGGCACGGGATCCAGCTCGTCACCGTCTGGCACGACCTGGCCCAGCTCACCGCCCGCTACGGTCCCCGGGCGCCCACGGTGGTGAACAACCACCGCGCCAAGGTCTACCTGGCCGGCATCTCCGACCCGTCGACGCTGGAGCACGCATCCACCCTGGCCGGCGAGGCGTGGACGACGGAGTCGTCCACCACCTCGGGCGGCCCCGGGGGCTCCACCCGTACCGACGCCCTGGCCCGGCGCCCGCTCGTCACCCCTGACGGGTTGCGGCGGATCGCCCCCGGGGAGGGGCTCCTCATCTACGGGGGGTTGCCGCCGGCCCACCTCACCCTCCAGTCGTGGTTCGAGGACCCGGTGCTGGCCGCCCGGGGACGGCGCCACGACTGACAGCTGGGATCCGTCGGCTGGCCCTCCCTGCGGTCAGGCGCGCTGAGGCCCGAGCCCGGCAGCCGCGTCGAGACGCCGCCAGTGGCGACGCAGCCATGCCGGACGACGGTCAGCCGTGCCCGTGGCGGCGCCGGTCACCTCGGCCAGCCACGCCGCCTCCAGACGGTCGCCCTCGGCGAAGGCGGTCGCGCTCGGCGGGGGGTCGGCCAGCCAGGCCGCCTCGCACCGATCCCG
Source organism: Actinomycetes bacterium (assembly GCA_021803325.1). Lineage (GTDB taxonomy): Bacteria > Actinomycetota > Acidimicrobiia > Acidimicrobiales > UBA8190 > JAJZYI01. Next base: position 5,484 of record JAJZLP010000033.1, read on the forward strand.
TTCCGGTGCGAAGCGGGCCATCAGGGCGTCGTGGTCGGCGAGGACGGCGCGGTGGAGCCGCTCGTGGCGCCACCAGCGCGACGACGGGTCGAAGCGATCGGAAGGTGATGGCCCGTCGGGGACCGGTTCGTCCACCCGGACGGGCTTGAAGAGCGAGGTGCACGGGGCCGAGGTGCCTGTCGCCCAGTGGAGGGGCACGCCGCGGAGGTCGGCCACCCACGAGGCGGTGGTCTGGGTGGAGACGAGGAGCCCTCCGGCATGGGCGCACGGACCGGCCAGCGCCCCGTTCCACCGGGAGTAGCGGGGTGCCGTGCCGCCGCCGTGATCGCGCAGGGCCGCCATCACGTCGGCCGGCTCCTGCGCCGCGCACGCCGCCGCCGTGGTCCTGGCCCGGCGGGCCGGCGCCGATGCCACCCGGGAGCGCAGGTTCCGGGCGTGCGCGGCGGCGAAGGCGGGGATGGTCAGCCCGTTGGAGATGCTGCGCCCCGGGCCGGCGACGTCCTCGGTCGCCCAGTGCCGGCCGGCCGTCTCGAGCACGACGGCGCCGTCGGGGTCGGCCACGAGGAAGCTGTTGTGGTAGGTGAAGCGGGGCCGGTCGTGGCTGCAGGCGCCGCCCTGACCGTGGGCCTCGAGGAGGTCCACCATCACCGACACGGCATCGGCCGCGGTGGCCGCCCGTTCGAGGGCGAGGCGGAGCAGGTCCATGCCGAGCAGTGCGGGTTCGCCGTAGGGCTGGTCGGTGAAGACGGCTTCGTTGCCGATCACGACGCCGTGCTCGTTGGCCCCGATCTCCGCGCCCCACATCCACCACGGACGCGACACGACCACGGCATTGGTGTGGGCGACCTGGGGGATCTCGATCCATGTGCACCGGAGCCGTGCCTCTGGCTGGTGCGAGGCGGCCGGGTGCCACTCCACCAGCTGCGACTCGTTCGGTTCGCGGTCACTGTTCTTGCCGAAGAGGATGCCGGCCCCGGTGATGGCCACCAGCGTGTCGCACACGAGCGCAGGCTAACGCCCAGGTGGATGGCAGGCCGGTGCCCAGGTGGATGGCAGGCCGGTGCCCAGGTGGCTGGCAGGTCGATGGCCAGGTGGCTACCCGTGCCGCTGCCCGTGCCGGCGAGTACCGTCTCGCCATGGGCGCCGAGACTCCATCGGGCACGGCCACGTCCGGCCCGGTCTTCGATCCGTTCGACCCCCGCTGGTCGGAGGACCCCTTCCCCCTCTACGCCGAGCTGCGGGCGCACGCCCCCGCCCACCGGTCCCCGGCCGGGTTCTGGGTCTTCACCCGTCACGGCGACTGCCAGGCCGTCCTTCGGGACCGTGCCGCCAGCGTCGAGGAGGAGACGGCCGACCCCTCCCGGCTGTCCGAGCAGTTCCGCCGGCCCGACCGGACTGGTGACGAGCTCGCCGAGGCCCTGGCCGAGGCGCGCCCCTTCCTGTTCCGGGATCCCCCCGACCACACCCGCTTGCGGGGGCTGGTGGCGAAGGCCTTCACCCCGAAGGTGGTGGAGGCGCTGCGGGCACCCACCCAGCGCCTCGTCGACCAGCTCCTCGACCGGGCACTGCGGCACGGCGAGGTCGATCTGGTCGAGGCGTTCGCGTATCCCCTCCCGGTGACGGTCATCTGCGACCTGCTCGGGATCCCCGAGTCCGATCGGGGGCGCTTCACCGGCTGGTCGGCGGCCCTCGCCCGCGGCCTGGACCCCGACTTCCTCCTCGGCCCCGAGGCGGTCAACGACCGGCTGGAGGCCATCCTCCAGTTCGCTGAGTACTTCGCCCACCTGATCGCGGCCCGCCGTGCCGACCCGGGTGACGACCTCCTGAGCGCGCTGGCCCTGGCCGAGGAGCACGGTGCCGTGCTGACCGAGGGCGAGCTGCTCTCCACGTGCATCCTGCTGCTGGTGGCCGGCCACGAGACGACCGTCAACCTGATCGGCGGCGGCGTCCACGCCCTCCTCGACCAGCCCGCCGCACTCGCCCAGCTCCGGGCTCACCCCGAGCTGGTGCGGACGGGGGTCGACGAGCTCCTGCGCTTCGTCTCGCCCGTCCAGCTCACGGCCCGGTCGTTCCTGGAGGACATCACCGTCGGGGGCATCGACCTGCGAGCCGGTGACTTCGCCATGCTGCTGCTGGCGTCGGCCAACCGCGACCCCGACGTGTTCGACGACCCCGACCGGCTGCACCTGGACCGCACCCCCAACAACCACCTGGGGTTCGGTTTCGGCCTCCACCACTGCCTGGGGGCTCCGCTCGCCCGCATGGAGGCCCAGCTGGCCATCGGCACCCTCGTGCGCCGGTGCCCGGACCTGTCGCTGGCGGGCGACGTCGCCTACCACGGCACCGTGGTGCTGCGGGGACCGAGCACCCTGCCGGTTCGCCTGGTGCCCTGAGGGCGGCGCCGGGTCAGCCGGTGATCGCCGGCTCGATCGCGTCGAGGCCGGCGACGAGGGCATCGGCTCCGGCACCGTCGAGCACGCCGTAGGCGGGGCGGACGAGCGTGTCGGTGAGGGCCTCGGCGGCCGCCAGGGCGGCGCGCTGGTCATCGGACGGCGTGGGGGCCTCGCCGGGCCACCCGAACATGCCCCAGTCGTTCGGGCGCTGGATGGCGTGGGCCATGGATGCCGGCAGCCCGGACGCCACCACGGCCACCAGGTGGGCACTGCCCCGCAGCTCACGGAGCACCGTGGTCAGCTGCATGGCCCGTGCCGGCAGGTCGTCGGCCAGCGGCTCGGCGGCGATGGCCGCGAACAGCGAGAGGGCGGGGACCTCAGCGGCGGCCACCACCGCTGCCGCCGCGTCGCAGTAGGGGCCGAGGCCTTCCAGCCCGGTCAGCTTCGTCCGGCCGAACTCCTGGCAGCAGGCCATGTACTCACGGCCCGCCTGTCGGGGAGCCAGCTTGGCCCGGCCCGCGTCCCACAGGGCCGTCACCAGCTCGGGGTTGAAGTAGCCGAAGGCGCTGGCCACCACGGCGCCCTCGCAGTCGCCCAGCACCCCTCCCCGCCCCAGCATGTAGAAGGTTACGGCGTCGAGCCCCAGCTCCTCGCCCCGTGCCAGGGTGGCGGCGTCGAAGTAGAAGGCCCAACCGAGGTCCCGGATCCGGGGGCAGGCGTTGGCGATGAGCTCGTCGGTCGTCATGGCGGCATGCTAACGGTGGCTCCTCCCGGCCCGGTCGCAGGCGCGGCCGGCGCGGGGGACCGATCGAGCCGATGGGGAGGCGCACGATGGAACGCTTGGCTGCTCTGCTGCGGGGGGTGAACGTCGGCGGCCGCCGGCGCCTGGCCATGGCGGACCTGGTGGCCGTGGTCGAGGGCCTGGGTCACCGCGACGTGGCCACCTACCTCCAGAGCGGGAACGTGGTCTTCACGCCCGGCTCCCGTGCCGCCCCGGGTTCCGTGGCCGCCCGGATCGAGCAGGCGCTGGCCGTCGAGCTGGACCTCGAGTCGACGGTGGTGGTGCGCTCGGCCTCCGAGCTGGCGTCCGTCCTCGCCGCCAACCCGTTCGCCGGTGCCGACCCGGCCACCCTGCACGTGACCTTCCTGGCCGCCGGAGTCGGGGCGGGCGGCGGCGAGGCCGGTGGCCCGGTCGACGTCGAGGCGAAGGGTGACCGAGGCACGGTCGTCGGGCCCCACGTGTACCTCCACTGCCCGACCGGCTACGGGCGGAGCCCACTCACCAACAGCTACTGGGAGCGCAGGCTGGGCGTGCCGGTGACCACCCGCAACTGGCGGACCGTCGCCGCCCTCGCCGAACTGGCCGGCGGCTGAGACGGGGCGCCCGGTGCCGACCCGGCCGCGCCGCATGTCCCGGCCGCTGACGGCGGCCGCCCGCAGGGCGCTCCCCTGGCCGCCGGGCGGACCTCAGCCCAGGGTGGCGGCCCGGTCGATGACCGGTTGGAGGGCGTCGAAGCCGGCCCGCACCTCGTCCACCCCGAGGGGGAGGAGGAGCGCGGCCACGGCGTCGGCACCGGCGGCCGCATAGCGCTCCACGATCCCCTCGTCGAGGGGCTCGAAGTACGGGCACACCGTCACGGTGATCTCCGAGCGTGCCCGGCCCCGCTCGGCCAGCAGCTCGTCGAGCCGGACGAGGGCGGCGGACAGCGCGTCGGGCGTGCGGTTGAAGGTGTGCCAGCCCTGGCCGGCCCGGGCCACCCGCGCCAGGGCGGCCTCACCCTCACCGCCGATGTGGATGGGCGGCGCCGGCTGCTGGATCGGCTTCGGGAACATCGAGCACGGCGGCAGGCGGTAGAACTCGCCCTCGAACGCCGACGTCGAGTCGCACCACAGGGTGCGGAGCACCTCAAGGTACTCGTCGGTGCGGCCCCCCCGGGCGCTCCCAGGGGACGCCCAGGGCGCCGAACTCCTCGCGCAGTCAGCCCACCCCGATGCCGGCGTCCACCCGGCCGCCCGACAGCCAGTCGAGGGTGGCGAGCTCCTTAGCCACGTAGACCGGGTTCCGCTGGGGCAGGAGGAGCATGGCCGTGCCCAGGCGCACCCGGTCGGTCATCCCGGCCAGGAACGACAGGGTGGGGAGCGGGTCCAGCAGTCCTGTCTCCGGCGGGACGGGGATCTTCCCGTCGGGCGAGTACGGGTAGGGCGAGTCGCAACTGTCGAAGAGCACCACGTGCTCGCCGATCCAGATCCCCCCGATGCCCCGGTCCTCGGGCGCCACCGCCGCCAGCACCTCGGGCGTGGCGAACGGGTTGGCGGTCGGCATCCACACGTCCAGGCGCATCGGCCCGCTCTCCCTGTACCCGCTGACTCCGGCGTCGGGGTCGAGCCCCTCAGGCCGGCGCCCCCGGGGCCACCAGCGGCCACGGGCGCTCGCGCTCGGCGATCCGGGCCAGGTCGAGCAGGAGCTGCTCCTCGTGGTGGCGACCGATGACCTGCATCCCCACCGGCAGCCCGTCGACCGTGCCGACCGGGATCGACACTGCCGGGTTGCCGGTCAGGTTGGCCGGGATGGTGAGGGCCCCGTTGTTGCCGACGGCACGCTCGAACCCGTAGGTGGCGATCAGGTCGACGTCCCCCACCGTGGTGGGGAGCGGTCCGGCGGCGTCGAAGGCGACGTCGGGGTTGGTGGCGGCGAAGACGAAGTCGGCCTGGTCGAAGATGTCGGCCATCGCCTCGTTCACCTCGATGCGGAACATCTCGTTGTCGCCCGCCGAGCGCACGTTGTAGTTGTGGGTGGCGATGTTCATCCCCAGCTGGATCTCCGGGGTGAGGTCGTCGGTGCACTCCGGATAGCGGTCGCCCAGCTCGCCGGCCAGGCCGACCAGGTTCGACATGGCCCAGACGATCCCGCCCTGGGGCAGGTTGACCACCACGTCGACCCGCTTCAGGCCGGCGTCGGCGATGAGGGCCTCGGCCGCCTGGGTGACGAGGGTGGCCACCTCATCGCGGACGATGGCCGCGCCGAGGTCGACGGAGATGACCGCCCGCCTGCCGGCCAGGTCGAACGAGTCGAGACCCGCCTCCCACCCCTCGACGCGGGGCAGGCTGAGGGTGTCCCGGGGGTCGAAGCCGTTGCACACGTCGAACCACCGGGCCGTGTCGCGCACCGACCGGGCCACGCAGCCGAGCACCACGGTGAGGGGCGGCTGGAGTGCCCCGGGTCCCTTCGGGATCCGGCCGAAGGTGGACTTCAGGCCGAACATCCCGGTGAAGCCGGCCGGGATCCGGATGGAGCCGCCCCCGTCGCCACCGGTGGCGATGGGAACCAGGCCGCCGGCCACCGCGGCGGCCGAGCCGCCGGACGAGCCGCCCGGGGTGCGCTCCGGGTTCCACGGGTTGCGGGTGGTGCCGTGGATCTTCGAGTTGGTGCAGTTGACCCCGCCGAACTCCGACGCGGTGGTCTGGCCCACCAGGACGGCGCCCGCTCCCCGGAGGCGGCTGACCATGGTCGAGTCGTGGTCGGACACCCGCTCCGCGAAGACGAGGGACGCCTCGGTGTACGGCCAGCCCTCCACCGGGTCGAGCTCCTTCACCGCGAGCGGGAGGCCGCCGAAGGGCAGCGACGTGTCCGCCGCCGCCGCCGTGGCCCTGGCCGCGTCGGCATCGACGTGCGAGAAGGCGTTGAGCCCGGACGCGGCGATGGCCGCCAGGGACTGGTCCACCGCCTCGGTGGGCGTGATGGTGCCGGCGCGCATGGCGTCGACGAGCGAACAGGCGTCCCCCTGCCAGGGATCGGTGGTCATCGTCCTCCCCTTCCCGTCCCGGATGGTGAGCACCGCCGGGCGTACCGGCGAAACGCTAGCCCGGCCTTCGGTAGTGTCGTCGGCTGTGGCCCCATCCCCGGTGACCGGTCGACCCGAGCCCGTGCCCGGAGCGTCGGATCCCCCCGAGCGCGCCGGCCTCTACGACGTCATCCACCGACGGCGTGACGTCCGGGCCCAGTTCACGGGCGAGCCCATCGACCCCGACGTGCTCGACCGGGTGCTCGGTGCCGCCCATGCCGCACCCAGCGTGGGACTCACCCAGCCCTGGGACTTCATCCTGGTGGAGGACGGGGCCGTCCGCCGCCGGTTCTGGGAGCACGTCCAGCACGAGCGGACCGTCTTCGCCGACCGGCTGGAGGGCGAGCAGGCCGAGCGGTTCGCCGGGATCAAGATCGACGGGATCCTCGAGGCGACGCTGTCCGTCGTCGTCACCTACGACTCGGCCCGGGGTGCGCCCGCCGTCCTCGGCCGGCACGCCATCGCCGAGGCGGGTGTCTACTCGACGTGCCTGGCCATCGAGAACATGTGGTTGGCCTGCACGGCCGAAGGGCTGGGCATGGGGTGGGTCTCCTTCTACCGGGAGCCGTTCCTGCGTGAGCTGCTCGGCATCCCCGAGGGCGTGCTCCCCGTGGCCTGGCTGTGCGTGGGGCCGGTGAGCCACCTCGAGGAGGTCCCCGATCTGGAGCGGGCCGGCTGGCGGAGCCGCCTGCCGCTCGAGGCCGTCCTCCACCGCGACCGCTGGTGAGCCCGCGTCACGGCGCTGGCAGCGGGGTACGGGCCCGGGGAGGGCGGCACCCGGTGCGCCCCCGCTGGCGAGCAGCTGGCGCGTAGCGTGTGCGCCATGACCAAGCCAACCGGCACCCAGGCCACCGGCACCCAGGCCACCGGCAGCGACGACGGGGCGGCCGGGGCCGAGACGCACCCCCGGCCCTTCACCCTCGCCGTCGACATCGGCGGCACCGGGCTGAAGGCGTCGGTGCTCGACGCCACCGGCTCGATGGTGGCCGACCGGGTCAAGGTCGCCACCACCTACCCCATGCCGCCCGACGGCCTGGTGTCGAAGCTGTGTGCGCTCGTCGCGCCTCTGCCGGACGCCGAGCGGGCGTCGGTGGGGTTCCCCGGCATGGTGCGCACCGGCCACGTCCTGTCCGCTCCCCACTTCGTCACCGTCGGCGGCCCCGGCACGGACGTCGACAGCGACCTGGAGCGGGCCTGGTCCCGCTTCGACCTCGCCACCGCGCTGACCGACGCCTTCGGGATCCCGACCCGGGTGGCCAACGACGCCGACATCCAGGGCGCCGCCGCCGTCTCCGGCCACGGCCTCGAACTGGTGGTGACGCTCGGCACCGGCTTCGGGTCCAGCCTCTTCTACGAGGGCCAGCTCCTGCCCCACCTGGAGATCGCCCACCAGCCGTTCCGCAAGGGCCAGACCTACGACGACCAGGTCGGCGAGGCGGCTCGCAAGGAGGTGGGGGACGAGCGGTGGGCCAAGCGGGTGTCGAAGGCGCTGGCCAACATGCGCGAGCTGTGCTTCTTCGACCGCTGCTACGTGGGCGGGGGCAACGCCCGGCGCCTCAAGCGGGACGACCTGCCGGAAGACGTGACGGTCATCGACAACACGGCGGGGATCCTCGGCGGGATCAAGCTGTGGGAAGGCGCCCACGTCGGCGTGACCGAACCGGAAGCCGCCGGGAGCTGAAGCGGCGGTCGTCCGGGCCGTCCGGGGGTCAGCGGGCCGGCCCGGGAGCCGGCCTGGCTGTCAGCGGGTCCGGCCGGAGGACCTGCTGGGCCGTCAGCCTGGCCGTCAGCGGGACCACGCCCGCCAGCGACGCTCGATCTCCTTCAGGTCGCGCTGCCACCCACGTTTCGCCACCGCTCCCGCCGCCTGCTGCACCACGGAGAGGCGCATGGTGACGGCGCCGAGGTCGGGCTCCGTCCGGGCCAGCGACGCCAGCCACGCCAGCGAGACCACCGAGTCGTGGTGCTCGCCCAGGCGGGTCTGGAGCGCCTCTGCCGCCCGGGCCAGCTTGCGGGCCGAGGCACCGTCCACCCGGGCAACCGTCTCGGCGCCGTAGCGGAGGGCCTTGGCCCGGATGCGGAGCTTGTGGAGGTTCGTGTCGGTGGGGTCCGCCCTCGCCGTCCGACCGGCTCCCCGCAGGTCGTGCCAGCTCCGCTGGAGGAGGCGGGGGAGGACGGCGGCTGCGGGACCGGCGGCCGCCGGCGTGAAGGGGAGGTGGGTGGTGACCGCCTCGACCTCGGACACCAACCGGCCGTGGCGCTCGGAGTCCCGGGCGGACGCGGCCGACGCCGCCGCGGCGGCCACGTCGGCGTCCAGCCGGTCGAGGACGGGGGCGAGCGCGTCGGCGTCGACCACCAGAGGCCCACGGGTGGCCAGATCGTGGCGCAGGACCTGGAGGTCCCGCTCGGCGCCGAGGACACCGATCCACCAGGCCAGGTCGGCCCGGAACGCGGTGTTCCACGACGGGTCGAACAGGTTCCGGAAGGTGCGCAGGTTCGAGCGCATGCGGCGCATGGCCACCCGGCTCTGGTGGACCTGACCCTCGGTCGGGGGGAGGAGCCATCCCGTTCCCGAGTCCGCCGCCCGCTCGGGGACGTCGTTGTCGAGGAACTGGGAGGCGGCGTCCTCCAGCACCCGGCGGAGGACGGCGGCGGCGCTCGGTGGGCGCGACCCGTCGTCATCGGTGCGCCGGTCGTCGCCAAGCGTCCCCGCGTCGTCCACGGTGCGACCTCCTGGTCGGAGCCTACCGGTCGCCGTCCCCTACGCTCGGGGCGTGCATGCCGTGACCATCGACGACGGGGCGCTCGTCTGGGCTGAGCGACCCGATCCACGACCGGGGCCGGGCCAGGTCCTGGTCGCCGTGCGCGCCGCCGGCGTGAACGGTGCCGACCTCCTCCAGCGCCGCGGCTTCTACCCGGCGCCCCCCGGCTCCCCGCCCGACATCCCCGGCCTGGAGCTGGCCGGCGAGGTCGTGGCTGTCGGACCCGGTGCCGAACGCTTCGCTCCGGGCGACCGGGTCATGACCATCGTGGGCGGCGGCGGCCAGGCCGAGCTGGCCGTGGTGGACGAGACCGTGGCCATGCCCGTTCCCGCCGGGATGGGCTGGGCGGAGGCGGGCGGGTTCTCCGAGGTGTTCTGCACCGCCCACGACGCGCTGGTCACCCAGGCCGGGCTGCAGGCGGGCGAACGGGTGCTGGTTACGGGTGCCGCCGGCGGGGTGGGGACAGCCGGGGTCCAGCTGGCCGCGGCCATGGGGGCCGAGGTGGTGGCGTCCGTGCGGCGCCCCGAGCTGCACGGCGCCCTGTCCGAGCTGGGCGCGGCCACCGTGGTCGAGCCGGACGGCGTGGCCGGTGCCGGCCCCTACGACGTCGTCCTGGAGCTGGTGGGCGCGGCGTCGTTGCCCGCTGCCCTCGGAGCCCTGGCCGACGGGGCCCGGGTGGTGGTCATCGGCGTGGGCGGCGGCGCCCGCGTCGAGCTGGACCTCCTCGCCCTGATGGGCAGGCGGGCCCGCATCGGCGGCTCCACCCTGCGGGCCCGGTCGACGGAGGACAAGGCGGCGGTCACGGCGGCCGTGGTCCAGGACGTGGTGCCGTTGCTCGCCGAGGGCCGCATCCGGGTGCCGGTGGCGGCCACGTTCCCCATGGCCGAGGCGACGGCCGCCTACGAGCGGTTCGCCGCCGGCGGCAAGGTGGGGAAGATCGTCCTCACCAACGGCTGACCGGCCGCCGGCCCGGTGTCAGCGGCCGTGGGGGCCGGCAGTAGGGGCCGGCAGTAGGGGCCGGCAGTGGGGGCCGGCAGTGGGGGCCGGCAGTGGGGGCGGCCGCCCTCAGCGGCTGACGATGACCGAGGAGCCGTGGCCGAACAGGCCCTGGTTGGCGGTGATGCCGACCGTCGCCCCCTCGACCTGCCGGCCCGCGGCCCGGCCCTGGAGCTGCCAGACCACTTCGCACACCTGGGCGATGGCCTGGGCGGGGATGGCCTCGCCGAAGCAGGCCAGCCCGCCCGACGGGTTGACGGGGATGCGCCCGCCGATGGTGGTGTCGCCGTCGCGGATCAGGCGCTCGGCCTCGCCCTCCTTGCACAGCTGGAGGTCCTCGTACCAGTCGAGCTCGAGGGCGGTGGACAGGTCGTAGACCTCGGCCAGGCCGAGGTCATCGGGCCCGATGCCCGCCTCGTCGTAGGCGGCGGCGATCACCGCCGGCTTGAACCCGCCTGACGCGCCGGGGGGAGCGGTCACCCCCGAGTCGGTCGAGATGTCGGGCATGTCGATCCGGGTCTGGGGGAAGGTGGGCGTCACCGTCGAGACGGCGTCGATGGTCACCATCGGCCCGGTCACTCCGTGGCGGCGGGCGAACTCGGTGCTGGTCAGCACCAGCGCGGCGCCTCCGTCAGAGGTGGCGCAGATCTCGAGCAGGTGGAGGGGATCGGCGACCACCGGCGAGGCCAGGATGTCGTCCACGGTGACCTCGGCCCGGTAGCGGGCGTTGGGGTTGGACAGGCCGTGGCGGGCGTTCTTCACCTTGACGGCGGCGAAGTCCTGGGGCGTGGCCCCGTAGAGGTCCATCCGTCGCCGGGCGAACAGGCCGAAGTAGGTGGGGTTGGTGGCGCCGATCAGGTGGAAGCGGAGCCAGTCGGGGTCGCTCTTGCGCTCGCCGCCGACGGGGGCGAAGAACCCCTTGGGGGTGGTGTCGGCCCCGACGACGAGGGCCACGTCGCAGAAGCCGGCCAGGATCTGGGCCCGGGCGCTGTTGATGGCCTGGGCGCCCGACGCACAGGCCGCGTAGGACGACGAGATGCGGGCGCCGTTCCACCCGAGGGCCTGGGCGAAAGTGGCGCCGGCCACGAACCCCGGGTAGCCGTTGCGGATGGTGTCGGCCCCGGCGACGAACTGGACGTCCCGCCACTCGATGCCGGCGTCACGGAGTGCCTCGGTGGCGGCCGCCACCCCGTACTCGACGAAGTTGCGGCCCCACTTCCCCCACGGGTGCATGCCGGCACCGAGGACGGCCACGCTGCGGCTGGTGTCACGCGCCATGGTCGCCACCTCCCGGGGTGCTGCCGGTCGTGCTGCCGGTCGTGCTGGCTGGGGTGCCGCCGGCCGGCTTCCACTTCCACACCACGACGTCCTCGCCGCGCTCGGGGTCGGCGTAGAGGGTGTCGACGACCAGCTCGACCGGCATGCCGACACGGAGCCCGTCCGTCCCCACCCCGGCGACCATCTGGCCGAGGATCACCATCTGCTCGGCGGCCAACTCGACGGCGGCGATGGCGAAGGGCACGTAGGGGTAGGGGTCGGGGGCGACGAACGGCGCCGGCGGTTGGTAGCGGGCGTCGGTGTACGACCAGATGGTCCCGTGCCGGCTGAGCGGGGTCGGGGTGTGCTCGGTGCTGGTGCACGCCGGATTGCGGCAGAAGCCTTCCTGGGCGGGGAAGGCGTACGTGCCGCACCCCGTGCAGCGGCTGCCCAGCAGGGCTGGCTCGCCGTCGAGGGTGAACCACCCGTCGACGGCCGGCCTCCGGGCACGCCCGGTATCGGTGGTCATGGGCGAAATGCTAACGCACCGTCAGAAACGGGTGCCGGGGCGCCGGCGCCGGTAGCCGGCACGGGCAGTTCCCGGACCCGTCTCCGGCGGGTCCCGCCCTGTCCCGGGTGCGTGCCCCCGCCCAGCTCCCTACCAGTGCAGGCGCTCGAGCCAGGCGGGCAGGGCATCGAGGTCACCGCTCACCTGGTCGGGTGCCGGCTGGCGGCGGCCCCAGGCCAGCAGCAGCAACGACGGAGCCGGCGCGGTCACGGTGACGCCGGCCAGCTCGGTCGGGTCGTGCGCGCCAGCCGTGGGATCGGCGTCCTCCGACCGGTGCGAGCGCAGCCCGCCGTCGGTCGTCTCGACCGTCCACCTGGCGCCGTCCCCCGACGCCACCAGGTGCAGGGGCGCCACAGGCTCGGCGCCGTCCTTGGCGTAGGGGAGGAAGATCCCGAGGACCTCGTCGATGCCGTCGGCGACCAGGATCGGGTCCACCTCGGTGTCGAGCGCGACCGGCGCGCCCAGGGCCTCGTCCACGTCGGCCCGGTGGACCAGGGTCTCGTGGGCCATCCGGCGCCTCCAGAAGGAGGCGGTGACCAGCTCCTTGCGCCACCCGCCGGCCGGGGCGTCCCCGCCCGCAGCTGCCAGGGCGTCGACCATGGCGGTGGCCCGCTCCGCCAGCCACGGCACCCGGTCCGGGCCGTCGGGGCCCCGGGGCAGGCTGCGCATGTCCACCGGCTCGGTGGCCCGCTGGCGCACCTGGGCCTCCACCCACGTGTAGATCATCCCGAGGTGGAGCCCGACCTTGGCCACGTCCCACCCGGGGCAGCCGGGCACCGGCGCATCGGGTCGCACGGCCAGCGCGGCGCAGACGGCGGCCGTGTCCTGCTCGATCGAGGCGAGGTAGCGCGAAGGGTCCATGGAGGGAACTGTCCCACACCCGCGCCGCTACGTTGGCCCCATGGAGCCCGCCGACGTCAACTTCTACTTCGATCCCGTGTGCCCGTTCGCCTGGATGACCAGCACGTGGCTGCGCATGGTGTCCGCCCAGCGCGACTACTCGGTCGACTGGCGCTTCATCTCCCTGCGCCTGGTGAACGCGTCCGTCGACTACGACACCCACTTCCCACCCGGCTACGAGGAGGGGCACACCGCCGGCCTACGGATGCTGCGGGTGGCGGCCCGGGTGCGGGCCGAGCACGGGCGCGAGGCGGTCGGCCCCCTCTACCGGGCCATCGGCACCCGGACGTTCGACACCGCCCCCGGCGAGCGGTCGGGGGGAGCGCCGGGGTCGCGGGCGTTCATGGACGAGGTCCTGGCCGAGGTGGGGTTGCCGGCCGGGCTGGCTGACGCGCTGGACGACACCGGGCTCGACGCCGAGCTCCAGCGCGAGACCGACGAGGCACTCGCCCTGACCGGGCGGGACGTGGGCACGCCCATCATCCACTTCCAGCCGCCGCATGGCACGGCCTTCTTCGGGCCGGTGATCAGCCGGCTGCCGGGCGAGGAGGACGCGGCCCGTCTGTGGGACCACGTGGTCGGCCTGGCCACCTTCGGCGGGTTCGCCGAGCTCAAGCGGAGCCTGCGGGAGCAGCCCCAGCTGGCCAGCTTCGGCGTGCAGCCCGGCGAGGTCGGCGTGGAGGAGGACTGGCACGGGGGAAGCCGCCGGCTGAAGAAGTGAGCGGTGGCCCGGCCGGGCCACGGGTAGCGTGCGAGCCATGCGTTTCGCCACCGACGTCACCGTCACCGGCCCCTGGCGGTCCCCGGCGCAGATGCTCGCCGACCAGGTGATCGGCGACCACGCGTCGGTCCACGACGAGGGGATGGCCGCCTCGGTCGGCCTGGCCGGTGCACCCATCGAGGGTCCCACCCACTTCAGCCAGTTCGATCCGCTGGCCGCCACCGTGTGGGGGCGGCGCTGGTTCGAGGAGGGGTGCATCTCCAGCCACTTCCGCACCATGGTGGTGGAGGGGGAGCGGGTCCAGGCGTCCCTCACCACGGCCGGTCCCGACTCGGCCACCATCGAGGCCCACAAGGAGGACGGCGCCCAGGTCCTGACGGGCACGGCATCGGTGGGCACCGGGGCGGGTCCGACCGAGCTCGACGGTCGCCTGGCCGCGTTGGGAGACCCGGGCGAGCTCTTCATCGTCGACCGTCTCGAGGTGGGCATGCGGTCGTCGGGGGGCACCGCCACCATGGTCCGGGGCGAGTCCAACGGGCCGCTCTACCCGTTCTCGCTCGACGACAAGCTGGCTCGGATCACCGAACCTCACCCGTGGTACACGGAGGAGGGAGGGGCGGCGTCCCCATGGGGCACCGCCGCCGTCCCCATGGAGATGGTGAGCGTGCTGGCCCACCGGGGTGGCAACGACCTTCCGGTGCGCGGTCCCGCCCTCGGGCTCTTTCTCGGCCTCGAGATCCGGCTCCTCGACGGCCCCGTCCTGGTCGGCCGCCCCTACCGCCTCGACCACGAGGTGGTCGGGCTGGGCCAGAGCCGCCGCACCGAGTCCTACTGGACCCGCACCACCGTCACCGACGAGGAGCGGGGCACGGTCACCGCCGTCGTCCTCCTCCATTCGGGGGTGTTCAAGGCGTCCTACGCCGACTACCCGCAGGATCGGCTGGCCTGATCGGGCCACCGCACCGCCGCACCGCCGCACCGGCACCCCACAGCCCCGGCAGGGACCGGCCCGGGCATCGGGTGACGGTCAGGAAGGCGGCGGTCCCCCGGTCGGCGTCAGTCCGGTCGCCCACCCACGGGGAGCACGTCCTCCAGTGCTGCGACAGGCAGGCCGTGGGCGTCTGCGACCGCCGGGTAGACGACCGCCCCGCCGGCGACGTTCACGCCGCGGGCCAGGGCCGGATCGGCCGCCACGGCGACGGCCGTTCCCCGCCCTGCGAGCTCGAGGACGTAGGGCAGGGTGACGTTGGCGAGTGCGTGGGTCGACGTGTGGGGGACGGCGCCCGGCATGTTGGCCACGCAGTAGTAGATGGTGTCGTGCACCACGAAGGTCGGGTCCGAGTGCGTCGTCGGTCTGCTGTGGGCGAAGCATCCGCCCTGGTCGATGGCCACATCCACCAGCACGGCGCCGGTCTTCATCTTCCGCACCAGCGCGTCGTCGACCAGCTCGGGTGCCCGGGCCCCGGTCACGAGGACGGCCCCGACCACCAGGTCGGCATCGGACACCACCCGGGTCACCTCGTAGGTCGTCGACGCCAGGGTCTGCAGGCGCCCCTGGAACATGCGGTCGAGGCGGCGGAGCTTGTCGACGTCGCGGTCGAGGACCACCGTGGCGGCGCCCATGCCGACCGCCACCGCCGCCGCGCTCGTCCCCACCGTCCCGGCACCAAGCACCACCACCTGGGCATCGCGGGCCCCCGACACGCCGCCGAGGAGCACGCCCCGGCCGCCGGCTTCCCGTTCGAGGAAGTGGGCGCCCACCTGGGGGGCCATCCGCCCGGCCACCTCGGACATCGGTGTGAGGAGGGGGAGCGACCCGTCGGCCCGTTGCACCGTCTCGAAGGCGATGGCGGTGGTGCCCGACTCGACCAGCGCGTCGGTGCAGGCGCGGGACGCGGCGAGGTGGAGGTAGGCGAACACAACGAGACCGGGCCGGAGGAACCCGTACTCGGACGCCACCGGCTCCTTGACCTTGACCACCAGGTCCGCCTTCGCCCACACGTCACCGGCCGATGCGGCGACGTGGGCGCCGGCCGCCTCGTACTCGGCGTCGGCGATGGACGAGCCCTCCCCGGCGCCCCGCTCGACGGACACCCGGTGGCCGGCCCGGACGAGCTCGTGGACGCCGGCGGGCGTCATGGCCACCCGGTACTCGTCCGCCTTCACCTCTCTCGGCACACCGATCTGCATGGGCCACCTCCTCCGGTGCATCTGCCTGCCCCCACCTTGCCCCGCGTCGGGCATGGCGCGCCCGGCGACGCCGGCCTGGTGGCACCGGCCCGGTGGCGCAGCTCGAAGCCGACCACTCAGGTGGCGACCGGTCAGGTGGCGGGCCGGTCGGGGATCGCCGCCAGCCCGCCCAGGGCCGCGCCGGTGACCTCGGCGACCGTCGTGCGTGCCGGCAGGGACCGGTGCCGCCGGAGCACGAGGATGAACGCGGCGAAGACGGTGTTACAGGTGAGGAGGGTCACCGGGTAGAGGAGCGTCACCACGCTGAACACGTCGAGGGCGAGGATCCCGGCCAGCATCCGGACCGCTCCGCTGAGGAAGAGGAGCGGCGACTCGTGCTCCGGGTGGGCCTGGGCCAGGCGGACGCTCGGGACGAAGCCGATGACCTCGACGGCGGCGATGGTGATGACCGCCCCGAGCGGGTTCCCGGTGATGGCCCACAGTCCCACCGCACCGAGGGCGCCGGCCAGGCTGAGCCAGTCGATGGGGTGCATCGACCACCGCCCGTGCTTGAGCGACAGCACGGTGATGGCTGCGCAGAAGGCTGCGCCGATCCCCAGGATGGCCGTGCCGGGGCCGGCGTGCTTGTCGATCTGTGCCGCCAGCCCGATGGCGGTGATGGAGGTCCAGATGGCCCACGACACCGGGTGGGGGCGGATCCGCCCGGAGGGGATGGCCACCAGGTATGCCACGTAGGGACCGCTGGCCACCAGCCCGACCCCAACCAGTACCCACTGCCAGGCCGAGCCCATCACACCGCCATTCTCGCAGCGTCCACCGGGGCCCGGATCGTCGTGCCCCTGCCGGCGCCGTAACCTGGGCCCATGACTCCGGGTCCTGCCCAGAGCCTCGATGACGGCCGGGTGTTGCGTGGCCTGCGCAACCGCGAAGCACTGGTCGAGGCCATCATCACCCTGAACGAGGAGGGGGTGCTGCGGCCGAGCGCGGCCGAGATCGCCGAGCGGGCCGGCGTCTCGCTACGGTCCGTCTACCGGCACTTCGAGGACATGGCCGGCCTGCACGAGGCGGCGGCCGAGCGCCAGTTGGAGCGGATCGCACCGCTCATCGTCGAGGTGCCTCCCGACGGACCGCTGGCCGCACGGATCGAGGAGTTCGTCGACCACCGGGCCCGGCTCCTCGAGACCAACATCCCCGTTCGCCGGGCCGCCGACCTGCGTGAGCCGTTCTTCCCCGAGCTGCGCCGGGTGCTCGACGGCGGCCGGCGGATGCTGCGGGACCAGGTGGAGACGACGTTCGCCCCCGAGATCGACGCCCTCCGGGGTGCGGACCGCGACGCGGCCCGCAGGGCCGCCGACCTGGCTGCCAGCTACGAGGCGTGGGAGTTCCTCCGCGTCTACCAGGGCGCCTCGTTCGACGAGGCGTCGGTCGTCATGGCCCGGTTGCTGCGGGCCGCGTTGGCAGCGGATTGACCCTGAAGCCGGCTGACCCGGGGGTGGACTCACCTCCAGGGCGGACCGACGGCGCGCCACCGCCTGCCGGGAGCGGGCGTGGGGGCTCGCGCTCACCGGCAGGCGGGTGACGTGCCGCCCGGGGTGGGTCAGGGCAGCAGCTGGGTGACGGGTGCCACCGGCACGCCGTCGCTCCACGAGCCCATGTCGAAGCTGACGCCCGTCTGGCCGGCCAGTTGGGCGTCGAGCGCGGCCCAGTAGAAGCGGTAGTCCAGCGCGTCGAGGGTGCCGGTCCCGTCGAAGACGAAGTCGGACAGCCACGACGGCAGGATGCCGGTGCTGGTGGTCGACGCCATGTGGTTGGCCAGCAGGGCCGGCGAGCCGTGGGTGTCGGAGTGGGCCTCGTAGACGACCCTCGACGATGCGTGGGTCAGGGCGTCGTAGAGCATGGTGGGGTCCACCGACGGGGGCGCGATGGTGTCCTGGTCGCCGGTGAGGATCATGGTCGGCACGGTGATCCCGGCCGCACACGACTGCCACGGCACCGGTGTGATGTGGACGAACGACGCCACGAAGCTGGGCAGCGACGCGTTGGGGTTCACCGACGGGTTGGCGAACATGATGGACTGCACGGGCACCCCGCCGTCGGCTGTCCAGCACGCGGCGAGCGACCCGCCGAGCGAGTGGCCCCACAGGGCGATGTGGTTGCGCTCGGCCAGCGATCCGAGGTGACCGAGGGCGTCGTTCACCGCGCTGATGGCCCGCTGCTCCATGGTGTTCTGGTTCGTGTCCATGAGGATCCCGATCAGCCCGGCCAGGTTGTACTGGGGGAAGATCACGATGTAGCCCTCGGACGTGAGGTGGTCGATGAGCCCCTGGTAGATCTGGGGCGCCTGCAGCTCGAACCCGTGGAGCATGACGACCACCGGTGCCGAGCTGCCGTCCTTCAGCGTGGTGGGCACGTACCACCACACCTCCGAGCCGGCCCACTGGTTGCCGGCTGTCCCCTCCCAGTAGCCCGACGAGACGGCGGATGCCTGGGAGCCGTAGCCGGTGGCCTGCTGCCCGGGCGGCGTCGGTGTGGCCGCGCCTGCGGGCGTGGCACCCGCAGCGACGACCAGTCCCGCTCCTGTGATCACGGCCGCCGCCAGTGCAGCAGCCCGCATCAATCGATACATGGTTCCCCCCTTGTGCGATTGGCAGGTGGTGCCTCCGGGTAGATAGAGGCACTAGTAGTGACTCTAAACCGGCGGGTTTCCGATGTCGAGGGGTCGGGTGGTCGCCGCCACTGTGGGTGGTGTCAGACTGCCCGGATGGAGGAGATTGCCGCTGCCGTGCCTGGTGACGAGCGCAGAGCCGAGGGCGGCGAGGCGTCCGCCGCCACACTCGGTGTCGGCGCCGAAGCCGGTGTCGGCGCACAGGCCGGTGCCGGGGCGGATACCGGAGCCGGTGTGCTCGAGCTCCGGGTGGGGGCGATGGCCGCCGGCGGGGGCTGCGTGGCCCATGCCCCGGACGGCCGGGTGGTCTTCGTACGGCACTCGCTCCCCGGCGAGCTGGTGCGGGCCCGGGTCACCTCGGAGACGGCACGGTTCCTGCGCGCCGATGCGGTGGCGGTGGTCGAGCGCTCCCCCGACCGGGTCGACCCCCCGTGCCCGGCAGCCGGCCCCGGAGGGTGCGGCGGGTGCGACTGGCAGCACGTGGCCCTCCCCGCCCAGCGCCGACTGAAGTCCGAGCTCGTCTCCGAGCAGTTGCGCCGCCTGGCCGGGGTCGACGTACCCGTCGCCGTCGAGGAGCTTCCCGGCACGCCGGACGGCCTCGGCTGGCGGACCCGCGTCCAGTTCGCCGTGGACGGTGACGGCCGGGTGGGCATGCACCGGCACCGGTCGCACGACGTCCACCCGCTGAAGCGTTGCCTCATCGCCCATCCGGCCGTCGAGGCGGTGGGGGTCGAACAGCGGTCGTGGCCGGGGGTCGAGCGGGTCGAGGTGGAGGCGTCGGCCACCGGCGGCGGGGCCGTGGTGGTGGTGCCCGGCGGGCGGGGCGGTCCCCGAGCCGGTATCCGGACCAGCGCCCGCGCCCTTCCCGACGTGGAGGCGGGTCTGGTTGACGGCCGCCGCGTGGTGCGCCCGCCGGGTGCGATCCACCACCGCGTACTGGGCCGGGAGTTCCGGGTCAGCGCCGGCGTGTTCTGGCAGGTGCATCCGGCGGCTCCGGCCGTCCTCGCCGGCGCGGTGCTCGACGCCCTGGAGGTGACACCGGGCGAATCGGTCGCCGATCTCTATGCCGGCGCCGGCTTGTTCGCCGCCCTGGCCGCCGAGCGGGTGGGGACGTCGGGGTCGGTGGTGGCCGTCGAGCGCAACGGGGCGGCCTGTGCTGACGCCCGAGCCAACACCGCCGACCTCCCCCAGGTGTCGGTCGTCCGGGAGGCGGTCACCCCGCGTGTGGTTTCCACCGGGATCGGCCGGCCCGACGTCGTCGTCCTCGATCCCGCCCGCGAGGGGGCCGGCCGTGACGTGAGCGCCGCCCTCGCCGCGCTGGTGCCCGCCCCCCGCCGCATCGCCTACGTGGCCTGTGACCCGGCGTCGCTCGCCCGTGACCTCCGGGTGTTCCTCGACGCCGGGTGGCGCCTGGCGTCACTGCGAGCCTTCGACCTGTTCCCGATGACCGAACACGTCGAGGTGCTGGCTGTGGTGGAGCCGCCCGCTGCGTGAGCGGTGCGGGGTGATCGGTGCCGGGTGCGGGGTGGTCGGCGCTGGTTGTCGGGTGCTGCCGGCCGGCAGCCGGTCCGAGCGGCGCCGGGTACAGGTCAGGCGCCGGTGCCGCCGGCTCCGGTTCCCGCGCCCGCGCCCAACCCACCGGCCGACCTCACCTCGGCGATGCGGGCGTCGTCCCAGCCGAGTACGTCATGGAGGACCTCGTCGGTGTGCTGCCCCGGGGTGGGTGCCATGGTCGGCAGCGGGAGCTCCTCGCCAACGAACTTGAGGGGGGTGGGGAGCTCGTCGGCGCCCAGCCGCTCCTTCGGGATCCACCGGAAGCGGTCCTGGAACTGGGGGTCGTCGGCGATGGTCTGGGGGGTGTTGACCGGCCCGATGGGGACGTTCGCCTCGACACCGAAGTCGATCCACTCGGCTGCCGTCCGGGTGGCGAAGATGTCACGCAGCTCGCGGCGCAGCTCCATGTTGCCCCGGGCGTGGTCGGCGTAGCGGGAACCGGGCCACCGGTCGAAGAGCTCGGTGCGTCCGAGGGCGGTGCAGAAGTTCTTCCAGAAGGCCTGCTCGGACGCCATGAACAGGACATGCCTGCCGTCGGCCGCCTCGTAGACCTGGTAGCGCACGCCCTCGACCATGCCGGCCGTTCCCGGTTCCCGGCGCTCGTAGCCGTCGGCCTTGTTGCCGGTCACCTCCGACTCGGGGCGCTCGTAGGCGCGCCACGTCTCGCTCCGGTACCAGTCCATGGCGGCCGCCGCGTCGGACTGGGCGATCTCGACGAAGCCGCCCTCGCCCGTCGTCTTGGCACGGAGGACGGCGGCCACGATCCCGAGGGCGCCGAAGAGGGGGCCGGCGTGGATGCCCATCGAGGCGTGCTCCGGCAGGTAGGTGAAGCCCTCCTCGTTCACCTGGGGCGAGACGATCCCGGCCCACACGTCGTACGCGATGCCGTGGCTGGGCAGGTCACGGTAGGGGCCGGTCATGCCGTAGCCGGAGATGGTGCAGAAGACAAGCGCCGGGTTGAGCTGGCGCAGCTGCTCGTAGCCGACGCCGCGCCGGGCGAGACCGCCGGGGCGCATGGCCTCCACGACCACGTCCGACGCCGCAGCCAGTTGGCGGAAGACGTCGAGGTCGGCCTCGTTGCGGAGGTCGAGGGTGATCGAGCGCTTCCCCCGGTTGATGTGGAGGTGCATGAGGGAGACGCCCTCGACGATGGGCCATGTCATCTCGCGGATGTAGTCGCCGGCCGGCGGTTCGACCTTGATCACCTCGGCACCGAGGTCGACGAGCGGCATGGTCACGGCCGCAGGTCCGAGGGCGGACGCCTCGAGGATGCGGATGCCGGCGAGGGGTGCGGTGGGCATCGGGGTCCTCCGTTCGGTTCTTTTCGGATCTCGGGTCGGGTGGGTGCCGGTCGCCGGGTGCGGGGTGGCTGCCGGTCACGGCCGGACGATGGCGCTGTGGCCGGCATCGTATCTGACGGAACGTCAGATACGTGCAGTGCCGGCGATGAGGCGGCCTCGGCGTCTCGGGTACAGTGGATGCCCTGCACGTCGCACGCCGTCGTGTGGACCCGCGCTCGTAGCTCAACGGACTAGAGCATCTGACTACGGATCAGAAGGTTGGGGGTTCGAATCCCTCCGAGCGCGCTGAATACGTCCAGGTCAGAGAGATGGTAGGCCTCCTTGGCGATCGCGGGTTCCTGGATTTGGCACGGTTTTGGAACGGAGGGTCGGGTGAGCGCAGCGCCGCGAGTGGTGGATCTGGAGCGGGAACGCACTCGGCGGCTCTCGTCCGAGATCGAGCGGGAGCTGCGCCTGACCGGCGTCAGGACCCTGGTGGCGGCGATCGACGAGGTCGAGGACCTGGGCCGCTGGCGACGGGCGGCGGTGATGGCGGCGCACCGGATGGACCATCGGGCCAGGACGTACCTCTGGGGCAGAGAGGTGGCAGTCGAGCTGGACCTGCCGGTCAGCGAGGCTGAGGATCGACATGCGGCGGAGCTGGTGGCGAGCCTCCTGGGGCTGCACCGCCAGCGCGGCTAGCTCCGGCGACCCTTGGCGGCGTCGAAGACGAGCTTGGCAACCTTCTCTGCGGCAACCCGATCGAGTTGCTCGACGCTGTGCTGGTAGACGTTCTGGGTGAGCGCGGTGCTCGAGTGCCCGAGCCGCGTGGAGGCGATCTTCACGTCCACGCCGACTCGCAGCATGGCGGTCGCGTGCCAGTGCCGCAGGTCGTGTAGGCGGAGAGGCGAGAGCTCGGCCTGGCGCACCTCCCGGCTGAAGCGCTTCGTGACGTACTCGGGGATAAGCGGCCGGCCGATCTCGTCGGTGAAGACGTTCCCTGCTCCTTGCCAGAACCCAGGAGCGCACGCGAGCTGTTCGGCGCCTTGGCGGCGCTCGTGCTCTCGAAGGACCGCCAGGGTCCCCTCGTCGAGGCTGATCCGCCGCTGCCCGGCGGTGGTCTTGGGGGTGGCGTCGGTGGCGACTCCGTGCACCATCACCCGGGCACGTCTGACGGTCAGGAAGCCTTGCTCGAAGTCGATGTCCTCCCAATGCAGGCCGCACAGCTCTCCTCGGCGCATGCCCGTGGTGATGGCGAGCACCCACAGTGGATAGAGGCGATCCTCGGTCGTAGATTCGAGGAAGCGGCCAAGCTGTTCAGGGGTCCACATCTCGTTCTTCGCAGGCGGCGTCGCGCGCGGAAGATCGTCTCGTGCGCCCTCGGCCGGGTTGCGGGCGAGGGCGCCTGCGCGCACGGCGTGGCTGAGAGCCATGGAGAGCACCCGGTGGGTGAGCGCGATGGTACGGGTGGAGCGGGGTTTGCCCGCCCTGCCGGTCTCTTTGGAGAAGGCCTCGAAGAACGCCACGACCTCGCGTGGGCCGAGGTTGCGCAGCCGGAGGTTGCCGAGCCGGGGGATGAGGTAGGTCTCGCAGACCCAGCGGTAGTTCGCCAGCGTGGTGGGCTTGAGCCCGCGCAGCTCTCGGGCGGGAAGCCACTGCTCGCGCAGGTAGTCGGCCAGGGTCACCCCGCCCCGGCCAGGGTCGACAGCCAGCCCGGCCTGGATGTCGAGCAGCGTCTTGGCTGCGGCGCGCTCGGCCTCGCGCCGGGACCGGTACGGACCGATGTGTCGCTGCCTGCGCCTGCCGGTGGCTGGGTCGGGGTCGATGTCGATCTTCGCCCGCCAACCCTTCGCCGACTGGTAGATATGACCTGGCACGGCTTCGAAGCCTACGCGGCGGGGTCGTAGCCGAGCAGCGCCCGCAGCTCGCTGCTCGGGATGCGAAGGGTCCGGCCGACGCGGATCACGTTGGTCGGCCACGCTCTTTCGTCCCCAGCCAGGCGGGCCTCGATAGCGCGATAGGCGGCGGACTTCGACACACCGAGCAAGGAGGCCGCCGCGGGGACCGTGATCGTGCCGGGGAGCGCCGCCGCAGGGGGCTCGTTCTGGCTCATAGACCGATGACCTCCGTGGCTAGGACCGGGTCCGGCCCGGTCGGGGCGGCGGAGCGCTCGCGCCGGCTGGTCGCTTCCTCGACGTGGCGGGAGGCGAAGGTTCCAGCAGCGACTGGCATGGGTGTCTCGTGCCCCCCTCTGTGGGCTCTGCGCCGCACCCATGCAGATAGCCCCTCGTCTCCGCGTTCGGCCAGCCAGGAGGCGGGGTCGTGGTTGCCCGGCAGGATGGTCACGGTGACTATGCAACCTTGGTGCGCGGCGGCGAGCGAGTGGCGATACGCGGAGTCTCGGCCCGCAGCGTCTCCGTCGAAGCCGAGCACCGGCGGTGCGGGATGGAGCCCCAGCACGTAGGCCAGCTGCACGGCGGACAGCTCCCGGCCGGACTGGGTGATCGGGCAGAACCGGCTTGCTTGGCCGGAGCGGATCGCGGCGACGGCGATGGCCATCGCGTCGAGGGTGCCCTCGACGACCACAACCTGGCCTCGGTGCTCCGCCGGTGCTGGCAACGGTTGGTAGAGGTTGACGGACTTGTCGTAGGCGTGGGTGCGGGGCGGGTTCTTGTACTTGGCGAAGCGCCCCTGGTCGCCGACATTGCGCCCGATGAACCCGACGATCCGGCTCTGGTCGTCCCGGATGGGGATGAGCACACGCTGGCGGTAGAAGTCGCTGACCACGTGACCGCCTAGGCGGCGGTGCGCGAGCCCTGCGTCGACCAGCTCGTCGTCGCTGAAGCCCCTGGAGCGCAAGGCGCTCGCCAGTCCGTCCGCTTTGGCCGGGGTGTGGCCGGCCTCCGCTCGCCCGGTGCGGGCCTCCAGCACCCCGGCGTCGATCCCCCGTCCGTTGAGGTACTCCAGCCCACGCTGACGGAGCGGCGGGTAGCTGTAGTAGCCCCAGGCGGCCGCCAGGGCGGCATAGACCCGCTCCGGTGGCGTGCGGGTGAGGTCGGGAGCCTCAGCCGCCCACACGGAGCCCGTCGTACCCGCTGGAGCGGCCGGGACGGGTTGGGTCCGATCTCCGGCGTCAACGACCTTGCCCGACCAGGCGTTGGCGAGGGGGCAACCCGAGTCCAAGATGGCGATCGCCTCTCGCCAGTCGACGCCCTCGGCCTGTCGCACCCACTCCACCACGTCACCCTTTGCCCCGCAGCCGAAGCAGGAGAAGATCCCGTCGTCGAGGTGCAGGCGCAGAGAGGGGGTGCGGTCTGGGTGTCCGTGGGAGGGGAGCGGGCAGCGCACCGTCACCGACCCGCTGGTCCGATAGCACTCGATGCCCGTCCTCGCTGACACCTCGACCAGGGGGTGCCGGGCTCGGGCAGCCTCGATGGGAGACGGGTTCACAGTCCCATCCCCATGGACTCGGCCGGTCCCTCGACGGGGGAAACCTCGATGTGGCGGCTCCCGTCGCGGTGCCACTGGCCGCGGGCGTCCGCATAGCCGACCACGACGGGCAGCCGGTCTGTGGCCTCGGCTGCGGTGTGGATGACCACGCCGGCACCGATGCGGGTTACTCCCAGGTCGGCCTCCTGAGCCAGCCCCTCGGCAGCGACTCGCCGTGCATAGGACGCGGGCAGCTCCACGCCCGCCTCGGCGGCTGCGCGGCGGACGCCGGCCGCGACCCGCTCGATCTGATGGTGGCTTGTGTGGCGGCCCATCAGTAGGGGTTCTCGTTCGCTCGGGCCACGTCGGTCGACGCGGCGTCGTCCACAAGCTCCTCTACGTCAGCCGGCTCGGCGTCGCGCTGGTCGATCCACCACGACGCCGAGGTGACGTGTCGAGCTGGGGTCTCGATCCGGGCGGCGAACTGCTCGTCGGGCAGGCCGAGTGTCTCATACGCGGCGGCGAGGAGCTGGTAGCGCACCCGCCGGCCCCACTCGACTGCCTTGTCCGAGCCGTCGAGGACGGGCATGGCAGCGCGGGTCTCCCAGGTCTCGGTCTCGGACAGCTCGTGTGCTCGCCGCCCAGCAAGCGCCCCGGCGCGCTCTCGTCCGGCTTGCGCGTCACGGCTTGCTCGCCAGCACTCGGTGCAGTCCTTCGTCCCGAGCCAGCGTGCGTAGCCGGCCCGCTCGGATGCCCGCTTCGCGGACAGGTCGTGCTCCGCGCAGTGCCCACAGGCGTGCTCCACGTTCCAGGTGGTCTTGACCGGCATCGTTGCCTCCCTTCTGAGACCGCGACCTGCGGTCTCTGACAAGGAGGGCGGTGGTGGGGTCACCCATTGGGTGTTGCGGCAGCTTGGTCGATCTCGCGCCCTCTGCGCCGCTGGACATCGGCGCCCACGTGGCGGTCCCACTCCCCGGCCTCTACAGCGCGCAGGGGAACAGGCGGGTCCTGGTGGGCGGCGCCGCAGCCGGACTCGGCCGTCCAGGCCTTGAGCAACGAGGAGGTGTCGCGCAGCGCCCGGAGCCAATCGACCGGGGCGGTGGCGGGAGCAGTCTCGGAGAAGCTGGAGCGCTCGTGGTCCCGCAGTGCGGCGAGCGCCTCGACATGTTCGTTGTGGCGCCACCAGCAGCGGGGGATCACGTGGTGGTCGAGGTGGGCGAAGCGGGCTTGGAGGGCTTCGACCCAGTTTCGCAGCTCGTCCCACTCGGCCGCGGCGTCCGCGGCTGGGACTGCTGGCCAGTGCGTCGGTGCGGGGACATCGACGAAGTCGCCGACGTCGTAGGGGTCGCCGATGATCTGGCGCAGCTCGTCGAGCGGGTTGTGTGTGCCAGGTTCATCTTCCATCGCCTACCCCCTCTCTGCTGGTCGCGTCCCGGCGGAGGCGGGCCACGATCACGTCGGTGGCGTGCTCCCGGCCGAGCCGGCGCCACGCCGGGGTGGACTCCAAGATGGCATGCAGCCGGTCGTGGCAGGCCCGGTCGAGGGGGATCAGGTCGCAGTCGCGCTCGGCGCCGAGGCGGTCGTAGTTGCGGTGGTGGAGGTCGCCGTGGGACAAGCTCCAGGGGCCTCCACAGGCCGCACAGCGGGGCTCGGCCCGGTGGGCGGCGACCCACGCGTCGCGCCATGCCTGCCTGCGGGACAGCCACTCACCACTGGCCATCCAAGACGCGTAGGCTGCACGGCGGCGCAGGCGGCGGTTCGACCATGCGAGGCCGGGGCGAGGGTCACGCATCGGCTGGGGCCGCCTTGTGCCACGTGACGTTCTCCCAAACGCTTCGCGCTGCGGTCAGCTCCGCGGCGTCGGGGCGTGCGGTCCAGGGGCGAAGCCTCATCATGATCGGCGGGGCGGAGCGCAACAGTGCCAGCCCGGTGCCGATGGGGAGCCGGCGTATCTCGGAAGGATCGAGGATCGGCCGGTACCGGGTCGAGGTCGACACCGAGCGACCCGCGCTGCCCGCCCCGACGGTCTCGGAGCGCTCGGTGACCTCACGCTCGCCGATCAGCCGGGAGATGTCCGCCAGGTCGTCCGCGTTGGCCGATCCGCCGAGGACGACTTTGACGATCGCAGAGTCCCAGATCGCCCCGGCCGCCTCCCTGCCCCAGCGGTCCCTGGCCTGGGCCAGGCTCTGCAGCACCGCGAGGGTGGTGATCCCGGATCCTCCTCCTTCGGCCATGAGCGCAGGCAGGGAGGGGAGGGGGTAGTTGGCTGCCTCGTCGAGCACGAGCGCGAGCGGTGGGTCGAGGCGCTGGCCGACTGAGCGCGCTGCGAGGCGTCGTGCGGCGTCGATCAGGTCCTCGATCAACGCCGCCACGAGACTCGCGGTGGCCGACGCGCCGGTTGCGGTGCCGATGAGGTAGACCGAGCCGCGCATCGCCAGGAACGCCAACGGGTCGAACTCGCCTCCCGGCTTCGGGCTGACTGCCGCGAGCACGGCAGGGTCGGCGAGTGGCGCGAAGGTGTTGGCGACCATCGCCCACACCGAGTCGCGGGTGCGGGGGTCAGCGGAGATGATCGCGTCGAGTGCCCGGTCCCATCCGGGTGTGGCCGAAGTATGGGAGGTGAGGATCGAGGTGGCCTCCTTCGCCGCGCCGGCGGCATGGCTCCAGCGGTACAGCTCCGCGGGAGCGCGCCCGTCGAGCGCGGCGGCGTGCAGCATGGCCCGGGTGGCCGACAGCGCCTGGGTCCGCCAGAAGTTGGCGTTCTCTACCCCCGCCCGTCCAGCATCCGCGACGAGCGCCTCGGCGCGGATCATCGCTATCTGGGGGTCCTCACAGCCGCGGACAAGCGACCAGGCCAAGATGGGAAGGTCAGCGCTGTGCGCGAGCCGCTGGGGGTCGAAGACCATCACCGGGCCGTGTCTGGAGCGCGTCGCGAGGGTGACCGCAAGGTTGTCCGGGCGGGTCGAGGTGGTGACAAGCGCTCCCGGGGCGTCGAGGATCATTGGGATCACCAGGCTCATCCCCTTGCCCGAGCGGGGCGGCCCGAGCACCAGCATCGAGTCCTCCACCGATCCCCAGCACTCCACCCCCCGGCTGGCCCCGATGCGGTAGCCGACGTCGCAGGCGCGGGGACGCTCCAGGGAGGGACGAAGCGTTCTCGCTCGACGAAGCAGCGCCTTTCTGCCGGCCGCGCTGCGAACCTCGGCCTTGGTGGCGAGGCCGTCAGCTAAGAGGGGGTCGGGCGACTTGGTTTGCGTGGCCGTCGAGCGCAACAGCCGCCAGAACCCATAGGCGCCCGCTCCGGTGGCAATAACCACGAGGGCGCTGAGGGTCCAGTAGAGGAGCGCTGGACCGACAGGTTCACCCCAGGCGGCAGATGGGTGGCGGGCGTGGGCGAACGCGATGAAGCCGTCCAGGAGCTGGAGGTGCGGGACCCTGTGATCCGACACCCACGCCGAGGCCGCCGCTCCTGCCCAGAGGGCCGCTGCGAGACCAGCGGCGCCGAGGAGCACGCCGAGGGCCATGTCGGTGCCGGTGTTGCTGTGAGGTGGGCGGCTCATCATGCCGCCTCGGGTCCCGGCTCAGGATCGAGGCGCCAATTGTCGGGGTCCACGGTGTCGGGGAGCACGGTGTAGCGCCAGCAGCGCTCCTCGAAGTGGCCGGCAGGCTCACCGCAGAACACGCAAGTCCCTCGCCGGCCGCCGTCGGGTCGCCCGCACGAGCCGACCTCTCCCCAGCGATCGGTGATGCGCACGACCAGGGCTTGGCGGGCGGGGGTGCAGCGCTCCCGGCTCTCCGCCGACCGCGCAGCGGTGTCGTCTCTCACAGCCCGACCCCCGCCGGCTCAGCCGTCGCCGGCTCGGTGGTCGTCGGGGACAGCCGGCCCTCTAATCCCACTCTGGCGGAGCGAGCGGCGGCGACCGCTGCATCGGCCCCCGGCGCTTTGCCGCCGGAGACGTGAGGGGCGGGGCTGGCATCGATGATCTGGCGCGCAGCCTTGGCGACCCGGCCCTGGGTGGCAACGACCGCCTTCGCTCCATCCTCGCCCGCCCAGGCGGCGACGTACGGGAAGCTGTAGCCGTCGCTGGACATGCCATGGGTCGCGGCAACGACATAGGCGACCGACTCGGCCTCGACCTCCTTGGTCGCCCGGGGCAGGTACTGCCCCGGCGGTCCGTCGTGAAGCAGAACGTGGGCGGCCTCATGCACCAAGGTCTTGACCATCGCCGCGTCGTCCATGTCGGCGCGGACGACTACGGTCCGCGAGACCCAGTTGGTCTGGCCGTTCGCGCCCCCGATCGCGCCCGCGCCGGGCACGGTGTCCACCTGAAAGCCGCGGTCTTCGATCAGCGCCAGCACCGTGGCCCCAAGGCCTGGCGGCGCCTCACCTTGGAGCAGTACCGGCCGGGGCGGCTCGGCCAGCTCGACACCGGTGGTCTGAGACACGTCGAAGACGTATTCGACTCTGAAGCCGGCGAGCACCTTGCGAGCTTCGACGTTCTCGTTCTCGGCCGGCGTCTCGGTCTTGGCGAGGGTGCGGGTATGTCCCCCGGGGTCGACGGCGACCCGCCGGTCGTACCGGCAGGGGGCCAGGATCGCGTAACCATGCTGGCCCTTGTTCACGGCCCGGCCGAGCGCTCTCCAGGTGTTGAACCCGCCTACGTACGTCGGCTCAGCGGAAGGGACCAATCCGTCCGCGAAGGCCCGGGCGTGTTGGCGGGCGACCAGCATCACATTGTTCGGGCTGTAGGCGTGCAACTTGGCCTGGAAGTCCAGGTAACGCTGCCAGTCCTCCCCTGAGCGCAGTGCTGCCACCTCCGCGGCCAACGTCTCTTGGGCAGCAGCAATCCTCGCTGCGCCACGTTCCGCCGGCTCCTTCCTCGCGTCCTGACCACGTGGCACGGCTCCTCCTCTGCGAAGCGCACCAACCTGGCGCGCTCCTATCAAGGAGGGGGGTGGTGGGGTCACGCATCGGCGGCGCTCTTTACCCGATCATGCGCTGGTTGGTGTCGAAGCAGGCCAGCTCGCCTGGTGTCATGACATGGGTGACGACGAAGGCGCGTTCCCCCAAGCGCCAGAGGCCTTCTCCTCGGACGAGGTCGGGGAGCTGGGCCACTTCCGTCGAAGACAACCCAAGCGAGGTGCCGGTCTTGGTGGCCTCGCCGGACTCCTGGGCGTAGATGATCTTGGTCGAGCAGTCTGCCAGCAGTCCGAGCGCCAGGCCCCGCGCCTCGCTGCCGGCGTCGCCGACCGCGTCGAGGTCCGAGAGCCGGTGGATCACCATGAGGTTGGCGATCCCGAGCGCACGGCTGAGCTTCCACTGCGACTGCATTCGCCCCAGCAGGGCCGGCTGTGCCAGCAGCCGCCACGCCTCGTCGTAGATCACCCAGCGCTGCCCGGCGCGCGGGTCCGACAGCGCTGCTTCCATCCAGGAAGACGCACAAGTCATCACCATGCCGATCAAGTTGTCGGAGCCGGAGATGCGCGACAGGTCGAGGGACACCATCGGCAGGCTTGGATCGAAGCGGACCGTCGAAGGCCCGTCGAAAAGGCCGCCGAGGTCGCCGGTCACGGTCCGGGCGAGAGCGTGACCGATCTCCCGGCTGTCGGCAGCGAGCTGGGCCACGCTCGATCCGGCGACGCCTTCGCTCGGGTTGAACAGTGCACCCACGATGTGCGGCAGGATCGGCACAGTGTTGTCTCGCACGGCAACGTCGAGAGCGGCGTCGATCGCGGTGTGCTCGACCGCCTGCAACGGGCGGCCGAGAGCAGCTTCGGCCAGGGCGCCGAGCAGGCAGCGGCGCCGGGTCCGGGTTTCGACGGTCCACTCGGCGTCGGGCATGGTGGCGGGCCGTGGGCCTTCGTCGAGCGGGTTCAGCCGGGCGGCCAAGCCACCGCCAAGCTCGATGGCAGCCCCGCCGACCGCTTTGGACACGACGGTCCACTCACCTTTCGGATCGCCGGGGACGTACACCTTGCGCCCGAACGCGATCGACCGGGTCGCGAGCGACTTGGCAAGAGAGCTCTTGCCCCGGCCGATGATCCCGGCGAGCAGGACGTTCGGGTTGGTGAGCACACCGTGCTCGTAGAGCACCCAGGGATCGAAGCAGAACGCGGCACCCGACCACGAGTCATGTCCGACGAGCACGCCTTCGCTTCCAAGCCCGGCTTCGGCCAGGAACGGGTACGCCCCGGCGAGCACATCGCTGGTCGCCCGGTGAGGCTTCACCCGCAACGGCCGGAGCGAACGCAGCGCCGCGGGACCGGCTTCGCCACGTTTCGGCAGGTACGCAGCGGCCTTCGCCTCCGCGGCCACGGCCGCCAGCTCGGCCCGGTGTCGGTCCATGAGCGCTCTGCGCTGGTCGGTCTCGATGCGCTGAGCGCCACGAGCAGCGTCCTTGCGCTGGCGGCGGGAGGCACCAGCAGGCACGAACAGGGCGGCCCCGATGGCCTTCCCGCCGTCGAGCAGCGCTGGCGGCGTCGTTCCCCCGACACCTCCTCCTTGTGGTTCTGGCGTCGCGCCCTGCGCTTCTATGCCGTGGACCGCTTCGTCGGCCGATGATGCAGAGGGGGGGCTGGGGACACCCCAGGCGACAGGCTCAGCCTTCGATGTACGGCGACGGGATCGGAGCACTACAGCACCCCCCTCGCGAGTGGCAACGCCGCGACGACGAAGCCCTGGGTTTGCCGTCCGTAGAGGAGGCGTGTCTCGCAGGCAGCTTGCGAGGCGGCACGCTCGATCTGAGAGATCGCGGCGGACAGCATGTCTTCGGTCGCTGCGGTGACGGAGATGAAGCCGCTGAAGGCAACATCCGCGTGACCCGAGATCAGCGCCCGCTCCCGGTCGAGAAGGTCGTGGTACTCCTGAGCGTCGGTGAGGTCTTCGATCTGGCCGATCTTCGCCTTCTGTTGGCTGTCGGAGATCGCTTCGGTTTTCGCGCGGCGGATCGCCTTCAACGCCTCGGTGGTGCCGAGGGGACGGGCGACGATGGAGATGGTCTTGCGGACCCCTGGCGAGAACACCAGGGGGTGCAAGAAGTGGGGCGGCACGTCGATTCTCGGCCAGTCATTCACCCACAGAACTGCCGCCCAGGCGGAGTCGGAGCGGAGGCGGTCCCAGTGCTCCGAGATCGCCACCGGCCCCGCGGTCTCCATCTTGGCTCCCGGTTGGCCCGGAAGGACGTTGCTCGCCGGGTCGTAGGCGGACCGCACGATGGCGGCCAGCTCGGTAGCTGACAGCCAGTGGCCGACCCGTAGCCCCGAGCTGCGCAGTCCGTGTTCGAGCCCCGCCATGTCTGCTGAGAGCACCGCGGCCGCGCCTTTCATGCCCCGACCGGCGTCTTTGACTGCTCTCGCCGCCCCTCTCATGTCCAGGGCAATGGTGATGGTCGTGCGGTGCGTCGACGACCCGGTCGTCGACTGCTCCAGCAGCGCCTGGTACTCACCGTCCGCCCAGCCTCCGTCGTGTGTCCCATAGTGGTCGTACCAGCCGGCCACCCCCGTGCCAGGGTCAGGCACGGTGGCTTCGAGGACCTGTACGACAGCACAGGTGCCGGACTGGGCTAGCGACGCCAGTGTCCGGCCCCACGCAGACACTCGCTGCGCCTGATCGTCTGGGGCGAGAAGCACGTAGGCGGGGTGCTCGACGCTGAGCACCGCCGAGATGGTCTGGCGGTGCGGATCGTGGATCATGCAGCATCCCGTCACGGGGTCGTCGTAGAAGCGCAGGGACGCGGCATCGCCGGGAAGGGCGAGAGTCCCCGCCGGGCGCGGCTTGCTCGGCTTGGCCCGGAACTCGGTCTGGCCGGTTGCCTTCCGACCGGCGTAGTTCCCGGCCACTGGTGCCCATTCGATCGCCGGGCGGCCCTGTACGGTGACGAAGGCGGACGCCAACAGCGGTGCCCACAGCAGTCCCGAGACAAGAAACCCGATTCCGCCAGCGGACACGAGGCCGAGGATCATGACAACGATGCCGGTGGCGATGGTCACGGCCCGGGCAAGTGAGAACCCGAGGATCATGCCACGGGTGGATCGGCGGGCGAAGCGGACCATGCTCGGTCCTGTAGCGGGAGCGGTCGTGGGCATGGGAGACGATCCTTCCGGGTGGCTAGTTCGACTTGGGCGGTATGGGTCCGGGGCCAGGCGACGGGCTCGATGGCGGCATGGGCCGAGAGGGAGGAGCCCCAGAAGGGCGATCTGATGACGGTGCGGCATGGGGCGTCGAGCCGTTGCCGTTCATGTGGGCAGTCCCGTTCTCCACGCCGCTGGTGGCGGCGGACTTCGCCGTCGAGCCAGCAGCCGCGCCAGCTGCGAACCCGCCAGCAGCACCGCCCGTCGCCGCGGTAGCACCAGCGGCACCGGCGGCGGCACCACCATTGGCGGCAGCAGCAGGCCCAGCAGGGCCGGTCTGGCCGCCGGGCCCGCCACGGGGCGGGCCGGTTGGCCTGGGAGCACCCGAGCCACCAGCTCCACCGCCACGGCTGGTCGGCATCATGTTGGACAGCTTCTGGGGTGCGCCGATCGCGGTCGTGGCGCCGGCTGTCGCCGAGGTTGCATGCGCGTGGAGCTGGGCCATGTGGTCGCCTGCGAAGTGGACGGTCTTGAGTGCGACCCACGGGGCGAAGGCGGCGAGGAGGAGGACCACGCCGCCAGCAGCGACCTGGGTGACCGCTTGCGTGCCGGTTGGGTTCCCCCCAGCTACACCACCGGCGCCGACCGCGCCGAGGTTCTCGGTCAGCATGTAGTAGCCGACCAGCAGCATGATCACCAGGATCAGCTTCGAGGCGATCAGCGCCGCCATGCCCTCGATCCACTTCTTCACCCACCCCGTCGAGACGTTCGCGAGCGAGCCGGCGAACGCGGCGGGGGCGAACACCGCGGCGACAACGATCAGGAGCTTGCGGATCATGAGCGCCGCCCAGATGAACACGATGGCGCCGATCACGATCAGCGCGAGGACGAGCATGGCGGCTGGATTGGTGAGGGAGGTGATCGCGCCTGTGACCATGATGCCCTGGCCGAGATGGCTGATGCTGCCCCCTGTCGCCGCCTGTACGACGCCGTTGCTGAGCGCGTCGACCGCGTTCAACAGCAGGTTCGTGACCGCGATGGCGGCAGCACCGCCGAGGAAGGCGATCAGGAGGCCTTTCCCGGCGCGAGCGAGGCCAGCCGTGTCCCTGCGCAGGACCGAGGTGATGATCTGCACGACGAACAGGCCCATGCCGACCACGACCGCGATGCCCATCACGATCGCCAGCAGCCGGTCGAACCCAGGACCGCCGAGGCTCACAGCCGTCGAGGAACCGATCTGCTGCCACAGCCACGTCGACGCCTTCCCAGCCGCGCTGGCGAAGTCCTTTGCAATGGACTGGAACGCGTCGCCGGCGAGGCTCTTCGCCGCGCTGCCGAGCGCACCGGTGAGCCAGCTCCAAGGATTCAGGGAGGGCATCAGCCCACCGTCCAGCTGTTGAGCGACATGGCCCCATAGCCGTTGTGGTACTCGGCCGTGCCGAGACCGAGTTGCAAGGAGAACGGCTTGATCGCTGGAGGCCGACCCGGTTGGGTGACGGTCAGGTTGCCGGTCACGTCGAGGCAGTCCATGCGGAGGTCGGGTGGCTGCCAGCCTGCGGCGAGCGCCTGCGTCCAGATCGGGCACGTCGTCATGCTCACGCCCGAAGCGGACCACGTGACGCCGGATGCCGCGTTCGCTGTCCACGCTTTTGCACTCGGGACGGGGCTACCCGAGCTGGCAAGGTCTGCGTAGAGGAACTTGGCTGCGGCCGATGCAGGAGTGCCCGGCATCGTTTCTGGCGATGTTTCGGACACCGCCCACGACAGCAGAGAGGGGCGAGCCTGCTTGGCGAAGTCGATGGTCAGCAGCTCGGTCACGAACGCGGTGGCATAGGCGTCCGGGTTCTGCCGGGTGGCACGCGGGATCGCCGGGAACTGCGCGGAGGGGGTGGGCGCAGGCAATGCCATGGCTTCTATCGCCGCCCAGGCAGCCGAGTTGCCGGCGGCAGCCTGGGCGATCTTGGCGTTGTCGGCTTGTTGCTGGGCCAAGCTGATACCGCTGTTGCCCCCGCTCGGCGGGTTGTAGACGGGGCGGAGCGGGTGCGAGCGGTGAGCAGGCCGATTGGCGGTGGAGGCTGGTCGGCCAGCCGCGTCACGGGCGTGACCGCTGAAGGCACCACTTGCGACCGCCACGACGCCAGCGACGGCGATCGCAGCCACCACGGCGGCGAGCCACTTCCGGTTGTTGTGCATCATGTGACCTCGATCCAGAGTCGGCGGTTAGAGGGTGTGGCCGGCGGCGACGAAGAAGTTGATGAGCACGTCGGCGCCGCCTATGAGGAGGGCGGCGATGAAGCTGGCGAGGACGCCGGTCTTGCCCTTGGAGCTGTGGTTCGGGTTGCCCGAGTGGTGCCCGAGTGCCCACACGATGGCGGACACGATGAGCCCGGCGATCGCGGCGACGAGGCCGATCGTGAGCAGGCCGCCGACGATCGTCTCCAGCTCGGAGATGCCGGGCAGACCACTCGTGTTCGGGCTGATGTTGACTGCGAGGAGCGGGACATACATGGCATGTGCCTTTCTCTTTCGCGGCCCGCACGGTGCGGGCCGTCTATCTGTTGGTGGATAGATCAACCGCTAGCCGGCGCCTGGGTTCACGACGCCGTCGAGGCCGCCGGAGACGAAGGTCTGCCACGACTGGACGACGGTGCCGACCTGTGGATCGACGGCGGACTCGACCAGGCCGTCGCCGAGGTAGATGCCGACGTGGCCGGGCAGACCCGGGCCGGGTGAGTCGGAGCCGGGGGTGAGCACCAGGTCGCCGGGTGCGATAGCGGCTGGCGACACGGCGAGCCCTTCGTGCATCTGGGAGACCGTGTAGTGATCGAGGCTGACCCCAGCCTGCTTCCAGGCCATCATCGTCAGCCCCGAGCAGTCGAAGGATGTTGGCCCGGCTGCCCCCCACACGTACGGGGAGCCGAGCTTGCTGAGCGCATAGGTGAGCACCAGGCGCTCGGCGGTCGTCGCCGACGTGGGGATGCTGTACCCGGTCGGGAGGCCATAAGCGCTGGCGGGGCCGACCATGCCGCCCGCAGGCCCGCCGCCGCACCCGCCGGCTGTGAAGCTGCCGGTGATCGAGGTGAGGACCGCTCCTGCTGCCAGCCAGTTCTTCGCGTAGTTCAAGCCATCGGAGAAGGCCGAGCGCTGGACTGCCTGTGCAGCCAGCCACGGCGCCATTGCCTGCCAGCCGGGGAGGTTGATCAGGTGCTGCACGAACATGGCCGTGGCGTCGGCCGGGTTCAGCTCCTGGGCGGCGGTCCCCCACCCGGCTACGCTTCGTTGCTGGAACAGGCCGAGCGAGCCGTCGTTTCCTGCTCTGGGGCCGTCGTTGTGCAGGTCGCTCTCGGTGAGCGCGACCATGAGGGCGATCTGCTCAGCCTGAGCACTCTCCCCTGATGCGGCGGCGGCTGTGCTGACGACGATCGAAGCGTTCGACGACTGTGCCGCGTCGAGGGTCGGGATCGGTCCGCCAAGCGTGGCGCACTGTGCCTGGCTGACCAGGGCGACCAGCGTCGCCTGCTGGTCGGCGGCACCACCCGTCCCGCCGGCCAGCACGGCGAGTCCGAGGACGAACGTGACACCGAGCGCCCCAGCGGCGAGCAAGAGCACTTTCACGCTGCCTCCCCTCTCTGCTTGCGGCGCAGTACGCGGCGTTCACGAGGGGTCAGCCCGCCCCAGATGCCGTGCTCCTCGGCCATCCCTGCGGCCAGGCACGCCTCACGGACGGGACAGTCCGCACAGATCGCCCTCGCCTGCTCCAAGCGCTGCGCGTCCGGTCGGGTCGGATCGGGGAAGAACAGGTCGACCGGCGCGCCGGCACAGGCGGTCCGGCGGTACAAGGTGTCGTCGCGATCAGCCATCACCCACCAAGGGGGGTGATGGGGTCACCCATTCGTTCGTGCACGGCTCCGAAGGGTTGCAGGGGGGTGTGACTCTCACATGTCGGCCGCCGGTGCTGTCGACGCCACGGCCGTCAGCGGGTACGGATGTTGGGGCCGGCCGGCAAGGACCCGCAGGTGACGGGACCACCATTCACGCGCCTCGGCGGGCGGCTCGGAGGGTTCCGTGCCTCGCGCCCAGCACAGCAGGGCGACGATGGTCCAGTAGCCCATGCCCTGCTGCCATGCTCGCTTTGTCGGGCAGCGACGCGAGCCGGGCGGACCGGCGAGGAGCAGGACCATCTCGCGATCGACGAGCCGAGCCGACAGGCGCTGCCTGGGGGACAAGGACCGGCTCGGTGGGATCGGAACGATCTGCGCGCCAGCCGGGGGGTGGGCAAGGAGATCGATGTACCAATCCAAGAACAGCGAGATGCTGGCTTCAATGTCGAGGCGGGTCGCCAGAGGGAGCCGAACCTCCAGGTCCGCGAAGTCCAGCATCCACTCAAGGGCCGCGGCTGCATGTGACGGCGCGGCGGGGGGTGATGGCGGAGGCTCGATAGCACGCAGCGTCGCAGGGTCCACCGGCACCACCCGCGACCGCGTTGTCGCGGCACGACCCCGCCGGGACCGAGACCGGCGGATCTCGTCGAGGACGTAGACTGCCGCAGCGGCGAGGTCGGCGGGTTGCGTTGCCTGCACCTGGCGGGCTGCGGCCAGAGCGCCAGCCATGGCGCGCAAGGATCCTGGCCAGATCGAGCGAACCCAGACCAGCAGCCGCGCCACCTCCGGCCTCTCGATCACCGCCGCGCCGGCCATGCCCCGCTCGGCGGCGGAGCGGGACACACGTTGCGATGCCTGCGGAGCACGCAAGATCGCGACCCACTGATTCGACGTCCAGTCTGGCAGCGGAGCGGACGCTACGAGCGAGGCGAGCAGAGAGGGGAGGGGAGGCTGTGAAGGGGAGCAACCTCGGCTCGATTCGTCCTTTCTGGCGATGTGTTGAGCCATGCCTTGACCGTCCGGCCGGCGGGCATGACATCGGAATGACGCGGCGCGGCCATCTACCGGCCATCTACCGGTCCCTCAACTTCGGGTCGCTAGGATCGGGGCAGTGACTACGACGGCCACCAGGTCGGACGTGACTCTCCTGAAGGCCCTCGTGAGAGAACGCCGGCTCACTGTGAAGGAAACCCTTGCCGTGCTCGGACGCCGGGCCGAGCGGATGGGGGAGAGCAGCTACGCGCTGGAAGACCGCCAGCTCCGCAGGTGGCTCAACGGGGATGTCTCCTCCAGCGATGGTGTCCGACCAGCCAACATTCGAGTGACGGAGGCGGAGTTCGGCTGGCCGATGGCCACCCTGTTGGCCCTCGACCAGCGGCTGCCGGACCATCTGGTCCCGCGGCCAGAACCCCACGAGGACCGCAAGCTGCGCACGAGCGAGTTCGTGGCATGGATCACCGAGCACTCTGCGCTCAGCTACGAGGCCGCTTACGCGGCCGTCGCGGAAACCGCCGCGCGGATCGACTCAGCGTCGGCGATCACCCGAGCGACCGGGGACTATGCCCGGTCCCAGGTAGGCAGAGCCCGGCTTGCCGGCGCTGTGACCGCCTACTACGGAGACCCGACTCGGTTCTATAGCGCCCGTGTCGGGGGCTCTGTCGTGGCGCTGAGCATCCTGGCCGAGCCGAAGTGGGTTGGTTTGGCCGTCCCCCTGGGCGGTGAAGCCGAGTTGTGCCGACGTGGTGGCCAAGACGACGGGCTGACGATCCGTCTGACCGACGTGCAGACCCGAGCCGCTATTGACCGCTTGGCGGCCGTGGAGATCTCCGACACAGTGATGGTCAACAATCCTCTCTACCGGTTGACGAGCTTTGAGATCGGAGCCGATCAACTGGTGGCCGACTTCCGATGCACCGACTTCGCCGCTTATGCGCTGACGGCCGACCTCCTCGAAACGGAGCTACGCGACCTGGTACGAGAGGGGGTGCGTGACCCGCGCGGAGTGTCGACGCCGTTGCGTGACGCCTGGCTCCCCACACTGGAAGCAGGCGTGGCCTTCGATAGGCGAGTCTGCGTCGGTGGGCCGGTGTGCCTGGTTGCCATCGCTGATGAGGATCAGTACCACCTCCTCGTACAGGAACGTTCCGCCCAGGTTCTTAACGTGACCGGGACGCTCGCTGTCATCCCCAAAGCATTCCACCAGCCAACCGTGGACCCCTACGGCGAAACGCGCATCTCTACGACCCTGGAACGAGAGCTCGAAGAAGAGCTGCTTGGCCGGTTGGACCTCGAACAGCTGTCGTCAGAGTCTCTCAGGCGCGCCGCACCACTGCACCCGCTCAACGCTTCCGCGCCGATGGAGTGGCTTCACTTACACCGAGACGCTTGGCGGATGGAGTGCACCGGTTTCGGAGTCAACATGGTCAGCGGTAACTACGAGTTCTCCTGCCTTGTCGTCGTCCACGACCCGACATGGTGGACCCGCTTCGGACATCTATTGCAAGCCAACTGGGAGGCTATGCGGCTGCACCGCTACTCCTCGCTCGACACTGAAGGCCTGGTCCATCTCGCCGACGATCCCCGCTGGAGCAACGAAGGGCTCTTCGCGTTCATCGAAGGCTTGCGCCGACTCGCTGTGCTTGACCCCGCCCGCGTACGGGTCCCTGTGACGGACGTGATCGTATGATGGTCCCGGCCGCCTGGCATGTTGGGAACGCCGCTATCGACGCGAAGGACCATCGCGGCTGGTTGATTGGGCACTTCATGGACGGCGATGACATTCGCCGTTCGCAGGACGTGGAGATCAAGTGGGGTGTCCATGCCAGCGGGGAAGCGCGGTCTGAGTGGCAAGGCGATGAGTACCGCACGACCGTGTTGCTGCTCATCAGGGGGAGGTTCCGGATCAAGCTGTCTGTGGACAGCTTCGTCCTCGAACACGAAGGCGACTACGCCATGTGGGGACCGGGCGTGGGCCATTCCTGGCAAGCCGAGGAAGACTCTGTCGTGGTCACCATCCGGTGGCCCTCGCACTCGTAGCCCTGACCGACCACTCTCAGTGGCCAAGATTCCAAGATTCCAAGATTTCACCCCCTCCGCTACGACTACGTTGGAATCTTGAAATCTTGAAACCTTCGAGGTCAGAGGCCATGTTGGCTGGAATCTTGGCTCAACGAGCTTGGAATCTTGACCGGGAGTGAGCCGCACGGAACCACGATGAGCGTTCAGCCAACGACCCAGCCGTCGGCTGTTTTGCGGGTCTGGAGGCCGACCTGCTTGCGAGCTCGGTGCAAGGTCACGGCGGCGATCCCTGCGTCTTCGGCATCGGCGAGCAGCACGGCGGAGGGGGTTGTGTCTGGATGCTCGGCCCACCAGGCAGTCAGCCATGCGACTGCTTCGCCGAGGGCCGAGGACTGCGTTCCTGCGAGAAGCTCGGATGCGCTTCGCCGGTCTGCCTCGGTGTCCCACTCGACCCGTGCCACGCCGAGATCGGGCACGTCCACGAGTGAGTACCCCCATGTCGGGGCTTCGGCCGCCAGGTTCGACTTCACGGTCGCCATCAGGCGGTGATCGCAGTCGTCGGGGTCGCGGATCACCGCGTAGGCGGCACGGGCCGCGCCGATGATCCCGATGGAGCCGCCGCCGCGATAGAGAGCCGGTCCGCCCGGGGTCTTGTTGTGGTGGCGGATCAAGATGACCGCTGCCCGTGTCCTTGCCGCGGCCAGGGCGAGCAGCGCGAGCAGGCGGCGCACCGACTGGTCCTTGTGAGAGTCGATGCGGTCCGACAGGTAGGCCGCCAACACGTCGACGATCACCATCGCGGCGGCGGACTCCTCGATCAGCCGGACGATCCAGCCGATGTCCTCGGGTATGACGACTGGTCGCAGGATCGGGCCATGCTCGCCGTCCACCTCGCGTGCAGCGACGCAGATGCAGCGATCCAGGTCGGCTCCTGCCGCCTCCAGGCGAGGGCGGATCGTGTCGCCCCAGCCATCCTCGGCAGAGAGCAGCAGCACCGAAGCCGGCGACCCTCCGGCAGCGCCGTCGGGCCACGTGGACCCGCGGGTCACCCGTGCTGCGAGGTCGAGGGTCATGGTGGACTTCGCGGTGGCGGGGTCTCCCTCGATGACGGCGAGCTTGCCTGCGGGGATGCGCCCCGGCCACACCCACTCGACGGTCTCCCGCGGGATCATCGACGCGGCGCGCACCGCCCAGGGACCTTGGCGGTCACCGGGGCCAGCTATCATTGTTTCCGACACGTGTAGCACTCCTTGCTCTTGTGGCCTTCAGCCCCCCGGTGCCAGCCGGGGGGCGTTTCTTCGTTAGGGTCAGATGGCCAAGCCGTCGGCGGGGGTGGAGAGCCCGGCCACGGATACCGTGTGGGTGTGATCGAACGACGAGAATCCGTGATGCTCTCGCCACAACGCACGTGCTCTACGAGCGGCAGACGGCACCGTGCGGACACGGAGCACCTTGCCGTTCTTGCCAGCACGCTCGGCGGGGACACACCATTCAGGCCGGAACGATCTTGCCCCGCTGCCTTGGTCGGTGGCCGGGTAGCACGTCAGCGACCCGTCGTTGCTCTGGCCGGCGACGATGTAGACACCGCGCTCGTCTGCCACGAGCACGCGCGTGCCGGTCGTGATGGTCACCTGGCAGGGGTCGACCATGGCTTGCGAGACTGGGTTCTCGATGGTGCGCTCGATGAGCTCGGCTCCCTGCTCCGCCCCGAAGTTCTCGACGTGGTCTCGGGCGAACCCCATCAGCGCCTCCCGGTTCGCTGCGCTCGGGGCGGTCTGCCACGCGAGCACGGCGCCGTCGAGATGCCCGTTCGTTCCCTCCACCGAAGTCGGAACAGGACCCGTTCGGTCCCCGACGGCAACCGGCGCAGGGAGGGGGTCCGCCGAGGAGGTGAGCTCTCGATCTACCGTCCACCCAGAGGGGGTCCCAAGGGCTGCGAGATGCTCGTGTACCCACGCGAGCCCGCCGGGGTCGAGGGTATCCATCGCACGGGTGACCGCCACGTAGGCGAGCATGGCGTCGGCCCTGGGGATCGGGAGCGGCTTGCCGGTCTCCTTGTCGAGCGGCTCCTTGAAGTCGTTGGCGACACGGAGCTTGCCCCACTCCAAGCCCTTCGCCTTGTGGGCGGTGGACACGATGAGCTGTGCCGAGCGTTCGGGGACAGTGCCGTCGATGGCAGCGACCACACCGCCTGCGCCGTACTTCTCGATCATCCGCACAGCCACGGCCAGGTCGCTGCCGGCGGGGTCTTTCTCCGCGTACTCCACAACCTGGTCCCATGAGCCGAACGCAGCCAGTTCGGGATGCCCCGCGGGCTTGCCATCTTGTAGTCGCTCAGCTGCCTGGGCGAGAGCCAACATCTCCCTGCCGTCGCCGACCAGGTGCACGCACACACCGGTGTCGTGGGCGTCGAGCAAGGCGTCGATGGTCCCAGCATTGGAACGGCAGAGCATGGTGTCCGGCCGGTCGAGAGGCTCCAAGGTCGAGACCCGGTTCGGGTTCCCGACGATCCGCATGTCCGTGCCGACGACGCCGAGCCACACGTTCGCCTCATCCGCGACCGCTTGGCCGAAGCGCCAGCTCTGCGTGAGGCGGAGTCGATGCATCGCGTCCACCCGGTTCAAGAAGTCACCGGCCCCACGCCAGCCATAGATCGCCTGGGCCGAGTCGCCGACAGCTATGAGCTGCGCGTGGCGCTGGTGCTCCACCACGTCGGCGATCGCGGGGTCAGCGTCCTGGGCTTCGTCATAGAGGATCACGTCCCAGCCGGACAAGGACGGCTTCGAGAGTTGCCACTGTTTCAGGTACACGTCGTGGGTCGGGTGGCACCTGCCCTTCGGTCCCGAAGTCAGGTCTGTCCACGCGCTTCTCGCCAGCGGCAGGAGGTGGCGGGCGAGGGCGGTTGTCTCACCATCGGTCAACCCCTCGGGAGCCAGGAAGTGGTGCGCGGCGATCTCATCGTCTGCCGAACGGCAGAACCGGGCCACCATCCCCATCGCCAGGGACGCCTGCGCCGCTGCGGAAAAGATGCGCTCTGCATCGAAGCCGAAGGCGCCGCGGACACCGAGCGCGGCAGCCGTGTCGGTCCCGCGCATCCTCGGGCCGTTCAACCGGGCCCGCATCGGCGCACCGAACTCTCGGTAGGCGAGAGCATGGGCGGTCTTCGCGGTCACGTTGCTCGGGAAGCTCTTCGCCGCCTCGACTTGGATGGCCTTGTTGTAGGCGACGTAGAGCATCCTGGTCCTCGGCCGGGCTTCCGCGATCATCCTCAGCGTCGAGGTCTTGCCGGTCCCGGCCCCCGCTGAGATCGCAACCGTCCTGCCGGTCCCAGCCGCGTCGATGATCGCCTGCTGTTCGGACGTCGCCGTGAGCGCCGCGCTCAAAGCTCGACTCCGGGTCCGGCCTCGGGCGCTTCGGGAAGCTGGGCTCGGCGATGGCGTTCTCCCAGGCGCTGTGCGCTGAGGATGTAACGCCACGCCGGGCCGGCCCACTCGTCGAGCCGTTCCTCGCCTCCCGCCCCGTCGGGTTCGTACGGGTCGAGGCCCACCGGCTCCGCGAACGCGTAGGCGTCACTGTCCGGGTCGGTGAGGTCGACGGGGTCAGGGGTGGCGGTCCACCCGCCGGCCAGCTCCTCGACCGCGGCACGCACGGAGCCGGCCACCTCGAAGCCCAGACCGCCGTGGCGCTCGGCGATGGCGCAACCCCGGGCGATGTGGATCGCCGCGACCTCGGTGCTCGACAGCCAGGAGCCTGCGAGCGCGTCCCAGTCCACCCACGCCCCGTGCTCGGTCGGCTCGTAGCCGTCTGGGAAGCCGGCGCGATGATCGAGCAGGTCGGAGAGGATCGCCAGAGCGGCGGGTGTGTCGTCGTGGTGCAGATGCTGGCGACCGGCCATTACAGACCGACCTCGGGAGTCGTCGACCGGTCGACAGAGGCGCCGACGGAGCGCTCGCCGGCGGGAGGTGGAAGAGCGGCGAAGCGATCGAGGGGATCGACCAGCACCGCACGGGCGAAGCGCTCGTAGGCACGGTAGGCCTCGAAGCCCAGGCGTACCGACCCTGGACCGGGCCTGGCCGCGGCGGCAAGAACAGCCCCGTCCTCGCTGCGCGAGCGCACGGCGCAGCGCGACAGCAGGTCGAGGGCTCGGAACGTCCCAGATGGGGGCTGCGTGTCAGCCAGAGCGAGCAGCGCGCGGTGCACGGCGGCCAGATCGGCTCCCAGGTCGCCCGGGATGACCGAAAGGGGAGCCAACTCTGCGTGGCCGTCGGGCGCGTAGAGGGAGGGGGCAGCCTCCGAAGCGTCGGCGAGTGCGACGGCGATCGCCCCCGCTGCTTCTGCGCCCGTACTCACCGTGACGTCGGCCTCGGCGCT
This sequence comes from Actinomycetes bacterium, assembly GCA_021803325.1. Classification (GTDB taxonomy): domain Bacteria; phylum Actinomycetota; class Acidimicrobiia; order Acidimicrobiales; family UBA8190; genus JAJZYI01. Next base: position 49,381 of record JAJZLP010000033.1, read on the forward strand.
GTCGGGCTCGGCGAACAGCAACCAATCCTCGATCCGGGTCATCGTGTCAGCGACGTCGCCCATGGGATCGAGGACCACTGCCGTCGTCGGGGAGGCACTCACCTGGCCCTCCCGTTGGTGTTGGTCGTCGCTGTCGGGCAGCTCTTCGCCAGGCGGCGTACCTCGGCGACGTCCAAGCCGAGGACGGTGGCGGTGAGATCGGCGGAGACCTGGCGGGCCATGTCGGCTATCGCCGTTTCCACTCCGCCTTGGGCGGCAGCGACCTGGCGGTCGGCCTCGGCGAGCACGTCGCTTCGCCGGGCGAGCGCCTGATCGAGGCGCGCGACGGCGCGGCGATGCGCGGCGTCGAGTATGGCCAGAGCGCGCTGGGCGTCGCGCACCTCGTCTCGGACAGCCATGATGACCTCCTTGGCAGACCGCGACCTGCGGTCTCTGACAGGGAGGGGGGTGGGGGGGTCACTCATTACCGGTCCGGAGCGCTGGCACCTCCCCCGGGTGCGAGCTGGTGCTGGCTGTGAGCCGGTCAGGGGGTCGGAGGCTGGTGGGTGAGGCGGCGCACCTCGGGTGCACGCTGGCCGACCGATATCGAGACCGGTCGTTGCGCAGTCGACGTTGGGCTTGCGGCGTTGGCGGTCACGATCCCGCCCTGCCCCGCTCCGTACCACTCCCGTGGTACACTGGGGTGGTGTTCGGGGAGGTGCTGTGGACCGAAGACTCCGAGACCCACATCGGCCGCCACAACGTGACCCCACTCGAAGTCGAACAGGTCCTCTACAACCAGCCCCGCTTAGCCGTCCCTGGCCGCGACGACACCACGGAAGTCCTGGGTCAGACCGGCTCCGGCCGGCTGCTGTTGGTGGTCGTGACCGAAGCCAGCGATGGTCGGGACTTCGTGATCACCGCCCGCGACATGACCGCCGCCGAGAAACGAACCTTCCGGGAAAGGAGCCGCTGACCATGGACCAGGACAAGATCGACCGCTTGCGCGACTACTACGACACCACCGACGTGGCCGGGCACTTCGCCGACACCACGCTCCACACCGACAAGGCCACCGAGGTCCTGGTGTCATCGTCGATCCGGCTCCCGCAGTCGCTCATGAACCAGGTCCGAGCCCAAGCCGCCGAGCTGGGGATCCCGGCCACGACGCTCATGCGCCAGTGGATCACCGAGCGAGCGACCACACCTACGACGCCAGCGGCGGTCTCGGTGGCCGACCTGCAGCGCTTCATCGCCGAGCACGCCCACCCGCTGGCTTCGTAACCCCCACCCAACAACGGGCGACAGGCAAGTCAGGCCATGGGCAGGCGGGCCAGGCGGCGCAGTTCGGGCGCGCTCTGGCCGATCATGTGGAGACCGAGCGTGCCGTAGCGGGCGATGGCCTTGCTCGCCTCGGCGAAGATGATGCGAGCGGCGAGCACCTTAGCATCCTCGACGGCGACGACCCGGTCCTGCTCAGCGATGGCTGCCTCTACGGCAGGCCGGGCGCGGATCGCCCGGGCCTTGGCTTTGGCGGCTTCGACGTCGTGGAAGTAGCGCCTGCGACACACCGCCTCGAAGCGGGCCACGCTTAGCCCACCAGTGGCGTTCGTGATCCGGTGCTCCATCTGCTCGCAGCACCGGCCCCGCACCTTGATCGCTTGCTGCCAAGAGTCATACGCGCGCCTCCATTGCACCACCGCACTGGCAATCTCCACGGCTCCAGCTCGCACCTCGTCTCTCACCACCACGCAGCTACTCATAGCACCCACCAGTGACGCTCACCTGCTGTCTCTGCCATAGATAGCAACGATCGCCTACCTCGATAGCGGACCACGTCGTCACCCGCCGTGCTTCCAACCCAAGATCTTCACCCTTACACCGTCGGCATTCGAGGTGGACCGGTCCTGCCAGCCCGGCGAAGTTGAGTCGCTGACGCTCAAGGCGATGGGTGACCCCACCACTCCCCTGAAGGGCAGGAGCCCGGCCACCCTGGCCGGGCAGGCCCTTGGGAGGGTGCGTGACTGAGGCTGCTTGGACCGCCCATCGCATCTCGAACCCGAGCGCGCCGTCGTACTCGCTCCCCGAGAGGAGCGAGGCGTGATCTCGATACGGCGCATCAGCCTGGGCGGCGGTTATCGCTACCTGATGGACTCGGTGGCCGTGGGTGATGGGGCGGCCGAACGCTCCAACGGCCTGGCGCGCTACTACGCCTCCTCCGGGACCCCGCCGGGCGTGTTTATCGGCGCAGGATTGGCCGACCTGGACAGCGGCAGAGGGGTGGAAGCCGGCTCGCAGGTGAACGAGGAGCACCTGGAGGCGATGCTGGCAGGGTTGGCCGACCCGATCACAGCCGAGCCGGTCGGAACCGCGCCGAAGGCTCCCCGGGGTGGTGTCCCCGTCGCCGGGTTCGACCTGACCTTCAGCCCCTCCAAGTCGGTCTCGGTCGCCTGGGCGCTAGCTGACGAGGGGACCAAGGCGGTCATCTACGAGTGCCACCGCCGGGCCGTCGCCTATGTCCTGGCCTATGCCGAGGCGGAGGTGTTCCGCTCCCGCTCGGGCACCAACGGGATCGTCGAAGAGGACATCTCCGGTGTGGTTGGCGCCGCGTTCACCCACTGGACCTCCCGGGCCGACGACCCCCAGCTCCACGACCATGTGGTCGTGTGGAATCGAGCGCGTTCGCTCTCCGACGGCAGGTGGAGGACCCTGGATAGCCGGAGCATCTTCAAAGCGACCACCACATTGTCCGAGCTTCACCAAGGCGTGCTGTCGGACCTGCTCACCGAAGCACTCGGGGTGGGCTGGGAGCCACGAGCCCGCCGGCACTCGACGAGGGCGCGCTATGAGATCGAAGGCGTCCCCGAGACGCTGCTGGAGCAGTTCTCCAAGCGTGCCGGCCAGATCGCCGAGCACAAGGAGCACCTGCGGGCACGCTTCGCCGCCGCACACGGCCGCGGGGCGACTGCAGTGGAGGACATGCGCCTCCACCAGCAGGCCACCCTCGCCACCCGGCCCGGCAAGAGCCATCGCAGCCTTGCGGAGCTGACCGAGGGTTGGCGAGAGCAGGCGGCCGGCTACGTCGGAGCCGAGCAGGTGGCGTGGGTGACAAGCCTGAAGGACCGCAACGACCTGCCGCTGCTCCGCTCGGACGACCTGGCCGATCCGATCCTCGCCGACGCCGCTGTCGCGGTGCTCGCGAGCGTCGCAGAGCGCCACGCCACCTACGGCCGCCAGAACCTTCTTGCCGAGGCTCACCGAGCCCTGCACGGGGTGCGCTTCGCCTCACCCGACGACCGGGTGGCCGTCGCAGGTCGCATCACTACTCTCGCGCTGCGGCGCTCGCTGGTCCTCACACCGCCGGCCATCCACCACACGCCGGGTCGCTACATGCGGCCCGATGGGACCTCCCGGCTGCAGCCCGCGAGCCGCCTCGCCTACACCACCCAGGCGCTGCTCGACGCCGAGGCCCGGCTGCTCGACGCCGGCAGAACCACCAGCGGGCCGGTGGTCGCGGTGGCGACCGTGGCGGCGCTCAGCGAGGCGAACCTCCCGGGCCGGGACTACGCGCCGAGCACCGACCAGGCGCTCGCCGTCGAGAAGATCGCCACCTCCGGGCGAGTCCTCGACGTGCTGGTCGGCCCGGCCGGGACCGGCAAGACCGCCACCATGGCGGCTCTTCGTGCCACCTGGGAGGCAGAGCACGGTCCGGGATCGGTGGTCGGGCTCGCACCCTCCGCCGCAGCCGCCGAAGTGCTTGGCCTGGAGCTCGGCATCGACACCGAGAACACCGCCAAGTGGCTCACGGAGTGGCGTCGCATCCCCGATCTGGCGGCCCGCCGGGATCGGCTCGCCCGCCAGCTCGCTCGCCACCCCCACCCCCTCTCTGGCGGTGCCCGCAAGCTGGCCGAGCAGCTGGAGGCAGCTCAGCGGGCCATCGAGGAGCGACGGTTCCAGCCCGGTCAGCTCGTGGTCGTGGACGAGGCAAGCCTGGCGGGCACCTTCGCCCTCGACGAGCTGGCCGCAGCTGCCGCGGATGCCGGAGCGAAGGTGCTCCTCGTGGGGGACTGGGCGCAGCTCTCGGCGGTGGAGGCAGGCGGGGCGTTCAGCCTGATCGTCACCGATCGCGGCGACTTGGCCCCCGAGCTTGTCGACGTGCGCCGCTTCCACTCCGAGTGGGAGAAGACCGCCAGCGTCGAGCTACGGCTCAGCCGCGACTCCGCCATCGACGCCTACGAGGCACACGGCCGGGTCATCGGCGGCGAGCGCGCCGACATGCTCGATCACCTCTACCAGGCGTGGAAAGCGGACATCGACGCCGGGTGCTCCAGCCTGATGATCGCCTCGGACTCTGCCACCGTCGCCGAGCTCAACCGTCGAGCGCGAGCCGGCCGGGTGGCCAGAGGGGCCGTCGCCACAGAGGGCCTGGCGATAGCTGGCAACCAGGTGGCCGGCGTCGGCGACGAGGTGGTCACCAGGGCCAACAACCGCCTTCTCGCCACCGGCAGGCGCTGGGTGAAGAACGGGGACCGCTTCGTCGTCACAGCCACCAACGACGATGGCAGCATGGTGGTATGTCGCTGCGGTGGCCGAGGAGAGGTGGTGCTGCCCGCTGACTACGTCGCCGAACAGGTCGAGCTGGCGTATGCGACAACCGCGCACCGGGCGCAGGGGCGCACGGTTGACACCGCACATGCGATGGTCTCCCCGACTACCACCAGGGAGGTGCTCTACGTCGCTGCGACCAGGGGCAGGCAGTCCAACTCCCTGTACGTCGACACCGCCTACGACCCCGACCCCGCCACCTCACACGACGAGATGGTCGAGTCCCAAAGTGCCAGGGACGTGCTCACCGGGGTGCTACAGAACGAGGGAACGGACATCTCCGCGCACGAGACCCTGCGCCGGGCGCAGCATCAGGCGGAGGACTTCACTGCCCTTGCCGGTGAGTACCAGACCCTCGCGCGGGTCGCCCAGGCCGAACGCTGGGACGCACTCTTGGAGCGCTGCGGGCTGAACGACGATCAGTTGGAGCAGGTGCGCGCGAGTGAGGCGCACGGTCCCCTCCTCGCCGCACTCCGAGACGCGGAGGCACGTGGCCTCGACGTGGAGACGGCCTTCCCGAAGCTCGTTGCCGCCCGGAGCCTTGCCGACTCGGAGGACCCCGCCGCGGTCATGCACGGCAGGGTGGACCGATGGGTCACCGCCGCGGGCTCGAAACGCCAGGCGGCTGCGGACCTGATCGCCGGGCTCATCCCACGAGCCGCAGGTGTCACCGACCCCGACATGGCGAGAGCCCTCGACGAGCGAGACCAGGCGATGGAGCGCCGGGCGCGGGAGCTGGCCAACCAGGCGATCGAGCGAGGCCAGGTGTGGGTCCGGCGCCTGGGCGCACCGCCTTCGGACCCGGCGGTGAGGGAAGCCTGGAGACGGGCCGTCTCGACCGTCGCTGCCTACCGGGACCGCTGGAGCATCGGTGCCGACCACCGCCCTCTCGGCCCGGAATCTGCCGTCAACACCATCGAGGCCATCGGCCATCGCAAGCGAGCGCAGGCCGCCGTCGATCGCGCGCTGCGGCTCGCTGGCGACGCTCCGGCAACGTCCAGACCGCCGGACCCGTCGCCGGCGGCACGAGCGGCGGAGGTGGACCTGTGACGCTGCTGCTGCTGCTGCGACTGGTGGTCAAGATGCCTCGCCAGCACACGACAGCGGCGGCCGTGTGGACCACCCGGTCGGCGTGCGTGACTCGCCCAGGGCTGCCTGGATCGGTCGGCCCGCCAAGACTGCGGGGCAGGAAGTCGCGTTCATCAGTTGGCAACACCAGGCCGAGATCGACTGGCTGCTCACGTCCCTGGGGATTGTCAGCCGTACGCCAGCCGGTGACCCCACCCGATCTCCGTTTGGCGCTGGCCAGCCTGGACATCGACCTCAACCGCGACAGGATCACGATTCGGTTTCGTGTCGCGGACGGGTGGCACGGGGTGCCTCCAGCCGTGGACGGTGCAGCGGGCCGGCAGGACGGCAGGCCGGAGACGGGGGACGCCGCACCGTGAGCGGCCAGTCGAGGTGCGGCAGGCATCGCCGGTCGGATACCTTCGCGGTTTGACCGACTTCAGGGAGCAACGGTAGCCTCCGTTGTGTCTGTCCTAGCGAGACTTGAGGCGTTGGTGGCTGCGGTCCTGGTCGCCGCGACACTGGCGGGTTGCGGCTCGGGCCGGACAGCGACCAGCAAGTCCACGGCGCTGAATCACGTCCCTGCCCCTGCCGGTCGCGGTCGACCGGCCAACCAGGTCCCGAGTCGGAATCCGTCACTGGTTCTTGGCGTCGGGGGCTGCCCGGGCGCGTGGGCGACCGAACCGCTCCTGCCGTGTCGTTATGTCCCGAGGGGGTTCGGTCCTGACCCCAGCTTTGGTGACTCGTCAGGTCAGAGCCTCAACGCGCAGACACGCCATGAAGCAGCCCACGTTGGCTGCGACAGTGGAGTCGCGGAGGCCTTCATCTGGGGCACCTCGACTGGTCAAGCTTCGTCGAATGGGGCAATTCTGGTTTCAGCGGCGATCTCCTGTCCCACCATGACCGCAACAGACGCCGCTCTCAGTGCTGAGTTGGCGACATCCAAGACAACCCTGTCCAACCCAAGCGTCGATGCGAGCGCGCCTACGATCGGCGAGCGTTCGGATGTGATCTTGTCCTACGGAACCAGACACGACGACGCAACCGTGGTCGCCGCCTATCGAACCTCACTCATTCTCGTCGCAGTGCAGGCCTCGGTCACGATGCCAGTTTCGGAGATCCATGCGCTTTCTTCCCCCGCCGCCGTCGTCTCCTTCGCAAGGGACCAGCTCCGTCAGCTCCAGCGTGTCGGTCCATCCCAATCATGAAACCCGTGATGCCGTCGTCTTCGAGTTCTCTCGCGTCGAGCAATTCGATCGAGGGTCGCAAGGAGTTCAGCACTCTTGTCCGGCGTATCAGTTATTTGCAGCCGGGGAGATCCTCCCATGAGGTGAAACCGTGACTATCTGCACGCGGAAATGCCGCTCTAGTATCCGACGGCTTGCCGTAACAGCAGCTATCGTGCTGTCAGCCCTATTGATAGTCGCTACCCAGGCTGCAACGCCCCAGACTGCCGATGCAGCGTCCACCTCGCCGACGATCACCTCCGCCGCTCAGTGCATCACGGGCGGTGTCCCCGGAGTCACCCAAGCAGTTCGGCCCGGCCGGCTCACCGTGACCGGCGGAACTGGAGCTTTCGCTGGTGTCTCATCGCACATGCTGAGCCTAACAATCACCCCCGGCGGTACCCTGTCCGGACAGGTTGATCTGCTGGCCGACAACACCGGCCAATCCTTTGATATCGCACCTTTGATTGCTACGCCCTCGTGGGGGAATCCGGCGACCAGCTACCGGACCGTAGATAGCTCGATCCCTACGGGCACAGGAACCTACATTGCCTCCATGAACGTGATCGCTCCCACACGACCAGGAACTTACCACTTGCTCTTCGCATTCGCGCTTGAGGAACATGGATACAACGTTGCGTCTGCAACCAACTGGGCGGCGGGAGTCCCCCCCCAGTGGGGAGACGGTAGCAACATTGCTCAATTCAATGCGATCCAGGTCCTTGATGCCCAGCGCTACGGCTGTGCTGTCGAGCGCTGGATCATGCAAACAGGTCCGCAGGAGGTGCTCGTCGCAGTAAGCGCCATTACGGTGAACGTTGCTAGCTCCGCACTTCCCGCCTCACCCAGTACGGCCAACAATCCCTCGGGCATCGCCGGGGCAAGTTGGCATACGATGTCAACCAACGGGATCTCGCAGACCGGTACCCAGCTCGATGCGGTCACCTGCGCGAGCAACACCGACTGTTGGGCCGTTGGAGGTGTGTCAACGGGACCAACAGCGACGTCGGGAGAAGGCCCGGCCACCACCCTCGCGATCCACTGGGACGGCACGAGCTGGTCCCGGGCAGCGACGCCCAGTCCGGTCTACGGGAACGGCACGGAAGATGTCCTTGACGCGATCGCCTGCCCGGCCAGCAACGACTGCTGGGCGGGAGGATGGCAGGGGGCAGGAGCGGGCACCAACGGCGTCGGGCTGCTCCTCCACTGGAACGGTTACAAATGGGCTGTTGCAGAACTGGCCAGCCTGATGCAGAGAGCCGGAGCGATCGTCTCCGTCGCCTGCGTCTCCGCCTCGGAGTGCTGGGCGGCAGGTGAAGGGCGCTCGCCGAGTGATGGGCCTTTGTACCAGACGGGCCCTGTTGCGTCCCTCCTCCGCTACGGCAAACTGAAGGGGCGACTCGCCTGGCGGCCCGCAGCTGACACTCACCAATTGCCCACCACCGCGGTGATCAGGGATCTCGGTTGCGCACCCCAAAGCAGTCAGTGCTGGATGGTGGGCACCATTCCCGTCGCAGGCTATCCCGGTGGGGGCAAACAGCCGAGCGCGGACACCTTCGCCGCGAGCTACGTTCCTGGTCGCGGCTGGACGCAGACGCCGACTCCGAGCCCTCCATCCGACTCCGCCGGGCCTGTCGACCAGTTGACGTCGGTCACCTGCACGATTGCCACGTCGTGCTGGGCGGTGGGCGACAATCCCTCCGACGCCGCCAACCTGTCGGGGGCGGGAGCCAATGTGCTCGCGTACCACTGGAATGGGCACACCTGGTCCTCCGCGCCGACTCCAGCTCCCTCAGCAGCTTTAAGCGCTGGCTTCGAGCCGAGGTCCGTCGCGTGCTTGACATCGAGTGACTGCTGGTTGGTCGGCTCAGAGGGAGTGGACCTCGGGGAAGGAGCCGCAGGGCCACTCCCGCAATACCGTGCCATGGCCATGGAATGGAACGGCGACACCTGGTCCGAGATCCCACTCGCCCAGTCAAGCTCCACCGACGTCCACCTCGGCGCCGTAGCTTGTGCCTCGGAGACGTGTTTCGCTGTCGGGTACTACACCGGGGCTTTCGTGCAGGGCACTGCTGGTGCAGCGACCCACCCTCTGATCCTCCGGCTGTCCGGAGCCTCTGCGCCAGCACCGGCATCGGCCCTTGCCGCGGGTGGAGTCGTCTCCCGCCTCGTCTTCTCGCCATCCCCCCTCAGTTCACCCACCGGGACAAGCTTTACCCAGTCCGTTACCCTCACTACAGAGACCTGCGCCGGGACGGCCGTCCCTGACGCACCCGTTATCCTCTCACTCCACCAGAAGGCGCCGTACTCGATTCCCTACGGCTCGGCGACGGTCGATGGGAGCACGCTCCAGGATGGAATCCCGACCCAGGTATTCACTACCGGCCCGAACGGGACGGTCACCATCACGTACCGAACGCCCCCCGAGATCACACACGGTCGGCTCGACGAACTGACCGCCGAGATCCCAGGAGACGCCGGACCGGTGCTGCGGAGCCGTGACGTGGTCGGAGACAGCTCGACGCTGGCGATCACCACGGGCTCCCTCCCGTGCGCAGAGCACCGCGGGCACTACCGCACCGCGCTCCACGCCACAGGTGGCACCGGTGGCTTCGCGTGGTCGCTTGCGGACCGGGGCACCTTGCCCTCGGGGATCACCCTCAGTAGCTCCGGCGTCCTCGAGGGCGTCCCGAACGACTTCGGGCCAGCATGGTTCATCGCAAAGGTCACTGATGGAGCTGGGAAGTCGACGACCGCCACCCTCTGGCTCGCAATCGGTAGCGGCCCGACGATTTTGAGTCAGCTGCCTGCTGGCGAGGCGGGTGTCCCCTACAACGCCAGGCTCGCACTGGCACCAGCGTCATGTTCCGGGATCGGACCCCAGTACGCCGCCTATCAGCCCTGTGGCGGAACCGCGCCCTACACGTTCAGCGTCGTTTCCGGGTCTCTCCCACCTGGTGTGAGCCTCGCCCGGGACGGCCGGCTCACAGGCACGCCCACCGAGCCGGGCTCTTTCACCAGCACGGTCTGGGTCACCGACGCCATCGGCTCTCACACCAGCGCGCTGGTCACCATCGCGATCGGCCCGTTAATCACCTACCTCAACCGCCGGCAGGGACCCACAATCGGCGGCACCACCGTGACGGCAGAGGGCATCGGGCTGGGCAACGTAACCGACGTCGCTTTCGTGACCGCGCACGGCCTTACCTCGACCGTAGCGTGTTCCAGCTCCTCTGTCTCCTGCACGGTGGGCACCACCTCGACGGGTCTGTCCAAGCTCACCCTCACCACCCCGGCCGCGCCGGGGACCGTGCCCAGCGGCGGGAGCGTTGCCACCTGGGTCGAGGCCTTCGACGGCTCCTATGGCAGCCCTGGCAATGCCTCGATGTGTGCGTACAGTACTCCGCCCGGTGGCCTTGCCTGCGACCAGTTCCTCTTCCAGGCACCGATCGAGAGCAGCTCAAATTGTGCCACGGCCAGCCCCGGGACCGCAACTCTCGGTGGCGGTCTGACACTGGCGTCGACGGCTGCACGCTCTACCGTGGAAGACACCCCGGACGGGAGCCAGGTGGATGCCTCGCCTGCGAGCGGGTTCGCCGACACCGGTTCGTCGTCTCCGACGACGACGGTCAGTGGGAGTGGTGCGCTCAGTGTCAACGGTTCCCTCTCTCTCACCCCCAGCGTGCACGCGTGCGTGACGATCTCCGGCTTCCACCTCCAATCATTCAAGCTCAGCGGTTCGCTCAACCTGAGCGGTAGCCTGGGGCTTACCTCGACGGGCACGGTGTCGGTCGATGCTTCGGACACCCTCGGCCTTCCGCTCGACCTGCCTGCATTTCCCATCTCCCCCGGAGTCCTGGTATTCCCGACGGCAAGCCTCCAACTTCAAGCCAGCGGAAGCGTGGGGGGAAGCTTCACCGTCGCGGCAAGGGAGAGCGTGACCACCAGCCTCGGCGTGCAGTACGCCAAGGGGAACTGGAGCCTCCCGGAGGACGTGAGTTGTGGTGGCACGGAAATCGTCGCGAACAGCAACCCAACCGACGCGCCGCTCACCGACTGCTTTCCGGTCCCTATGGTCAGCTTGTCTGCGAGCGCGTCGCTCTCCGTGAAGGCCTTCCTCCGCATTACGTTCCTGGTCGAAGACCTCGCCGGCCCTTACCTCCAGATCGGACCGGGCCTTTCCCTCCATGAAAAAGCGGCAATCAGCACCTCGTCTACCAAGTTCGACCACTGTGGCGAAGCCTCCACCATCCCGGCTGGCGGGGGAAGCGCCGCGCTACTGTGCGCGTCGCTCGACGCCGGGATCGGCATCAGTGCTAATCCGATCCTCGGGATCGCCGCCCTGTCCAGCAGCCCGCTCCCGTTGGTGTCGGTCGTGCTGTGGCAGGAGGGGATCTCCACTCCCTCTGCCACCGACCCGAGTGTGAGCGCAGGTGGTCTGTCCGTGTCCGCGTTAGGTAAAGGCCAACTGTCTCTTGTGGACCTCTCCGGCCCGCCGGCCGGCGTCGCGGGCTTTGGTGATCCGCGATACTTCCAGGTGGACGCCGCGCCGGGAAGCACCTTCCGGTCGTTGCAGCTAACCCTCCGGGAGCCGACCGGGACGCACCGGCTGTACTGGTGGTCTCGCGGAGCGTGGCGTCCGATCGGCCCCGCCCGTACAGGGATGCTTCGCGTCGCGATCGAGTCCGGCGCCAACCGTGGCGGTCCCCTGCCCTCTGACGCGCTGTTCGACGTCGTCCACGCCTCGCCGCAGAACACTGCCCCATTAATCTTGGTTGCCGGTGCGCTCGCCGCTGCGGCCCTAATGGTCATGATCCTCGCCATCGCTATTCGTCGGCGTAGACACGCACAGTCAGTTGAGTAGTTGAGTAGACCTACACGCGTTACTTTCTCTCCTCATGGAACTGTATACGTCTCAGTCACACCCGTCTGATCCAAAGGAGCACCGAGGCATGTATCTCGACGACAGGCGCGACCGTCATCGTAGGAACAGCAATACCGGCACCTTCTCCGGCGTATTTCTCGTACTCATTCTTTTCACTCTGCTCGGCGTCGGCCTTGCTGCTTGTGGCGGCCGCAGCGCAACCAGTGCGTCTTTAGGAGCGCACGGCGTGCGCAACAAGGCGCCCTCTCCAGCCGCCAGCCCCCATAAGAGCGCACAGCCAGAGCATTCCATCCTGGCAGCCAGGTGGTCCGCCATAGTCGGGCCTGCCGCAACCGCTGTCGCCTGTCCTACGTACCAGTTCTGCATGGCTGTCCTTGGCGCGACGAGTAGTACTGCGGGTACCGGTACATGGTCGACGTGGAATGGCCGCTCCTGGTCCCCGCTCCAACCCATTGCGACCGGAGGAGGGGAGTTAGTATCGTTGTCCTGTGCCAACCACGATTTTTGTGTTGCCGCAGACGTCAGCGGCAACGTGCTCGAATGGGATGGTTCGGCGTGGTCAAGTCCCGTCAGCCTTGGCGCCCGCGCTGCTCTCAGTTCGGTAAGCTGCCCAACAGTAGGATTCTGTTTGGCCGTTGGTGTCTTGGGCCAAGTGTATGAATACTCTCGCAATAGCTGGGTTCCAACTGCAGCGATTACCGCCACCTCTAACCCGGCGAACGGTTATGTAGCTATGGCTTGCGCTTCTGCGCAGTTCTGTTTTTCAGGTAACGGGATGAGTCAAGTAGCTGAGTTTAATGGTAGCACCTGGTCTAATCCTACTTTCATAGATCCTGATGGACTCGGAGTTACCTCAATATCTTGTCCTAATACTACGTTCTGCATGGCCGTGACGAACAGCGGTGATGCAGTAGAGTGGAAAGGAGGTACATGGGAAGAACCAGTATCTGTTATCAATCATAAGTTAGTCGCGGTGTCGTGCCCAAACGACCACTTCTGTGTGGCGGTCGGAAATGGAACTAGGATCGCCACGTATAGCGGCCGTTGGGTCACGGAACCGATTCCGGGCCAGACTCCCTACGGGGGTCTAGTGAGCGTGTCGTGTGCGAGTCAGCTGTTCTGTATGGCCGTGAGCGGAGGAACGCAGACCTTTACTTACACAGCGTTGACACACTGAGGATCCGGGCGATGATTGGGCATGCGATGCAGGCTTGTGCTGTGGAGTATGACGGAGGGGGCCTGTCTCGGCTCTGCCCGCTGATTTCCTCGTTCCTCGACGAGCGCCGGCAGCGACCGCTGGCAGCGTTGATGGTTGGGGAGCTGGGCCGCGGTGGCCAACCCCGCGTGGCCTAGGCAACGGGTATGAGCCGCAACATGCTGATCGCGGGAGCGCACGATCTGGCAGAAGGACCGGTGCTCGGACAGCGGATACGCTGTCCAGGGGCCGGTCCCAAGCGCAAGATCAATCTCGACCCTGAGTTGCTCCTGCGACTCAACTTCTCGGTGGAGCCCTAAAGCCGCCGACCCGATGAGCCCATGTCGCTGGACACTCAAACCGGCCAGGATCCTTGCCGCCGAATTTGCCCCCGCTAGCCACAAGGTCAGCGCGAACCTGGTCTCGACCCGCTGCTCTACGTGGGTTGCAGCCTACAGGCCAAGGCGAAGGTCACCGAGGGCAGACAGAACCTCGGCCGAGACGGCCAGTTCCACTGCATTAACGCGACGGCTACCTAGCACCTCGCTGAGGGTCAGCCAGTGATCTCTGTTTCTGTGGATCGCACGACAAAGGGGCTGGTCGGCGACTACGCCAATGGTGGGAAGGAATGGGAGCCTGCGGGCACACGAGACAGAGGTGAAAGACGAGACCCAGGAGGAGGGTCGGGTTGATGAAGGGGTTGGCGAGGTGAGACGCTCCAAGAGGCGAGCGCGCCGCTGGTGGCAGTCGGGCTCCTGGCTCGCAGGCGGCGAGGACCCGACAGAGCTGCGCCGGCTGGAGGACACCTACGGTCGGCTCGTCGCTCACCAACGTCTTAGGGCCGATATCCTAGCGGGGGAAGCCGAGCGCGAGGCGACGGGCGAGTTGCGCGATGACTTCGAGGATCTCCTTGAGGGCTGGTTGAAGGCGATGCCGACGAGGGTCACAACGGCTCTGCCTCCGGGACAGACGACGGGGCTTGACGACGCTACCGCCGAGCTGTTCGCCAAGGTCCATCCCGACGTGGTGACCGGCAGTCTCGGCGGTCTTGTGACCGACACCTTCGAGCATCTCGGCGAGTTCGGCGCGGAGTTTTTGAAGACCTCGTTGGCGGACGTCGAAGGGCTCTTCACGGCGGCCTCGACGGGGGTGGGAGTGGCTGGGGCTAACCCGCCGAGGATGCGGCATGGGGACGCCGGTGAGCGTTAGCGGGGCGCGTGTCTGGGTCGGGCTACTCGCCCTCGGTTGCGGACTGGGCGCCGGCTACGTGCTCGGCAGCCACGATCTGCGGGGCGTGTCGATGCTGGACGTGTTCCCGCTCACTGTGGCGCTCATCCCCTTTGCCGTCGAGTTCGTGTTGGTCTTCGCGCTCGGTCGCCTCGCCGACCACGGCAGTGGCGGGTGGGTCGTCGCCGCGGTGGTGCTCATGGTGGCTATGGGTGCGGGGATGGCCGCCCTCGCGCACTGGGAGGTCAACTGTGGCGCAATGGGGCGCTGTGGCGTCGGGGGCTATCCGCAGGGAGAGGCGGCGCGCACGGCGCTGGTGGCCGGGCTCGCCTGGGCCTCACAGGCCGGGCTGATGGCGGTGTTCTCCGGCGAGGAGTTCTCCGAGGAAGCTGGCGGCTGGATCGGGTCCTGCGTCGCTGTGGTGGCCGCCCTGATCGGCGGGATAGCGCTCAGCCGTGTGCACATCTGAGTCGACCCCGGGCGGGGACGGGCGTGCGTATTAGCTCGACCTACGCGCTGTCGCTGTCGGGCTCCCGAGGTTCGGGTTCACTCCCAAAGGTGCGACTGGCGCCGTGTCGGAGGCGGAGGAGGTGATCTGATGACGGTGCTTGGGTGGGCCGGGGCGGCTTTTGGCGTCGGGGCGGTGATGAGCGTCGTGGCGTCCCGACCAAAGGGGGGGGCTGGGGGCTGGCGGATCGCGCTGGAGGTTCTGCTTAGCCTTGGGGGGGCGGTGTTGGCGTTGGTGGG
>JAJZLP010000292.1 GCA_021803325.1 Actinomycetes bacterium
CGCGCTGGCAGGTCGCTTTGGCGCACGCCAGCGCTCAGGCGGCGGGCCACCTCGACCAGGACCTCGTCGCCGGTGGCTCGCCCGAACTGGTCGTTGACCTCAGAGAACCGGTCGAGGTCCAGGTACAGCATGCCGATCGATTCGCCATCGCGCCGGGCACCCGCCATCGCCTGCTGACCAAGGGCACGCAGCAGGTTCAGGTTGGGCAGTCCCGTCAACTGATCGTGCAGTGCCTGATGACCGACCTCGTCCGCCAAGAGGATCCGGTCGAACGCAAGCGCCGCAGTGCCAGCCAGACCGAGCAGCGCCTGGGGATCTGCGAGGTTCCGAAAGGGAGCTCGAAGGACCTCGTCCGGGCGCCTCGGCAGCGCCCCGCCAGGACCGCGCTGTGCGAGGGCGGTAGCCGCCACCCCCACCCCTTTGGCAAGCGCCGACGGCCTGGGTAGGACGTGGTCGGGCTCAGCGTCGACAACGAGCAGCCCGAAGCACCGGGACCGAGACACAAGGGGCACCACTGCACCCGTGTCGATGCCGGCGATCCGGCAGAGGTCCTCGACGACCGGCTCGGTGATCCGAGTACGTAGCGAGATCGGCTGGCCGGACCGGGCCAGCCGCTCGACGAACTCGCGGCAGGCGACGACCGGCGGGGTCTCGGTGCGCAGCGATGCTCGCGGCGTCGTGCGCGCGAGCTCGACCAAGCGATTGTCGGCCTCGGCCCACTCCGCCACCATGGCCCGCTGACACCCCAGGACGGCCGGTGCTGCGTCGGCGAGGATCCGCGCCAGCTCGGACTTCCGCTGGACTCCGGCCAGCTTTGTGAGCAGCTGCACGAGTGCGCCAGCCGCCTTCGACCGGGACCGGGCTTCCACCGTGCACGCCGCCGTTCGCACCGCGATCGCGGCCAGCGCAGCGAACGAGGCGATGGAGCCCGCGCCGCCAGACCCACCAAGGCCCGAGCAACCCGCACCACCTGAGCCATCACAGCCACCAGTGCCCGGTCTCCTCGCCGGTTTCCTCGCCGGCCCACGTGCGGCCGACCCCACCACAACATCGGCCCCCACCACGACATCGGCCCCCACCACGACATCGGCCCCCACCACGACATCAGCCCCCACCACGACATCAGCCCCCACCACGACATCGGCCCCCACCACCGGTCCCTCCACGGCCAGGATCCCGGGTGATGCCGGGAACCCGTCGATGCCGACGACAAGCCAGTCCGTCGGGTTCCCGACAGCCGGGTCCCGAAGTGCCGATGCGATGCTGCGTGCCTGGTGGTCATCGAGCCCCACGGTGAAGACCCGAGGAGCCGGGTCCCCAGACAGCTGCACGGACAGCAGACCCCGGCGAGCACCTGCCGCACCGGTCGCTCCAGCCACCACCTCAGCCAGGGTGCGGTCGAGGTCATCGGGGGACGCCAGAGACACAGCGATATCGTGCAGCACCTCGTGGTGCCCGCCGACCACCGTGGCGGTGCCGGCATGGGGCACGCTGGCGCGGCTGCCCCATGCGAGGTGGAACCGACATGCCTTCGCTCCGTTGGCCTGGCACTCAACCTCGTGCACGGTCGTCGACGTCAGACCGAACACCGTTGGTACCGCCGAAAACAGGCCTGCCGCATACCGGCACAGCAGGCCATCGGGTACCAGCGGCGCCCGGATGGCCAGTGTGAGCATTGCGGTGTCGCCCCGGCCCTCTTCACATGCCAGGTCCACCACTGCGGTCTCCGTGGCAGCCGTGTCCGCCACCAAGGCGAGCGCTTCAGCCGGGTTCTCCAAGGTCCGCATGAGGTCGACGACCGGCGCCATGTGAGGATGCCCGAACACCCCGGCTCCAGCGCGCCTGACCACCTCTGGATCTCCCACCGTCTCCACGACAGCCTCGAGCAGCGTGCTCACCTGTCGGAACATCGTCCACGATCCCGGGGCGACCTGCTCCACCCGCTCCCGGCGAGCCGCCACGGCAGCCAGGACCGCGTCGACTCCGGCGATACCGACTTCGGCCTCAACCTGGTTCAGCACAACGGCGACGAGGTTTCGGGCGACGATCGAACCCTCGGCGGGCGGGCCGCCGGACGCCCCTCCCTTGAGATCCGCCGCGCGCCGCTGGGCGGGATCGAGGCCGCCCTCCCCAGCCGTGCCACAGGATCCTCGCTCCGCCTGAGAGACGAGGGCTCGTGCCACCAGAGGCTCCCATGAGGGCGCGACTGGACGAGGCTCACGCATATGCCAGATGTCGGCGTTCCTCAGGACCACCTTGAGCGCAGCAGGCCAATGCTCGAGACTTCCGGCACGGCGCCGCTTCCAGCAGCCGTCCACCAGCAGTCGCTCACCGCCCACCGCTCACCGCTCACCAGCCACCGCTCACCGCCCACCGGCCACCAGCAGCCGCCCACCAGCAGCAGCCGGGCGCCGACCGTTCAGGACTCGGCCAGGCGATGGTTCCGGACCTGGACATCGAACACGAATCGCACCAAGCGCTTGCACACGGCCTCAGGAACGTTGTCGAACACCAGACGTGCGGTGGACTCCTCGATCACCTCGAGCACGTTGCAGTCGACCTCGAGCGGCCCCGTCGGAAGCCAGAGCGTCAGCCGGACCGCCTCGCCCTCCTCGACGGGGCCCGCCAGCTTGATCCGGGCCCCTCCGCCGGACAGATCGACGGTGGTGCTGCGAAACGCCCTCCCGCCGTGGGTGGCATCGACCACGATCTCGACGGGAACCGTCACCCGCGCTCGTACCCACTCCCTCCGCTGAAGGTGCTCGAGCTCACCACGAGCAGTGACAGCGAGGACGATAGGCAGCGGCCTGTCAATGAGCACCCGTACCATGCCGGGCAGCCGAACCATGGCTTCCGTGGCTCCGAGCTCAACCAGGACGGGACGCCCGGCCAACGCCACCGCTCTCGGATCACGGGTCTCGCAACGCAGCACGTTGTCGAGATTGGAGACGACAGCAACCTCGACCCAGTCACCACCCACCCAGGGCGAACGGGCACCAGAACCGGTGTGCGCCGTGTTCAGCCCCGTCGAACTGGATCTACCGGCGAGCACGCCATCGGATACGGCCACGATCCCGCCACTGCGCCGATCACGACCGACGACGACCCCGGCGCCGTCGGTTGGTCGGAGGCGCGCCCACCGGCCCACCAGCGCACCCAGCTCGTGCCCTTCCAACCGGATCACCTCGATCGTGCGGGCCATACCGGACCCCACCAGACGCCCGGACCGTACAGGACCGGCCCTACGACGCTACCGCCCCCGCCCCGGAACATCTCGGAACCCCTGCGCCACGATCCACCTTGTCGTCCCACACCTCGCTCCCACCGCCCCTCGCTCCCAGCTCCCCACCACCAGCCCAACTCCCCACCACCAGCCCGTCACGCCACCATCGAGGAGGTCGGGCGCCGGTGCACGCTCCCCGATGCCCGGACCACCGCCGGGAGCGTGAAGACGAACGCCAGCAGGCGCGCCACCGCGACAAAGAGCTCGTGAGGAACGAACGTGTCGATCTCGCAGGCGGCGTACAGCGCTCGGGCCAGCGGCGGGTCCTCCACGACCGGCACGGCATGGCGATGGGCTTCCTCGCGGATCCGGGCAGCCACTGCATCTGCCCCCTTCGCCACCACCCGCGGGGCCTGGCCGAGCCCAGGCTCGTAGCGCAACGCCACGGCATAGTGGGTGGGGTTGGTGACCACCACGTCGGCACCGGCGATCGCCGCCATCATCCGCATCCGGCTCATCGCCCGCTGCTTGCGGCGGATCGCCCCTTTCAGCAGCGGGTCGCCCTCCTGGCTGCGCGACTCCTCCTTCACCTCCTGCTTCGTCATCTTCATGTCCCGGTTCGTCCGGTGCCGCTGGTAGGCATAGTCACCAGCGGCGATGACGAGGCCGGCGGCCGCCACGTCGCGCACCATCCCCAGGATCCGGCCACCGGTGTAGGCGATGATCGGCGCCATGCCCGTCGGCTGGGCGACAATGAGCTCACGCACCATGCCGTTGACGACCTGGTAGGCGAGCACGCCCACCAGCGTGAGCTTCATGACCTCCTTGGCCAGCTGCCACAGGGTTGCCGGGGAGAACAGCCGCTTGATGCCGGCGAGCGGGCTCAGTCGCGAGAGCTTGGGAGCTGCCGCCTTGGTGGCGACGACGAACCCGACCTGAGCCACGGTGGCGAACAGCGCCAGCGCCGTCACCATCCCGAGGACCGGCAGCATCACGAACGCAGCCTGAGCCAGACCGGACTCGAAGACGGCGAGGGCTCCAGGCACGGTCGGATTGGCCATCACATGCGATGCCTGGGCGAACACGCCCTCCACCCGCGACGTCGCACTGCGCAGCAGCGTCGGCAGTGCCGAGGTCACAGCCAGAAGCGACAGCCATCCGGCCAGCTCCGGCGTCTTGGCGATCTTCCCTTCCTGGCGGGATTCACGCTTGCGCTTGGCGGTGGGCTTCTCGGTACGGTCGTCACGTTGGCCGGCCATCGACGGTGGTCCCAGGCCTCAGTGCAGCCCGAGCAGCAGGTGCCCGTCCTGCAGCGCCCGGTTGACGAGCTGGGTCAGGTAGCCGGGCACGACGCGGATGGCGAACGCGGACATCACCAGCGCCAGCAGGATCTGCAACGGCATCCCCAGCCACCAGGCATTCAGCTGCGGGGCTGCCTTGGCCAGGAGGGCCAGCGCAATCTGCGTACAGAACAGCACAGCCATGATCGGTGCCGCGATCTCGAGCGACGCCGTGAAGAACGTTGCCAGGTCGGCGACGAGCACATTGGCGAGCAGCCCGCCACCTCCGGCGGTGATGCTCCGCGTGGCGAACGACGACTCGAACCCTCGCACCAACATCAGCTCGCCGTTGCTCACGAACAGGCTGAGGATCGCCACCTGGTCGTAGAGCTGCCCGACGAGCGGCAGCTGGTTCTGCGACAGGGGGTCCATCGCTGGGGGCGGGTTGATGCCGCCGAGCAGGTCCACCATCGACCCAGCCGACCCGATGGTGGCCACCAGGATCCGAACCACGAACCCGAGCGCCACCCCGGCCAGGATCTGCATGACGATGGCCCCGATCAGCGCGGGCGTGGTCGTCGGCACACCCGCCGCCACCACGAGGGGGGCCGACAGGATGGCGAACCCCCCGGCGATCCCCACGATCACCGTGCGCGGCACGCTCTGCAGGCTCGAGAACGGTGGGACGACCGCGAGCCAAGCCGCCGAGCGGACGAAGGCCAGCAGGAAGCCGATCAGCCAGGTGGGGTCGAGTGCGATCTGCATCGCTGCCCGTTCAGCTCCCCACCAGCGTGGTCACGTGGCCGAAGAGCTGCTGGACGTAGCCGATGAACTGGGAGAGCATCCAGTGGCCGGAGAACAGCAGGACCAGGGCGATGGCCGCCAGCTTCGGCACGAAGGTCAGGGTCACCTCCTGGAGCTGGGTCACCGACTGGAACAGCGACACCGTCAGTCCGACGACCAGGCTGGCCAGCAGGATGGGGGCAGCCAGCTTGACGCCCATCAGCAACGCCTGTGTTGCCAGGTGCGTCACCTCGACGTCGGTCACCGGAAGCTCACCACCAGCGAGTGCGTGATGAGCACCCACCCGTTCACCATCACGAACAGCAGCAGCTTGAACGGCAGTGACACCAGGGTCGGCGGCAGCATGACCACCCCGATCGACATCAGGTCCGAGGCCACCACCAGGTCGATGATCAGGAACGGCACGAAGACGACGAAGCCGATGATGAACGCGCTCTTGAGCTGTGACAGCAGGAACGCCGGGATCAGGGCGGCCATCGACACGTCCTGCGGCTTCGCCAGGTGCTCGTGGTCGACGCTGGTCGTAAGGGCGATCTCGCTCGGCCCGGTCTGCTTCAGCATCCACGACCGCAGCGGGACCTCGGCTTCCCGGTAGGCGACGGTGGCACTCTCCTTGCCGTGGAGGTACGGCTGGACGGCCACCGTGTTGATCTGCTTCAGGGTCGGCATCATCAAGAACAAGCTGAGGAACAGCGCCAGACCGGCCAATACCTGGTTGGGCGGCGTCGTCTGCAGCCCCAGGGCATTGCGGGTCAGGCTGAGCACGATCACGATCCGCGTGAACCCGGTCAACAAGATGAGCAGCGACGGTGCGACTGCCAGCAGCGAGATGCCGAGGATGACGAGCAAGCTCTCCGACGGCTTGCCCAGGGAGTTCCCCAGGTTCACCGTGATCGAGGAGCCGGCGGCGATCAGGTGGCCCATCATTCGGCCCCCGGGGCTCGGCGTGCCCACCCGATGGGCGCCGATGCCGATCGAACCCGGACCGAGCCAGCGCGACGACACCCCGAAGCCCCGAACCCCACGTGGGAGCCCGAGCACACCCGGACCGAGCCAGCGCGAAGCGCCTCAGGCGGTATGGCCCCCGAGTGCCGACCCGCCATGGGCGGGCACGGGTCCGAACCAGGGCGCGCCGCGACGCGGGCGCTCGACATCGACATGGACTGTCCTCTCGCGACTGGCAGGAGCCCTGCCACCGAGTCAGGCTCGGCGGACGGTGCGCTCCCGCAAATGCTCGATGGCCGACGTCCATGTCGGTGCGGGGCGAGCCCCGCGGGTCGTGACACGAGCGGATCCCTTGCCCGTGCCGGAACGATGAAGCGAGATCGTGCCGGGCGCCGGCCCGGTACCGCCGGCAGCGGGCGCACCCGCCCGGTTGGACCGGCCCAGCGCGTCCGGGGACATGCCGCCGGACACGCCGCCGGACGCAAGCTTTGGAGCGCCGCCCGACGAGCTTCCGGGGGCAGTGCCGGGTGCACCGCCGGAAGCTGCCGAGGTGGAACTGCGTGAAGCAGCTTCGGTCCGGGAACCCTTCGGGCCTTCTGCGGTCACCATTTCGATGACGTGCGACCGTCGCCGCATCGGGTTCGCCGCACCGAGTCGACCGGCGACGGCGGGACCTGGTGTCCGTGGCGCTGCGGACGGCTTCGACGGACCTGCGGTCACGCCAGGCGTTCCTGACGCCCGGGCAGTCACGCCGGACGGCATAGCCGTCCGAGCGCTCGCCACCCGGCTCGCCAGCCGGCCGACGGTCCCGCTCAACGACCCTGCCAGCACGCCGATCGAGGCGGAGCCCGATCCTGCCCCGCTCCCTTGCCGATCGGCGGCGGCGACGACGAGCTCCGCGTCGGCCTCGCCCAGCCGGCGGATGGCGTTCGGCGTCACGCCCAACAGGTAGGCGCGGCCGGCGACCTCGACGACAGCCACAGATACACCCTTGCCGAGGGTCTGGCGGCCGAGCACGGTGACCACACCTCGCCGACGACCAGCGACCGCCCCTGTCACCCCACCGTTGGCTCGACCACGAACGAAGCGAGATCCCACCAGGACCAGCGCGACGATGACACCCAGACCCAGAACGACCTGCAGCAACAGGCCGCCGGCCGACACCGTCGACGCGCCCGTGGCGCTCGAGCCCGCCACGCTCCTGTGAACAGCAGCGGCAAGGCGAGCACCTCCGCCAGAGCCCGCCACGTGCCCGTTTGCTGTCGCGCCGACAACGCCGTGGGCGTGCGCGTGCGCAACGAGCCATCCGGCACCCTGAACCAGGGTTTCGACCGCGTTCGCCGTGTTGCCGGGCAGCACCATCGGCTCAGCGATCCTCCGCCGTGCCGACCACTTCAGTGATGCGGACACCCAGCTCGTCGTCGACCACCACGACTTCACCGCGCGCCAGGAGCGTGCCGTTGACGACCACGTCCACCGGGCCCCCGGCAGGTCGGTCGAGCTCCACGATGCTCCCGGCCCGCAGGCCGAGCAGCTCACGCATGGCGACCCGGGTCCTGCCGAGCTCGACCGTCACGGCCATCTCGACGCCGTGCAACAGCTCGAGCGGGCGGATCGCTGCCCCGGCACCGCTGCCATCCCCCGGATCCCGGCCGCTGCCGCTTTCGGACCCGCCAGCCATACCGCTGTCGCCGAACCGGTTGCCGGGCACTCCTGCGACCGCCGGACCTGCCATACCAGGAACAGCCGCACCCGGCATCCCCTGCGGGACCGCACCCGGAGCCTCGACTCCCGGCACCGCCGCACCGGGCGCGACAGCACCCGGATCGCTCGTCTGCGGGGCTACCGGGGCTCCGGGCGCCATGGGCGGGCTTGCCGCACCGTCGATCGCCGTCTCGCCCATCGTCACGAGTGGACCTCCTCACCTTCGACCACCAGGCCCGCCAGGCGCTTGCCGCGGTTGGTTGCCACGATGCTGCAGAACGGCACGCCACCGACCCGGAGCAGCAGCGGCGCCCCGGACTGGTGATGGAGGCCCACGACGTCGCCCGGAACCAGGCTGAGCAGCTCATCCGGCGACAGCACGATGTCGGGGAAGCACATCACGGCCTCGACCGGGGCATCCAACAGGCGCTCGCGGAGATGCCCCTGCATCGAGTCGGTCTCGCTCCCGTTGTCGACCTTGTCGAGACGTTCCAGCGCGTCGAGGATCGGCAGCAGGACGGTGATCGGCACGCACATGCTGGTGTCGAACGTGCCGACGTCGCCGACCTCGACACGCATGGCGATGAGCAGGCAGGTCTCCGACGGCTTGACGGCCTGCAGGAACATGCTGCTCGCCACCGAGCTGATCGCGCCGATACCCAGGTTCAGCACCGGTGCGAACGCCGGCGGCAGCTCGGCCAGCGCCTGCTGCGCCACGTCGCTCACCAGCCGCTGCTCGATCTCCGTGAGCGGGCGCGCCGGCTGGTCGCTGCGAGCCGATCCCCCCAGCCGGATCTCGACGAGAGCCAGCGCGAAGGCGAGCGGCAGGTGCATCACGATCTTGCCACCGAACGGCAGGATGGTCGCGCTCGACAGGAACGTGGGCTCGGGCAGCTCGTTGGTGTAGACCTCCCACCGCTGCTGCTCGAGCTCGCCGACCTCCACCCGCACGGACTGGCGCACGGTGCTGGTCAAGGACCCGGCGATGCGATGGGCCAGGACCTCGAGCACGGGTACGAGCCGGCGGAGCCGGGTCCGGTCCAACGCCTCCTGTTGCTGGAAGTCGTAGGGACGGACCCGGCGTTCGCCGTGATCGGTGTCGCTGCCGGATCGTACGTCGACGGTCATCTTCAGGTTCCTCCGTAATGGTGTCGGCTCGCCGGCGCTCTTCGTTGAGCGCGAATTGCGGACACCACGCCGGTGCCGGCACCCAACGGGCCCGCGACCCCCGCTCAGCGGTTACGGCACCTGCATCAGCGACTGGAAGGTCGTGTCGGTGGTCGTGATGACCTTCGTGTTGGCCTGGTAGGCCTCCTGAGCGACGATCAGGTCGGTCAGCTGGGTCGACAGGTCCACATTGGAGCCTTCGAGCGCTCCCCCGACGAGGGTGCCCGTGCCGCCGCTGCCCGGCGCGGCGATGTTGGCTCCGCCGGAGTTGGCCGAAGCCTGGTACATCAGGTTGCCGTTGCTCGACAAGCCTGCCGGGTTGGCGAACGTGGCCAGCGCGATCTGGCCGATGGTCTGGCTCTGCCCGTTGGAGAACGAGCCCAGGATCGTCCCGTCGGCCCCGATCGAGAAGCTCTGCAGGCTGCCCGCGGCATGGCCGTTCTGGCTGGTGCCGACGATGGTCGACGACGCCGAGTCCTGGGTGACCTGACCGGGCGACCCGACCGGCGGGAAGTCGACGCCGATGGTCGCCCCGCTGGCGAACGTGTAGCTGGCCGGCATGTTGGTGGTGGGGATCGTCACGCTCAGGCCGGTTGACGTCGTTCCCGACACGGTCCCGGCGGGTGTGCCGCTCCCGGCGGTGATCCCGGTGATCTGCCCTGCAGTGCTCCCCGTCGTGGCGAACGTGACGGTCGGTCCCGGGCTTCCGTACAGGTTGACGCTGCCGCCGGTGCCGTTGGGCACCGAGGCCTGCATCGTCCACGACCCGGGAGTGCCGCTGACCGGCGTGAGGGTGAACGTGATGGGGACGGCGTTGCCGAGCGAGTCATAGGCGTTGTAGGTGAAGCTCACCGGCGTCGTCGACGACGAGTCGATGTTGCCGCCCAGCGTGAGCTGCGTGGTGGCCGTGGCCGGCAGCGTGCCCGACGTGGGGATGGTGACGTTCCCGGTCGGCGACGCGGTGTTGATCACGCCGGACGCGTTGGCCATCCAGCCTTGGATGAGGGCACCGTTCGGGGTGGTGAGGTTGCCGTTGGCATCCAAGCTGAGCTGGCCGTTGCGCGTGAAGTAGGTCTGGCCGGCTTGCGACGCGATCAGAAAACCGTTGCCCTGGATGGCCACGTCGGTGGGCACGTTCGTGTTCTGGATGGCCCCCTGGGTCTGCTGGTCGGTCACGGCGCCGACGCGGACCCCGGCCCCGATGGCCATCGGGTTGACGCCACCGCTCGTCGCCGTCGGTGCCGATGCGCCGGCGATCTGCTCGGCGAGCAGGTCCGTGAAGCCCACGGTCTGCGACTTGTACCCCGTGGTGTTCGAGTTGGCGATGTTGTTGCCGATGACGTCGAGATAGGTCTGGTTGGCCTGGATCCCGGAGGTCGCTGCGATCAGGGACTGCTCCATCGGTGATGGTTCCTTTCGGTCGGTCGGTTGCGTCCTTGCGTCCTTGCGTGCGTGCTTGCGTTCGTCGTGCGTTGTCGGTCTGCCGTGCTGCATGCCTGCGGAGGCGAGCAGGTGCCCTGTCCGCAGGATCGATCCCTACGGTCTCGGTGGGCGGGCGCGAGCACCGAGCCTGGGGTGGGCGCGAGCACCGGGCCCGGGCCGGGCATATCCGGTCTCGATTGGACCGGCAGCCCTGGACGGCGCACCCCACGACCGGCGCTCTGCATGTGGTGGGGTTGGTCGAGCCATCATGCGGTCCCCGTTCCCGACGTCGACCCGCCGGAGGTGGTCGAGGTCGCTCCGGTAGTGCCTGTCGTCGTCGTTCCACCGGTCGTCGTTCCCGCCGTGCTCCCACTCGAGGTGGAGCCGCCCGATGACGACCCGGACGTTCCCCCCGCGGATGCCGTGGATGGCGCCGACGATCCCCCCGATCCGCTCGCCGCGGCCTGCTCGACCTGGGTGATGGCGGTCAACGACAGCAGGGTGCCCTTGGAGCCGACCTGCAGCTCAGGTGCCCCTGTGGTGCTGAGCAGCACCCCGGTGACGACGCCCGACACCGTGCCGCCGGCACCCTGGCCGGTCACGGTCTTGCCGAGCATGGTGTCCGCCGCGACAACCTGCTCCTCCGACGACAAGGTCGTCTGCGACTGCACCCCCGCCAGCTGCGAGATCTCCGTCATGAAGGTCGTGGGATTCGTCGGGCTCGTCGGGTTCTGGTTTTGGAGCTGTGCCACCAGCAGCTTCAGGAAGGTCTGGGCGTTGTCGAGCTGGTTCAGCGGATTGGCGCTGGACGAGCCCGACGTTCCACCCGACACCGATCCGGCCGTGCCGGCTGTTTGCTGCTGCCCTGTCGTTGCACCAGTACCCCCGATGGGGATCGTCATCGCTGACCTCCTGTTGTCGCCGTCGTACGGTCCGGCTCGCTCGCCGTCACAGCCGCATGTCCACCAGACGAGCCGCGCCACCCGAACGGGCGGACACGTGCAGCTCGTCCACAGGTCGCGCCGAACCCTGTGCTGGCGTCGTCGCCCCAGACCCCGCATGCCGGGATCCGGCGCCGGCCCCGGACCACCCGCGAGGGTTCGGGTCGCCTCCTTGCTGCAAGGTGACCGACACCTGACCGCCGTCGGACGCCAGATGCTCCTGGAGCTGCGGGAGCGATGCGGCCAGCGCCCGGTGGGCTTCGGGAGTATCGGCAGCGAGATGCACGGCGAGGGCGGTTCCCGCCACGGTCACCGTGGCCTGCACCGTTCCGAGCCCCTCGGGGTGCAGTGCCAGCGACACCTGGTAGGTGCCATCGGCGCTCCCCCGGAGCGGCGCTACCACGGTCACGACCTGTGCCGGCGGCGACGGTAGGGGCGCTCCACCCGAACCCACCCCTGGCGGTGCCGACGCGGGGGGCGCAGCCGACGTCGCCGGTCCCGGCACCATCCCGGCAAGGCCCTGAGCCGCCGTCACCGATGCCGGCCCGCTGCCCGCGTTCGCCGCCGGACCAGTCGCGCCCCCAGACCCACCTGGAGAAGACCCGGCTACCGGCGGGGAGCCCGCCGCACCCGGCCCACCGGCGGTCCCCGGATTGCCGTCGCCCACACCAGGTCGGCCGGACACGGTCGACGGCACCGCCGTTGCGCCTGGCACGCTCGCCGACGCTGCAGGGCTGCCGGCACCCGACCCAGCGGCACCCGACCCAGCGGCACCAGCGGCACCAGCGGCACCAGCGGCACCCGACCCAGCGGCACCCGACCCAGCGGCACCACCGGCACCACCGGCACCCGACCCAGCGGCACCTGGCGAACCACCCGCACCTGGTGAACCACCCGCAGGTGCTGATGGCGTACCGTGTGCCGGACCCGGGCCGGACACGGGACCCGAACCGGACCCAGAGCCCGAGACCATGCCGGGTCCGGAACCACTCCCGATCCCCGGTTGGCTCACCGCGTTCGGAGAGCCAGCACCGCCCGCGGCGGCAGAAGCTGCTTTGGCTTCTGCGGCTTCTGCGGCTCCTGCCGCACCGGCTGCGCCAGCTCCGGCCGTCATCGACGCCGAGGACCCGCTCGACGCCGAGCCCGGTACCCCAGGAACCTCCGACAGCGGGACCCCCGATGTGCGTCCGCTCGGGCCCGCTCCGGCGGCCCCGCCGGGCCCGCCAGGGCCAGTCCCAGATCCGAGCCCGGTGGAACCCTGGTCTGCTGCGGCACCGGCAGACCCAGCGGAAGCCACCCCGTTGGCAGCGCCTGGCGCACCCGGTGCACTCCCCGAGACCGAGGCTCCTCCGCTTTGCGGAGCACGCGAAGCTGCAGACGAGCCAGCAGAGCCAGCGGAACCCCCTCCGGCGCCGCCCGGCGAACCAGCAGCGGCGGAATGGCCGGTCGTGCCGGCACCGCCAGGCAATCCTGATCCGTCGGCGGTAGGTGACGCACCAGCAGCGCCGCCCTGCAGGTCCCCACCCGATCCTCCGGCGATGGAGGTCGCGCCGGTCACGATCGACCCCGATGGCGAGCCGCCGGTCGCCGGACCGCCGGGCGCGGCGGCCGTCGTCGATCCTCCGGATGCCGGGCTGCCGGCAACGCCACCAGCCGCCGCAGCGGCCACCACCGCAGCAGCCGCTGCGCTGCTCGCTGACAAGGCGCCAGCCTCTCGCGACCCGGACCGGCTGCTCCGACCACCCGGACCAGTCGCTGATCCCCTCGTGCCGGTACGACCGGGACTTCCGGCGGCGCCTGCCGCCCGGGTGGCGCCCATGGCGATCTGCGGCTCCGTCGCGCCTGGGACACCGGGCGCTGTCACGCTCTCTACGCCAGCCGGTGCCTGGACATCCGGCGCTCCTGGCCTGGCGACCGCCCCCGCCGCCGGACCGTTGGGTACACCGTGGCTCGCACCAGCGGCATGCGCTGTGTCGGTGGCGGGCGATCCGGCGGCCCCGACGGCTTCGAGCAGGCCGCCGAACCCGCCGACCGCGCTCGCCGCAGGCCGAGGTTCGGTGCCGGTCGTGCCTGGGTAGCCGGCACCTCCTACGCCGCTCACGCCAGCGACCGTCGTCGCACCACTGGTCATGCCATCGCTCCGAGCGAACCCATGATGTCGCTCACGTACGCCTGGGTCTGGGCATAGGGCGGGACCCCCCCGTACGTCGCGACCGCCCCGGGGCCGGCGTTGTACGCAGCCAGAGACAGGGGCACCGAACCGCCGTACTGCTGCAGGTAGCTCGACAGGAGCTGTGCCGCCCCCGATATCGCCTGCTGGGGGTCGAAGGCATTGACCCCCAGGCCCGCAGCGGTCGACGGCATGAGCTGCATCAACCCCTGCGCACCCGCACTGCTCACGGCTTGGGGATTGAACCCGGACTCCTGTTTGGCCACTGCCGCCAGGAGGGCGGCGGGCACACCGGACTGGGCCGCTGCCTGCTGGAACATCGCCACCAGCCCGGCTGGGACGCCGAGGCTGGCGGGGATCGTGCCGCCCGGTCCCGACAGACCGGCGATCGCCGCCGTCGCGCCTGCCGAGGACAGCCCCGTCACGCCCCCACCGCTCCCCGAGGGCAGGACCCGGCGGATCTCCGTCGGCTGGCCCACCGCCTGGATCTGCACCGAGGTCCCGGTGTGGGGCGCGTCGATGATCTGGCCGTTGCCGATGTAGATGCCGACGTGACCCGGGCCGCTCGGCCCCGGCTCGTAGAAGACGAGGTCGCCGGGCTGGGCCTGCGCCACACTGGCGACCGGCGTCCCCACGGTGGCCTGCTGCTCGCTGGTGCGGGGCAGCGTGACGCCCAGCTGCCCATAGACGTACTGCACCAGGCCCGAACAGTCGAACCCCGTGCTCGGCGAGGTCCCGCCCCACTGGTAGGGAACCCCGAGGAACTGTGCCGCCTCGCCGACGACCTGCGTGCCGGTGGGTGCGGCGCCCGAAGCGGAGGACTGCAACCCGACCAGTCCGTTGGTGGACACGAACCCGGCCCCCGACGTGCTCGTGCCGGCGGGATCCGTGCCGATCGCAGCCATCTGGGCCTGCACGGAATCGAGCACCGAAGCAAACGAGCCGGTCGGTGCCGCCTGCGCCATGGACGTGCCCAAATTGCTCAGCGTGCCGTCGAGCGCCTGGATCTGGCTCACGATGGTGGCCGCGTCGACGCCGCTCATCGTCGGTCTCCGGTCCAGTCGGTGGACCCGGTCCTCTCGGCCACCCCCGCAGACCCGTCGGACCCGGCGGACCCAGCCACCCCGGCAGACCCAGCAGACCCAGCAGACCCAGCCACCCCAGCAGACCCAGCCACCCCGGCGGACCCAGCCACCTCGGCGGACCCAGCCACCTCGGCCACCCTGGCACGCCCGACAGCCCGTGCGGGCCAGCCGCGGGACCCACCACGCTCCTCGGGCACAAACCGGGACGTGACGAGGTCGTCGACTTCGGCGGCCTCGGCCCGGGAGACGTCCAGCGCGTGGCCGGCGCGGCGGCGGTCATCCAGGCGCTCCAAGGCGGCGACGCGCTGTGCTGCCTCGCGCCATGCCGCCTGCTGTACGGCTGCGGCCACAGCAAGGTCTTCGCGCCGCAGGCCCGCCTCGTGCACCGCCGCGGCCACCAGCTCGGTGTGCAGGCGTTCGCTGGCTGCGGTGGCAAGGTCCACCACACCAGACGGCAGCGGAACCGCCCGGTACCGGGACAGTTCCGCCTCGTGGTGATCGTTGGCGGCCTGCAGGGTGCGATTGGCGCGTGCCAGGTCTTGGCGCGCCATGTCCTCCTGGGCGCGCCGGGCTCGCAGCACGGACTCCAGCCGGAACCGGTAGCGCTTCATCTCGTTCCCGCCAGCTGCATCGAGGCTTCCACCAGCATGCGCAGGTCGTTCCAGGAGGCGTCCGCCGGGACGGTCTCGGTCACGTCTTGGCGGAGGAACGCGTCGATGACGTCGAGGAGGGCCAGCGCCCGGTCGACCAGAGGGTTCGCGCCCCGGACGTAGGCGCCGATCTCGATGAGGTCGCGGGCGTCGCGGTACGCAGCCATCAGGCGGCGCAGCTCGCGTGCGTGCCCCCGGCGCTCGGCGGTCGTGATCGCCGGTTCGACGCGCGAGATGGAGTCCAGGACCTCGATGCTGGGGAAATGCCCGGCGGTTGCGAGGCGCCGGGTCAAGACGATGTGGCCGTCGAGGATGGAGCGGGCCGCGTCGGCGATGGGCTCGTTCATGTCGTCGCCCTCCACGAGCACCGTGTAGAGCCCGGTGATGCTGCCCGTCTCTGCCGCGCCGGCCCGCTCCAGCAGCTTCGGCAGCAGCGAGAAGACCGACGGCGGGTACCCCCGGGTCGCCGGCGGCTCGCCCGCCGACAAGCCGACCTCGCGCTGCGCCATGGCGAACCGGGTCAGGGAGTCCATCATCAGCACGACGTCGAGCCCCTGGTCCCGGAACCACTCGGCGATCCTGGTGGCGGTGAACGCCGCCCGGATGCGCACCAGGGCCGGCTCGTCGGATGTCGCGACCACCACGACCGACCGGGCCAGCCCTTGGGGCCCAAGGTCGCGCAGGATGAACTCGTTGACCTCGCGTCCACGCTCTCCGACCAGCGCCAGGACCGCCACCTGGGCGTCGGTGCCACGGGCGATCATGGAGAGCAGGCTCGACTTGCCGACACCCGACCCGGCGAAGATGCCGAGCCGCTGGCCCCGCCCACACGGGACGAGCGTGTCGAGCGCCCGCACGCCCAGCGCCAGCTGCCGGTCGACGAGGTCTCGTCGCAGCGGGTGCGGCGGGGCGGCAGCGACGGACACCTCCTCCCAGTCCACCAGGGGCGGACCGTCGTCGATCGGCCGCCCGAGCCCGTCGAGCACGCGCCCGAGGAGCCCTTCGCCCACAGCCAAGGGGAGGGGGCGGCCCAGGGCTTCCGCCCGATCGCCGAACCGGACCCCGGTGAGATCCCCCAGGGGCATGCAGGCCAGCGTCGATCCTTGGACGGCGACGACCTCGGCGTCCAAGGTGCCGCCGCCCCTCCAGATCCGCACGGCGTCGCCCACCGC
>JAJZLP010000260.1 GCA_021803325.1 Actinomycetes bacterium
GGAGCCAGCCGATCCGGATCGCTTTGCACGGGCCGCTGCTGGGGAGGACTTCCGCTTCTGGTGGCGGTGGCGGTGGCGGTGGCGGTGGCGGTGGCGGTGGCGGTGGCGGTGGCGGTGGCGTGGTCGTGTCGGCGCAATTCACCGTCACGTCGACACCCATGCCCACACCGGAGGAGACACCCGCACCGACAGTCACACCGGGAGCGACACTTACACCGGAGGAGATACCCCCACCGACACTCACACCGGGGGCGACGGAGCTCCCGTCTTGGGGTGCGCCCGGCGTGGCGCAGGGCGGCGTGGCGCAGGGCGGCGTGGCGCAGGGCGGCGTGGCGCAGGGCGGCGTGGCGCAGGGGGGTGCGACGCAGGGGGGCGCGACGCAGGGGGGTGTGACGACGCTCCCTTCGGACAGCACCGAGGCAGAGGTCTATGCCGCCCTGGTGCTCGGCACGCGTGACTACCTGGCGAAGAACGGGTTCACCGACGCGGTCGTCGGCTTGTCGGGCGGGATCGACTCGTCGCTGGTCGCCGCGGTGGCCGTGGATGCGCTGGGCGCCGACCGGGTCCACGGGGTGGCCCTGCCGTCGCGGTACTCGAGCGAGGGATCGGTGGCCGATGCCCGTTCGTTGGCCGGCCACCTGGGGATCGAGCTGCGGGTGATCCCCATCGAGCCGGCGCACGTCGCGTTCGGCGACATGCTCGCTGGTGCGGGCACGCCGGCGGTCGGCCTGACCGACGAGAACCTGCAATCCCGGATCCGCGGTGTCGTGCTGATGGCCTTGTCGAACGCCCGGGACTGGATCGTGCTGACGACAGGGAACAAGAGCGAGTTGGCCACCGGCTACTCCACGCTGTACGGCGATTCGGCTGGTGGCTTCGCCGTCATCCGTGACGTGCCCAAGACGCTGGTCTACCGCCTGTGCCGGTTTCGGAATGCCTTGGCCGGACCGGACCTCATCCCCGCTGCCGTGCTGGTCAAGCCGCCCTCGGCCGAGTTGCGCCCGGACCAGCGCGACGACCAGAGCCTGCCGGCCTACGACGTGCTCGACCCGATCCTGGCCGCCTTGATCGACGAGGACCGGACTCTGGCCGAGCTGGTGGCCGACGGCACCGACCCCGCCCTTGCCGAGCGGGTCGCCCGGCTGGTCGACGTGGCCGAGTACAAGCGTCGCCAGTCGCCGGTCGGGATCCGGATCACGGCCCGAGCGTTCGGAAAGGATCGGCGCATGCCCATCACGCACCGCTACAGCGAGCGGTCTGCCGACGTGCGGACCGGCGGGTGACCGTCCCGGTCGTTCCCTCGGCACACGGTTCGGGGGCGAGGGCGGTCCCCGCCCCCGAACCGACGCCGTGTGACCACCTGCCCATATCGGCCTGGATCGTCGACGGGACCGTTCCGGGGGATCCTGGACCGGTCGCCGGCAGTGCGGGGATCCCCGTGCCCGATCCCCGGATTGGCGAGCTCCGCTGGATCGAGCACCGGCTGTTCGAGATGGTCGGAGGTTGGGTGGGCGACGAGCCATGCCCCCCAGCTCGCGTCCTGCTGTCGGTGCTCGCCCGACAGCACGGCGACCACGCTGCCCTTCTGGCCGAGCGCCTGCCGGTGCGGGCCGGCGCAGATCCCGACGCTCTCACCGTCCCAGCACCTGGATGGCCCGGGATGCTGGCGCATCTGGCGGTCGGACCGAACGCAGCAGGGGAGCCCATCGATCCGGTTGGCGCCAGCGGAGCGGATGGCGGGATTGATGCCGGCACCGCCGGTGAGAAGGGTGGCCATGCAGGTGGCATCCTGACGGTCACTGCTGCCCGGCTCGTCGGGCTTGGCCGGGTGGTGCTGCCCCGGCTGGCGACTGCCTACGCGCGCACCCTGCGGGGTGTCGCGGCAGCCGACGCACCCGTGGTCCGGGCACTACGGATGGTCCATACCGACACCCGTGACGCCTGGGGTGCGGTTGAGGCCATGGTCGAGCAGCATCTCGGCGCCGTCGGCGCTGCTGCTGCAGCGGCGGCATGGCAAGGACACCTCGAGGGCATGGTCACG
Source organism: Actinomycetes bacterium (assembly GCA_021803325.1). Lineage (GTDB taxonomy): Bacteria > Actinomycetota > Acidimicrobiia > Acidimicrobiales > UBA8190 > JAJZYI01. Next base: position 2,042 of record JAJZLP010000260.1, read on the forward strand.
GTGACCCGGCTGCGGTAACCCGCTGTGGCAGCTCGGCTGCGGCGGTTCGGCTGTGGCAGCTCGGCTCTGGCAGCTCGGCTCTGGCAGCTCGGCTCTGGTGACCAGGCTGCGGTAACCCGCTGTGGCAGCTCGGCTGCAATGACCAGGCTGTGGTGGCTCGGCTGTGGTGGCTCGGCTGTGGTGGCTCGGCTGTGGTGACCCGCCTGTGGTGACCCGGCCGTGGCGGGCGAGGCTGGCGGAGCGGTCGTTGGGATCCCCCTGCGGGCCGGCCAGCGAGCGTCACTGGCCTGGGCGTCGCGGGCCCGCTTCCGAGGCGATGTCGGCCGACCCCTGGGGCACCAGGATGCGGGCGAGCTCGACTTGCTACGTGGAGTGGGAATTGACTGGGCGGGGTGCGCCGGTCCGGTTCGGGCGACTTCGGGTGGACGGCGGTGCCACCGTGCCTGGGGAACGCGGTTCCGCTCGGGCGGAGGGCTCTCTGGGCGGGAGGAGGCGGTGATCGCGCGCA
>JAJZLP010000056.1 GCA_021803325.1 Actinomycetes bacterium
GTCCTGATGCCCACGCACCGTCCCGTTGCATCGCTGTGCGGGACGGGCCCATCCCGATCGCCGCCTCCGCTTCCCAAGCGGTCACACGGCGTCGGGCACAGGCCGCGAGCCCCGCCACACGGGTCTCCAGCCAGGATGACGATGTCAAGGACGCCAGACACAAACCGATCGTCGTCGAGGGGGGGCGACCGCCTCCTGGCCCGAGACCATCCGTTGCCATCCGTCGCCACCCTCGCTCCCGCTGCTACCCGCCGCTACCCGCCGTCACCCGCTCGCGTGTGTGGCCACCAGACGGCGACCCAGGCCACCCGTTGGTGTTCCCAGCCAACCGCCCGGGTGCGAGACCGGGGGGCTGGTGTCCACCACCACCGGCTGTCGGCGCGCCGACCATGCCAGTCCCGTCGAGGACATGGGAACCCACGTCCCTGGGCACCAGGTCGCAGGCCGGGACGTCTGCCTGGGGCACGGACACCCACCGGTGACGGATGCCGACCGCCCACCTGGCCCGGACGGCAGGTCGTTGTCGTCGGCCGCGCCGCCGCTCTTGCCGGCAGCCCCGCTGCTCAGAAGGTGCCGAGCGTGACCGCCGGGGTGGCCCCACCGGGGGACTCGGCGATGAGCTGGCCGCCGAGCGTCGTGAGGACGATATGGCCGGGCATCTGGGTGGTGGTGGTGCTGGGGGTGGACGCCGTCGGCGCGGCCGGGACAACGCTGGGATCGGTCGTCCACGCGGTCGACCCGCCGCCGCCGCCGCAGGTGCTGGTGGACGAGCCGCCCGCGTAGCCGATGGCGTAGCCGCCGCCACCGCCACCGGCGGCGACGACGCTGCTGACCGGCGCATAGCTGCCGTTGCCGGCTCCGGTGCCGTAATAGCCGTAGGGCCCGCCGGACCCGGCGATCGAGTAGGAGCTGGCGGACAGCGACGACGGGGTGCCGCCGCCGCCGCCGGGAGCGCCGCCGCCCGCCGTACCGGTGTCGGCGTACCCCGGCGACGCGGCCACTGCGCCTTGTACGACGGCCCCCGACACCGACGCCGGCCCCGACGTGCCGCCGTTGATCGCGCTGTCGGCCGAGCACCCCGTCTTCGCCACGGTCCCTGAGGCGCTGGCCACGCTGTACGCTCCGCCGCCGCCACCACCACCAGCCACGGCGAGCAGGCAGGTGCTGGCCGGCGGCACGGTGGACCCGGTGCAGAACGCCGGCGCCGGCGCCGCGGCCAGGCTGCACGACGCCGCGGTGGCGCCCGTGGCTAGCAGGCACAGCGCCGAGGACCCGCCGCCTCCACCGCCCTGCCCGGGCGCCGAGCACGTCACGGTCCCGCCGCTGGTCAGCGTGCAGCCCGACGGCGTGCCGCTGTTGCCGCCGGGGGTGAAGCCCGGGCCGCCGACGGGCCCCCAGCCGTTGCAGCCGAGGACGTAGGCGACGGTCGCAGTGCCGGCCGAGCCGGCGCTCACGTCGAACACGAATGTCTGAGCCTTGCCGCCGGCACCGCCGGTGGTGCCCAATGCTGCCGCTGGCTCGCCGCCGTTGGCGCCGCCGCCGCCGGTCAGGCTCACCTGCTCCGTCCCGCTGATGGCCAGGGTGCCGGTCTTGACGGTGCACGCCGCTGTCGACGTCGCCGGCGGTGTCACGGCGGTGCCGTTCCAGCTGACCGCCACCGAGCCCTGCCCGCCGTTCTGCGGCGGTTGGCCGCCACACACAATTATAAAGGCGCAGGCGTAGCTCCCGCCTGCACCGCCGTTCGACGCCGTCGAGTAGCTCGGCGCGTCGAGGGTCACGGAGCAGCCCAAGCCGCACGAGATCGGGCCCGACGCGGCCCACGAGCTGCCGCCACCACCGCCGCCACCCGACCCACCGTCCGCCAGCAGCAGCTGGTAGGAGGCCTGGGGCCCGGCACCGCCCCCGCCCCCGTAGTAGCCGCCGCCACCGCCACCGCCACCGCTCGCCTCGGCGCCGCCCCCGCCGGCCCCGGCCGACGGCACCTGCCCGGCGGACCCGGGGTACTGCCCGCTGCCGCCGCCGCCGACGCTCACCTGGCTGGCGCCGCCGCCGCCGCCTGGCACCCCCCCGCTCCACGTCCCACCGCCGCCGGCGGTCCCGCTGCCGCTGCTGCCCCCGCCGGGGCCGCCGTTGCCGGCGGTGACGTCGCTAATGAACCCGAGCCCGTCGAGGAAGGCCGAGCCACCGCCACCGCCGCCACCGGCCGCCGCCAGCACACACGGGGCGCCCTGGCCCAACGAGCAGAGAGGCATTCTCGCCGGCGTGCAGCTGGCCGTGGTGGTGGAGGAGCCCGCCGGGTCGAGGCAGACGGCGGTGGCCCCGCCGCCCCCGCCGCCCCCGCAGTTGTTCGCCCCGGTGCCGGCGCTGCCCGACGTGGGCGTGCAGTCGCTGCTGCCGCTCCCGTCGCCAGCCGTACCGTCGCAGCCGCCCGTGTAGGCGAGCACGGGCTGGCCCGTCACCGCTGCTGTCGACACGCTGAGCTCGCCACCGCTACCGCCGTTGCCGCCGTTGACTGATCCGAATAGGGACACCGACCCGTACTGCACGTACCCCCCGCCCCCGCCGCCGCCGGCGAGCGTCAGGCTGAAGCTGCTGATCGCGCCGTTCGGCGCTCCCTGCACCAGCTGGTCCGTCTGGTTGCAAGGGCTCGTCTGGTCGAAGGACGGGGTCACGCTGCTGGACGTGCCGTTCTCGACCATGGCGGTGCCCGTCGCCGGTCCGGCGCAGGTCGTGGCGGAACCGCCCTGCGGGCAGGGTTCCACGCCCACCCCGGTGACCTGGACGAGCGGGTCGGCGTACGACGATCCCTCGCCGCCCCCGCCGCCACCGCCACAGCCCGAGCCCGCCCCGCCACCACCTCCACCGTATAGGCCGCCGCCACCGCCGCCGCCACCGGCGGCGAGCGTGAAGCCGAAGAACGACTGGCCCTGGCCGCCGGCGCCGCCAGCGCCCCCCGTGCCGGCCGTGCCGCTCGTCGCGCTGCCGAAGAACCCGCTGGCCCCAGCACCGGCGCTGCCCCCCGAGCCGGTGCCGCCACCGCCGCCGCCGGACCCCTGCTCGCCGAAGAGCGACGCGCCAGCGTCGCCCGCTGCGCCGGAGAAGGCGGCGCCGCCGCCGCCCGAGCCGCCGCCGCTGTCGAACCAGCAGGCCGACGAGCCGCCGCCGCCGCCCCCGGCGGCCACGGCCAGCAGGCAGGCGGCGCCGCTCGCAGGGTCCGTGCCGTTGCACGGGGGCACGCTGGGAGTGCACGCCGTGGTGGTGGACGACGCACCCATCAGGCAGGCGGCCGTCGCTCCGCCGCCGCCGCCGGAGCCCGCGCCGCCGGGGACGAACCCGGCGCCGGCCGTGCCGGTGCCACCCGCCGACCCCGGTGCCGTCATGACCACGTCGCCGGTGGGGACAATGACGGTGAACTGCAGCTGGGTGCCGGCGCCCCCCTGGCCGCCGCCGACGACCTGCCAGAAGAGGAAGTAGACGCCGCCGCCGGTGCCGCCGCTCGCGCCGTCGAGGGTGATGGTGTCCACCGTGGGTATGGTGGTGTTCGCCGGCGTCGCTGACTGCAGGCCGGCCGAAGCGACGGTCGTGCTGGTGCTCCCGGTGGTGTCGAGCACCTGGAACGACGCCTTCACGCTGGCGCACGCGAAGTTGCCCGAGCGCCCGGCCCGGCCCTCGGCGGTGACGAACACGGTGTGCGGGTTGGCTCCGAGGTCCGTCGTGTCGACGAAGTACTGGAAGCCCGTGACGGTGCCCGCCGAGGTGCCGGAGGTGTCGACCCAGTCAGGGTCGCTCGTCGTGCTCGACCGGCAGCCGTCGAGGACCGCCGCGGCGGCCTGCGCGGTGCTGGCAGTCACCAGCGCGGGGTTGGCGGCGTCGCCCGTGCAGCCGCCGCTGGAGCTGCACCCGTAGGACCCGTAGGCGTCGTCGGCGGCCAGGTGCGCCTGGTAATTGGCCAGCCCGGCCTGCGCTGCCTGCTGCGCCTCCTGCTCGAGCGTGGCGGTGGTCGCGGTGATGGCGCTGCCCGTGGCCGAGAGCTGCACGGCAACGGGCACGGCCACCATGACGGCGACCACGCTCAGGACGACGGCCAGGGCCTGGCCGCCCTCGCCACGGGGCGCGCCGGCCCGCCGCCGCGGCCCGGCCGCCGCCGCGGCCCGCCGGCTCCCGGAGGCGCCGCCTCCTGCCGGGCGCGTGGGCTCGGTCGCCATCAGCCGACCTCCGATCCGTTGACCGTCGCCAGGTTGGGCAGGTCGATGGTCCGGGTGACGGTCACCTTCGGCAGGGTGGCCGACGAGCTGACCGACCGGCCGGCGGTGTTGCCCATCACGGTCATCCGCAGCTCGATGACCCGGATCGGGGTGGTGGTGAGGCAGACCGCGTCGTCGGTCGAGGTCACCCCGCTCCCCAGCGTCGCCGACGGCTGGCACACCGGCGTCCCGCCGGACACCGTGTCCACCGTCGGCGAGCACGTGCTGCCCGACCCGCCGCCGCACAGGAGGTCGAGGTTGGTCCCGGCCACGTTGGCGGTGGTTGCCGCCGAGGCGCCCCCCTGGTAGGTGAACAGGGGCGGGGTGTAGGACGCCTCGTCGGCGGCGGTGATGCCCGAGCAGGCGGCGGGCAGGGTGGTGCCGCCCACCGAGGTCAGGTAGCTCCAGCACGAGCCGTTGGTCTCGGTCGAGGGGCAGGGGTCGCCGGCCGGCTCCGTCGCCGGGTCGCACGGCAGGGCCTGCTGGCACCCCTGGTCGCACCAGATGTTCCGGATCTGGTCGACCAGCGTGCCGTTGGACGGCGTGGCGTAGTCGGACGTCGCGCTGTAGGGCTGGCCGGCGCCGTCGCCGTAGCGGACCACGTCGAGGGTGCAGTCGCCGATGCTGCCCGGGCCGGTGCTGGTGCAGGAGCTGTAGGGAATGTACGCCTCGTAAACCTGCGGCATCGTCTGCCCCGGCGGGTAGGCGCAGAGCTCCACGGCGTAGTCGTGCGCGTAGATGATCGACAGCGTGTCGGGATCGACCAGCTTGGTTCCCGACGGGTACGGTGGCGACGGAGCGCCCGTGGTCCCGGCGGGGTCGCTGGCGATGAGTGAGCTCTGCGGGGACGGGCCGGGGTTGGCGCCGTTCCAGCAGTAGCCGGAGACGGCGGGGAAGGCGCTGCCGTCGAGGGCGTGGCCCTGCGCCTCGTAGGCCTGCAGGGGCGTCACCGCCCCCATGAGGTACTGGGTGACGCCGTCGAGGGAGACCTGGCCCGTCTCCGTGGCCCGGCCCTGCGCCAGGGCGGTGGCCGACTGGTGGTCTACCGCCTGCACGATCGTGGCGGTGGCGGCCAGGGCGATGACGAGTACCAGCATGGCCACCATGAGCTCGATCAGAGTGAAGCCGGCCTCGCCGGTGGCCGTGCCGGCGCCCCGCCGCCGCTCGGCGCAGCGCCGGCCCAGGCAGCGCCAGCCGTGCGACGCCGCCTGCAGGCCTCGCCGGCCATGCCATGCCGGCTGCAGGCCGCGCCGGCGCCGCCCACCGCTCACGTGAGCCCCGCCGGGCAGTTGGCCACGTCCGCCACGGGCAGGCCGGTGGCGGGGAGGCCGGTGGACGATGACGACGACGCGATGGGCCAGCCACCCGGCGGCTGGACCGTCCCAATTTCGACGTAGTGGGTGCCGACCGACGTGCCGCCGGCCAAGGTGGTGTGGTCCCACAGGACGTCGATGGCGACCACGAAGGCAAGGGTCTGCGGCATGGCGGTGGCCGCTGCGTTAGCGTAGGCACCGGCGGAGCCGGAGCCCGCCGACGAGTCCGCGACCGTACACCAGTCGCCGTCGACATAGACCGAAAACTGCTCGTTGTCCACGGTCTCGCTCACAGACGCCGACGCACGGTTCCACGAGACGGTCCCGTTGGCAACGCTCGGCACGGCGATCGCCGGGGTGGCCGCGGACAGGCCGGCGAACGGCACGGTAGTGAACAAGCCGGTCTGGTTGGCGGCGAGCAACTGGATCGACGCGAGCTCCTTGGAGGCGATTCCCTGGGCTTGGGTGCGGAACTTGCTTACGGCGATCACGCTGCCGGTGCTGATCAGGAGGTCGGCCGCTGGCAGCAGCACCACCAGCAGCACCGACATGGCGATGAGCACCTCGATCAGAGAGAAGCCGAGCTCGTCGTCCTTCGCTCGCCCTTGGGCCACCCCCCGACGCCACCGACCTGTCACCCTAGAGACATCGGCAGATGACGCCGCCGCCACAGCGTCCAATCCACCTGGACGGGCCAGGTGGTTCCACCTGGCCGTGCGACGTCCGGGAGCGCGACATCCGCCCTCATGTGGCCATCGGCGGCAGCGCCGGGACAGCAGCCTACGGCGGCAGCGCCGGGACGACAGCCTACGGCGGCAGCGCCGGGACGACAGCCTACGGCGGCAGCGCCGGGACGACAGCCTCCACCGTCGTCCCCTGCCCGGGTGCGGCATGGACCACCAGGCGCCCGCCGGTCAGCAGCAGGCGCTCCCGCATGCCGCTCAGCCCGAGGGCGCCGGGGCGACGCTCCGCCTCCGCCCGTGCCGGGTCGAACCCTCGTCCGTCATCGGAGACGAGGAGCCGGACTTCTGTGGTCTCAAAGCTGATGCCCACGGCGATGTGCGTCGGCTCGGCGTGGCGTTCGGCGTTCGACACGGCCTCCTGGGCAACTCGGAACAAAGCCAGCTCCACCGGCGCGGTGAGCCGCCGTTCCGTGCCGGTCGTCCCGAGCGTCGCCGTGACGGCGCTGCGCTCCTCCACGTCACCGAGCAGCCGTTGCACCGCGGCCACCAGGCCGAGGTCGTCCAACACCGACGGGCGCAGTCCGCGGGCGATCCGCCGCAGCTCGTCGACCAGCTCGAGCACGGTGGCATGAACCTCGCTCTGGCTGCCCTCGCCCGTGTCGGCGCCTTCCACCTGGCGGGCCACGTGCACCAGCGTCTGCAACGGCCCGTCGTGCAGGTCCTGGGCCAGGCGACGCCGCTCCTCCTCCTGGGCGGCGACCACCGCCTCGGCGTAGGACTCGGCCACGGCCCGGCGCTCGGCTTCGGCTGTCACATCGCTCAGCACCACCTGGACCAGATCGCCCCCGGCGCCCGACAGGTCGGTGGCCGCCACCTGGAACCGCCGTGAGCCCGACCCGCGCTGTCGCGAATCGATGAGCAGGACCGAACCGTCGTCGGTCGGGGTGCCGGGCCCGCCCTCGGACAGGCACGCGGCGGCCCGCACGCTGCCCACGAGGTCCGCCAGCCGGGTCGGTGCTCCACCTCCGAGCGCGACTGCCGCAGCGTTCGCTTCGAGGACGGTGCCGTGCCGGTCGACCAGCAACGTCGGGGAGACACTCGACTCGAAGAGCGCCCGGTAGCGAGCCTCGGCTGCGAGCAGCGCCTGGCCGGCGCGCTCCGCCCGGTCCCGGGCCGACCGCTCCGCTGCCACCCGCATGCCGACGACGACGGCCACCACGCAGAGCGCGGCGACTTGGGTGCTCTCGGCCCACGCGCCGACGGGGTCCGATCCCCCGAGGAAGGCGAGGTCCCGAGGCACGCTGAGCGCCGCCACCCATGCCGCGGTCACCGCGCCCCCGGTGGGTCCCACCGTGACCGCTGCATACAGCACGGGCCACAGGAACAGGCCCAGGGTGGTGAAGTCGGCGATACCCGGGACAGGTGCGTGAGCGTGCGTGATCCGGACCTCCACGATGAGGCGGACGATGTAGATGGCAGCGACGGCCAATTGGACCAGCCAGAGCCGCCGATCGCGCCACGGCGAGTCGGTGACCAACGGATCTCGCGACCGCTCGAACCGAGAGGGACTGTCGCCCCGGCTGGTGCCGCCGCGCCCGGCGCCCGCGAGCGCGCTGGTCACAGCTCGGTGCTGCGAGGCGTCGCGTCGAGCCCGTGGGCCAGGGCGTAGCGAGCCAGCGCGGTGCGGGTCTCCACCCCCAGCTTGGCAAAGACGTGGTTCAGGTGGCCTTCCACGGTCCTGGTGCTGATCCCGAGCCGTAGGGCAACGGCCTTGTTGGCGAGCCCCTCGGCCACCAGGGCCACCACCTGTCGCTCACGCCAGGTCAACCCACCACCGTCCTGCACGATGCCCGTGGTGGCCAACCTGCGGGTGATGGCATGATCGAGCACCGTCGTGCCGGCCGCCACGCCACGAACAGCGCGGACCAGGTCCCCCGCCAGGGTGGTCTTGAGCAGGAAGCCGGCCACCCCGCACGACAGGGCGGCGCGGACATACGCGTCGTCGTCGTAGGCGGACAGGACGACGACGGCGATGCCGGGATGCTCGTCAGCCAAGCGCCGGGCCACCTCGATGCCGTTGGGCCCCGGCATGCGGACATCGAGCAGCACCACGTCGGGCTGCAGCTCGGCGCACTGCGCCAGTGCCGCGTCGCCGTCGGCGGCCTCCCCCACCACCTCGATGCCGCCCGCCGACTCCAGGATCTGCCTGGTGCCGGCTCGCAGCAGCGCGTGGTCGTCGGCCACCACCACGCGCACCGGCCCACGACGACCTCCGCCAGTATCGTCGCCCGACGCACCGGGGGCGTCGAGACCGGCGCTTCCCCGGCTGCCGGTTCGCGCGACCACGGATCTATGGTACCGGGCACGATGGTCGCCACCAGGGACAGTCGGACCGCGCACCCCGTGGGCAGCTCGGGCACGTCGACCACCACCGGCGCTGGCGGAACCCGGACCGCCGACGCCGCGTCTCGGTCGACGCGCTTCGAGCACGTTCCCGCGCTCGACGGCATCCGGGCCACCGCGCTCCTGGCGGTCATGGCCTACCACGGCGGTCTGGCCGGAGCCGTGCCCGGCGGCCTGTTCTCGCTCGACGCGTTCTTCTGCCTGTCGGGCTTCCTCATCACGTCGCTCCTGGTCGCCGAGTGGCGGCGCACCGGAACCGTCGCGCTGCGGGCGTTCTGGGCCCGCCGGGCGCGGCGCCTGCTGCCCGCGCTGGTGCTGCTGTTGGTGGGCATCGCCGTCTGGGCCCACCTCTTCGTCGGGCGATCCCAGGCCCCCCAGCTCCGGCTGGACGAGCTGTCGACGCTCTTCTACATGGCCAACTGGCACTTCGTCGCCGTCGGCCAGAACTACTTCGTCCAGACCGGCCCGCCGTCACCGCTCCTGCACACGTGGTCACTGGCTGTGGAGGAGCAGTTCTACATGGTGTGGCCCGTGATCGCCCTGTTCGTCCTGCGGCGGTCCCGGACCTTGTGGCCGCTGTTGGCCACGGCGCTGGCCGGCGCGGTGGCCTCCGCCGTGGAGATGGCGTTGCTCTACGACCCTGCCAACCCCACCCGGGTGTACTTCGGCTCCGACACCCACGCTCAGAGCCTGCTCATCGGGGCTGCCGCCGCGGTGGGCCTGGCGCTGTGGCGCGACCGCCGGGCCCGCGACGCCAGCACGGCCCTCGGCGTTGGAGCCCGGGTCGGCCTGGTCGCGCTGGCCGTCGTCGGCGCGGCAGCGACCGCCACCTTGTGGACCCAGGTCGGCTTCTCCAACCCGTTCTCGTTCGAGGGGGGCGTGGCGGTCGCCTCCCTGGCCGTCGCCGGCATCATCGTCGGCAGCATCCTGGTGCCCCGCAACCCGGTGGCCCGGATGCTCTCCTGGGCGCCGCTCCGGTTCCTGGGCCGCATCTCCTACGGGATGTACCTGTGGCACTACCCGTTCGACCTGTGGCTCACGCACGCCAACACCGGGTTCACCGGCCTGCCGCTGCTGTTCGTCCGCACCGCGGTCACCGTGACCGTCAGCGTCGCCTCGTACTACCTGGTGGAGCTGCCTGTCCGCCGCGGCACCTTCTTCACTTCGGTGCGGGCCTGGGCCATCGGGCCACCGGCGCTCGCCGCCACCGTCGCCGTCGTGGTGGTGGGGACGTCGGTCCCGGCGATGGCCGCCATCCCCCGGAACGCGGGCCTCGCCACCTGGCCGCCGACCCCGTCGGGCCCGCCCGTGCGTGCGCTGGTCGTCGGGGACTCCGTCGCGCTCACCTTCGGCATCGACATGTTCGAGCACCAGCGGCAGGCCGACGTCGTCGTCAAGGACGACGGGCTCCTCGGCTGCGGCGTCGCGCTCGGCAACGAGATCCGCCTGCACGGGCAGGTCTTTCCCGTCGCCGGGCCTGGACCGACGGGCACGGGGGCGGCCGGGACATGTCGTACGGACCCCGGTTCGCACGGCGAGCTGTGGCCGGCGTACTGGACCCAGCAGATCGCCAGCTTCCGCCCCGACGTCGTGGTGCTGGTCGCCGGCCGGTGGGAGACGGTCGACCGCACCGACATCTCCGGGCGCTGGACGAACATCTTGAACCCGACCTATGCCGCCTACGTCGAGAGCACCCTGCAGCTGGCCGTGGCCGTCGCCACCGCCCACGGCGCCCACATGATCATCGAGACGTCGCCCTGTTTCGACACCGGAGAGCAACCCGACGGCGCCCCATGGCCCGAGGACGCCGCCGCCCGGGTCGACACGTACAACAGACTGGTCGAGCAGGTGGCGGCGCAGCACCCGTCGACCGTGACCGTCCAGCACCTCCACGCCATGCTGTGCCCCGGCGGCCGGTACACGCCGACCCTGGACGGCGTGCCCGTCCGCCAGGCGGACGGGGTGCACCTCACCTATCTCGCCCAACCCAACGCGGGAACGGTGCTCGCCCCCAAGATCCTTCCGCTGTGGTACCGGCTGGGGCACGCCGTCGCCCAGCAGCGGGCGACGGCCCGGGCCCGCAGCACCACCCGCGCCGCCGGACCCCGACCGGGCGCCATGCCGCCGCGCCGGCACCCGGCGCGTGCTCGGTCGCCCGGCGGCTCCAGGAGCCGGCAGCGTGCTGCTACCCGGCGCTGATCGGGGGCTGGGTCAATGCCGGCAGCGTGTCGACCTGGCCGTACTGCACCGTGAGCACGTAGTTCTTGCCGGTTAGCGGGAACCGGGCGGTCACGGTGGACACGAACTCGCCGGACACGGTGGCCACCACATCCACCCTCGTTGCCGGCAGGTTCGTGGCGAGCCCCAGGTGGAGGGCGGACGCGAAAGCGGCGAGCGAGGAGGTGAACGAAAACCGCTGCTGACCGGCGCTCGCTGTGACCGTGGTCGCCTGCTGCAGAAAGCGAAGCGGAGCCAGGAGGACCGACACCGCCAGCTGGACCTTGACCGGCTGGGGCACCACGCTCCAGGTCCTCCCACCGTCTGTCGAGACGTAGCTATGGGTACCGATGATCCGCTCGACGGTACCGCCGCGCTCCGCCTGGATTCGGTCCGGCGCCTGGTACTGCTCGTCGACGGTCTGCAGCGGCACGGCCCGGCCACCTCGCACCACGGCAATGGTCTCGTGCATCGCGAGCCGTGATGCGGCCGCCGTGCTGGCCGCCGCTAGGTGCAGCTGGCGGGGAGCGACCGGCGCTGCGGTCGCCAGGGAGAGACCCAGGGCGCCGGCAGACAGCGCGGTGAGCGTGCCGAGAGCGAGGAAGGGCATGCTGCGACCAGGAGTAGGCATGCCGCCAGTATGGGCCGGGGCCGGCCGGGACGAGAAATTCGGGTCCGTGCCATCGGCGTGCCGGGTCCGTGCCATCGGCGTGCCGGGTCCGTGCCATCGGCGTGCCGGGTCCGTGCCATCGGCGTGCCGGCTCGGTCGGATCGTGACGACGGTGGCCGACGGGCGGCCAGTGGCGTTCGACCGAGGAGGCCACCGGGATCTGGCCGGTGCCCGGCGGCCACGTGGTCGAGATCGGCACCGGGTAGGACTGGCTCGCCCTGCACGTCGTGTCGATCTACGGTTGCCGGGTGACCACGACCACGCTGCCCGATCTCCCGCGCCGGACGGCGACCGAACGCGTGCAGCGATACTGGCTGGACAGGCGGACGACCGTCGATGGCGAGGGCGACTGGAACCTCTGGTGTCGGGGCGGCACGGTCATCGACCCTGTCGGTCGCGGCTCGGAGCCCCGACAGCAGCGGGACCCGCACGGCACCGATCAGGAGGCAGCGCTCCTGCAACAACACATCGGCGACGGGTCGCGCCTGGTGGCACCACCGCACTGCCGCCCCCACATCGAGGCGTGTGCGACATGAGCGACAGTGGTCGTGTTGCAGCCGGTGGGAGTGTTCGCAAGGACAGCAGCGCAGCGAACGTCGGTGACCGCAGTGACGACAGTGGTCGCAGTGACGACAGCGCAGCGAACGTCGGTGACCGCAGTGACGACAGTGGTCGCAGTGACCGCAAGGACAGCAGCGCGGCGAGCGAAGGTCGTGACGGAGCCGGCGGCAGTCGCCTCCGCCCGGGCGTGCCGTTCGTGGCGGTGCATGTCGCGTGCCTGGCCGTCTTCTTCGTGGGGTGGAGCCCGGTCGCCCTCGCCGTCGGTGTCGCGTCGTACGCGGCCCGGGCCTTCGGCATCACCGGCTTCTACCACCGGTGCTTTGCCCACCGTGCCTTCCAGGTGTCACGCGCCGTGCAGTTCGGCGGCGCGGTGCTGGGCGCTGCGGCAGCCCAGCGGGGACCGCTGTGGTGGGTCGCTCATCACCGGGCCCACCACCGCTTCACCGACCGGCCCGGTGATCCTCACTCCCCCCGTGTCGACGGGCTGCTCCGGGCCCACCTGCTCTGGCTGTTCACCCCCGCCAACCAGCACCCCGGGCTCCAAGGTGTCTCCGACCTGGCCCGCTTCCGCGAGATGCGGCTCCTCGACCGGTACCACCACCTGGTCCCGCTGACTGTCGCGGCGGGCACCTTCGGCCTCGGCGCCCTCCTGGCTGGCGTGTGGCCCACCCTGCACACCTCGGCCTGGCAGGTCCTGGTGTGGGGGTTCGTGCTCCCGACCGTGGCGCTCTACCACAGCACGTTCGCGGTGAACTCGATCGCGCACCGCTTCGGACGCCGCCGGTTCGCCACCCGAGACGACAGCCGCAACAACTGGCTGGTGGCGCTGCTGACCCTCGGCGAGGGCTGGCACAACAACCACCACCGGTTCCCCGCCAGCGCCCGGCAGGGCCTGTCCCGGCTGGAAGTGGATCCCACATGGCTCGGCATCCGGGCGCTGGCCGCCTTGGGCCTGGCCCGGGGCCTGCGCAACGTCCCGTCGTGGGCCCTGGCGGAGGCGCGCGGCGGCCGGCAGACCGACCGTGCCGACGGGTCCGGAAGCCAGCCCGGTTCAGAGCCCCCGCTCCATCCAGAGCAGCCCGCTCGGGTCCGGTAGCCCGATCAGATCCGGTACGCAGCTCGGGTCCAGCAGCCCGATCAGATCCCGCAGCCCGATCAGATCCGGTACGCCGCTCGGGTCCAGCAGTCCGATCAGATCCCGCAGCCCGATCAGATCCGGTACGCAGCTCGGGTCCAGCAGCCCGATCAGATCCCGCAGCCCGATCAGATCCGAGAGACGTACGAACCGCGCTGCCATGCACGTCCAGCAGGAGCATGACCGGCATCGCTCACGATGCGGGTCCGGTGCCGGCTGGTGTCCGACAGCCTGCACCGGCGGGGCCGGACCGGTGCCACCGGGGGGGTGGTGACACCGGTCCGGGCCGGGACCAGGGCCGGATCCACCCAGGACGAGCTGTGCTCACCGTGCCGGTCACCGTGGGGACCAGGGGCCTGCTCGCCCGGGATCTGGGGATCTGGGGATCAGAGGCTGGGCGACACAGTGCCTGTGTCGGGACCCGCGGCCGATATGGCACAGGACCCCCGACCAAGCATCTGATCGAAGGCCATGTCGGGCCCAGCCACCGTCTCGGCCAGGTGCGTTCCGGAGCGGACCGCCGACGCCGCGACCGGAGGATTCATCGGGCATCTCGCTCAAGAAACACCGGGCGCCAGCCGCTAGAGCCGCTCTTCATGTGACGAAGTGTAGTAAAGTTTCACTTTCTGTCAAGCGTAGCGACCGGGCTCGCTCAGGTGGTAGACGTCGGCGCGACGGCGTCCGCCAGCCGTTGCAAGGTTGCCTCCATCGCCAACGGGTGCTTCCGTGCCACGCCCATCAGGGTGAGCACCACGGGTGCCTTGGACGTGGAGCCGTCGAAGGTCTCGGTCACCCGGGTGCCGCCGTCGACCGGCTCCAGCTCGTAGCGCCACACATGCCCGCCGAAATGCCGCCACGCGATCCGCCGGCCCTCCTCGAATTCGACCACCGTGTTGGTGACCCGGTACGGCAGACCGATCCGCATGTTCATGGCGAATGTGGCCCCGAGCGACAGCCGGGCCGGATTGCCTACCGCCGACCGCACGCTCCCCGACCCGTCCAAGCGTGCATGGGCAGCTGGATCGGCCAGGAGGTCGAAGATGGCTGCGGGCGATGCCGGGATGACACGGCTCCGGGCGATGACGGGTGCGGTCACACCTGCACGCTACCGGCGCCGACGCGAATGCGCGCTGCCAGCGCCGCCGCGAATGCGCGCTGCCAACGCCGGCTGGAAATCGCAGCCGAGGGCGGTCACCGTCGGCCACACCAACGAGCAGTCACACCAACGAGCAGTCACACCAACGAGCAGTCACACCAACGAGCAGTCAGTCTCGGCCGGTCACACCAGCGAGGGCCGACATGGCCGCGCCGCGGGCACCGGCCATGTCGAGGTCAGGAACGAGCGCGAAGACCGCGGTCTCAGCCGCCTCCTCGCGCAGCGCGGTGTGCTCCCGCACGGTGGCGACAAACCATTCCCGGAATGCCGGTGCGGCTTCGACGACCCCGCCGCCCACGAAGTAGGCGTCGGGATCGAGGATGTTGGCGACGATGGTCAGCAGGCGCCCGACGGCGATCGCCTGCTGGCGGAAGATCGCCGTCGCCAGGGGGTCGCCGGCCTCCCCAAGGCCGCGGACACGCCGCGCCGCGTCCGGCAGCGGCACCCCTGCCAGCTGGTGGTCCGGGACGCGCGTCAACCAATACGGGAGCAGGCTCGTCTCGATGGCGGTCAGCGACGCCACACTCTCGGCGTCGCCCGACTGGCCGCAGTTGCACGGCGGAACGGGCTGGTCTGGTTCGAGAAGCCCGGCCATAGGGATGCTGACGTGCCCGAGCTCGCCGGCGGTTCCCGTCGCGCCGGTCACCACCTGCCCCTGCTCCACCACGCCTCCACCCAGCCCGGTGCCGATGACCACCGACACCGAGGAGCGGCTGGACGCTCCGGTGCCGAACTGGCGATGGTGCGCGTAGAGCCCGGCGGCATTCCCATCGTTGTTGTACACGACGGGAACACCGAGCCGGTCCTCCACCGCGCTGCGGAGGTCGAACCCCCGCCACGCCGGATGCACGAAGTTGGTCGACCCCCGGCGCGAGATGATCCCGGTTGCACTGGCCGGCCCGGGGCTGCACAGGCCGACAGCCCGGACATCGGAAGCGGTCAGCTCCGTCGCCTGCAACACCCCGGTGAACGACGAGTGGAGCGCCTGGATCGCCGCATCGGGACCCTCGCGAACCCGACTGGGATGCTCCAGCAATCCCGGAACCAGGAAGCGCCCGGCGGGATCGACGACGGTGGCATTGTTCGTGGTCCCGCCGTTGTCGAGCCCGACGACCACCCATGATCCACGCCCCGGTTCCGACGCTCCGCTATCCAGGCTCGCGTCCGGCATACCGCCCTGAGATCCCCCCCTGTCGCGTCGAGGCGTCGCCACACCGCCGAGCATACGGATCCTCGCTGATGCCGAGCACATGAACCGGGCTCAGGATCCGACGACCAGACCCACACGCCGCACCCGATGCTTGGTACCCGCAACCAACCGCCGCACCCTGCACCCCGCACCCCGCACGCCGCACCCCGCACCCCGCACCCCGCACCCCGCACGCTGCACCCGATGCCCGGTACCCGATGCCCGGTACCCGATGCCCGGTACCCGCAATAGGCCGCCACACCCTGCACATTCGCCCCACTCCAGACGCCGGGCATGCGCTGCCGTACGCTCCTGGTCGTGAACGGGGGACGCCAACCGGATCGCGACTCCGAAGGAGATGCACCGCTCGAGCGCGCGGCCCTGCGCGTGAACAGGAGCCTCGCCATCCCGCTCGACGAGCTCGAATGGCGGTTCACCACCAGTGGAGGCCCCGGCGGCCAGCACGCCAACCGGTCGAGCACCCGAGCGGAGGTGCGGTTTGACGTCGAGCGCTCGGCCGCGTTGGGACCCCGCCAGCGGGCCCGGCTCATCGAACGCCTCGGTCCGACGGTCCGGGCAGCTTCGGGTGCCGAGCGATCCCAGGCCCGCAACCGAGACCTCGCGTTGCGCCGGCTGGCCGACCGCCTGGCTAGTGCCCTGCACGTCGAGCGGACCAGGCTCCCGACCCGGCCGACGTCGGCGGCGCGCGCCCGCCGCCTCGACGACAAGCGCCGGCAGTCCACCCGCAAGCAAGAACGCAGCGCACGCCGCGACGACACCGACTGAACCCGGCCGCCGCCGGCCGACACCGGCGAGCGGGTCGCCGCTTCACTGCGGTGCCTCGTACCGGC
>JAJZLP010000063.1 GCA_021803325.1 Actinomycetes bacterium
TTGTTACCGGTCCGCCGGTGGTGCCGGCCTCGCCTGAGCGTCGTCGCCGGTCACGCCGGCGGCTACCCGTCACGTCGGCGTCGCTGGTCACGCCGGCGGCTACCCGTCACGTCGGCGGCTACCAGTCACGTCGGCGGCTACCCGTCACACAGCGTCGGCGGGCGGACCCGATCCCTCGACCGTGGTGCCCGTGGACGCCGACCCGAAGGTGCGGTAATAGTCCTTCCAGATCAAACGGTGGATCGGGATGTACCGCGGCAGGTCGCGAAGCCCGGGGATGAACGGCACGAAGACCAGTCCGAGGGAGAGGACCGTCATGATGGCGATCACCTCGACGTCCCCGTTGCTCGAATGGTTCATCGGCGGGACCTGGTACCACATGGTGTAGAGCCACAGCC
This sequence comes from Actinomycetes bacterium, assembly GCA_021803325.1. GTDB lineage: Bacteria > Actinomycetota > Acidimicrobiia > Acidimicrobiales > UBA8190 > JAJZYI01. Next base: position 399 of record JAJZLP010000063.1, read on the forward strand.
AGGGCTGGCCGGGCCACGAACCCGTCTCGTTCATCATGCCCCACTGGTTGCCCAGCATCTTTTGGGCGGAGACGATCTGGTTCCAGTAGCTCGAGTCCTGTGCCGTTGCCGAGTCGCCGAGGAACAGGATCGGGTCGGTGTAGTTGGTGACGTAGAACGGCGAGTGCTGGACCAGGGCGGCATCGAGGCCACCGGAGCGAGCCAAGGACAAAAAGCTGGAGAGCATGGTGGCCACCGGGCCGTAATTGCCCGGAGGCACCACCAGCTGGCCGAGGACCATGTGCGCCTTGTCGAGGGCCGTGCCGTAGGCCGTTTCCCACGCGTGGCGGGTTGCCGCGCTGGCGGCGTCATAGCGGGCGAGCGCAGCGGTGAGCTGCGGCTGCCCGGACACCGTCCTGAGCGGGTCGACGACGAAGTCGTTGGCCGGGTTGATCGGATCGGTCACTCCGATGGCCCGCTGGATGGACACGCCGTAGAGGTACTGGACGGAGCCCGATTGGTGGTTGTACGGCGGCCCGTAGGTGGCCGACGTGCTGGTGCCGTTCAGCTCGGACAGAGCGATCTGGGTGAAGCCGATCGGCTGTGCCGAGGACCACGCCTGCAAGGTGACGGGAGGAACGTCGGGCGACGAGAACAGGATCGACAGGACTGCCACCAAGACGACCACCACGACCAGGGCGATCGTGCCCTCCTTCAAGATGTCGTACCGGCGGAGCGGGCCCTGCCAGGCGCCGGCCTCCGCTCGTCGGCGCAGCAGACGCCGCTGGCGAGAAGTGGCGGCGGAGCCGGCGCCAGCCGGGCCGCCGGTCGAAGCGCTCGTCGGGCTCATGACCGTCCTCCGCGGGTGACAGCACGCTCGAGAACCGATCCCACAGGGGCGGGGGAAGGCTCGGCGGACGTGGGGCTGGTGGTGGCCGACGGTGTGGTGGCCGACGGTGTGGTCGTCGCCGGGGCGGGTCGAGGCGCCGTCTCCGCGTGGTCCGCCCCGGGCGTGCCCAGGTGCTCGAGCAACGCGTCGATCGGCGGCGCCACCCCCCGCAGCCGCACCATCACGATGTGGATGGCCACCAGGAGCACGATGACCAAGGGCACGAAGACGATGTGCAGCATGAGCGCCTGACCGAAGTTCATGGTGTTGAAGAACGCGCCGATCCCGGCGCCGTTCATGGCGTCCTTGGACTCAAAGGCGATCCACTGCGAGTCGAGGTTGGTCTGCGAGACGTACCCGGTGAACCCCTCGAACACGGCGATCAGGAACGCAGCAGCACCGGTCATCCAGGTGAGCTGGCGCTTTCCCCGCCACGACGCCATCCAGAACTTCCCCCACAGGTGGATGGCCATGAAGGCGAAGAAGCACTCCACGCTCCACATGTGCAGCGAGTTGACGAAGAGGCCCACCGAGCTGATGTGCCACCAGGCCGGCCCTTCGAGCGCCAGGATGCAGCCTGTTGCGATGACCACTGCGAGGGCGACCATGGTCAGCACGCCGAAGACGTAGATCCACGACGCCACGTACGCCGGCTGGCTGTCCGGCAGCATCTTCTCCGGGGGAAGGTGGCGCAGCCACGCCTTGCGGGCCTTCGCCGTCCACAGCTCGTCGTCGCCTGCCTCCGCCGCCGACGCGCCCGGGTGGGCATCCGCCGTCGCCACGCCCGTGTGGGCATCCGCCGTCGCCACGCCCGTGTGGGCATCCGCAGGCGCGGGTGCGGGAGCCGGGGTGGCGGTCGCCCCGGCGCTGCCCGTGCCCGTCGGCACCGACGATCCCGGCGCGCCCCGAGCGCGCTTCTTCCGGCTGTGCACGAACGGCACGGTCAAGGCCAGGATGAACACCGCCAACATGGCCATGATGACGAGGAAGTTGGCCAGCGAGATGAGGATGAACCCCCAGTGGATGTAGTGGTCGGGAGGGTTCAGGTTGACGATCGAGCCGAGCAGCGCCCCAGCGCCGACTGTGGTGCTCATCGTTCGCCGCCCGCTTCGTCAGCGAACCCGAAGGTCCGCGGGTGCTGCCCGCCGGTGGCGAGCCCTGGGGGCGGTCCGGATGCAGCGACGCGGTCGACGATCCACTGTCCGCTCTTCACGCGTCCTCCTTGGTTCCCAGCCGACCATCGTGGGCATGAGCCAGCCCTACGTACGGCAGCATTGC
>JAJZLP010000234.1 GCA_021803325.1 Actinomycetes bacterium
TGGGCACGGGGGCCGGGCAGGTGCCGGCAATGCCTGCGAGCTGGACGGCGATGTCTTCGAGCACGCCCAGCGCGCCGGACGGTTTGGTGAGCCGCTCCTGGCGCTCCCGGGCGGCCGAGATTGCCTTCTGGTCGGCGCCGCTGATGGCGCGCAGGGTGTCGTCGAGCAGGGTCATCGGGTCTCCTTCGGGTGAGCCACGCTGGTCCCACCTGTCGTCGTCTGCCGGCTCGGTGTGAGCCACGGGACGGTCATGTCGAGGACGGTCGTGGTTGCAGTGTCCCAGCCGTCGGAGAGGTAGGCGTCCTCGCGCCCGTCGGCGACGAGGCGAAGCGCGTAGCGCAGCTGGGCCTCGTAGAACTGGCAGTACGCGCCTCGTCGTGCCAGGTCGCCGCGGAGCTCGTGGGCCTCGGCGGGACAGGGCGCGCCGCAGAAGTGGCGGATCGAGCAGCCCCGGCAGGGGTCGATCGTCTCGACCATGCGGCCGGTGACAGAACGGAACGCGTCGGTATCGGAGCAGCTCTCCAGGCCGCCAGTGAACAGGTTGCCGCCTCGGAAGCCCGAGAGTCCGATGAACTCACTGCAGGGGAAGAGATCCCCGTGGGCGTCGACGGCGAAGAAGCACCGGCCGGCACCGCACGGCGAGATGTCGCACATAAGGCGGCGTGCGGTGGGGGCGATAACCGCCAGGACGACGTTGGCGAAGTTGGCGACGACAAGCTTGCGCCCGGTCTGGCGGTAGAGCGCGTAGCTGCGGTCCAGCGCCCCCAGGTACGCGCTCGTGAGGTCGTCGTCGGATGGGCGGAGCATCTGGCCGCCGGGAAGGGTGCAGCGCACCGGGTTGAGCATGCACGTCGGCACCTCCAAGGCGTGGAAGAGCTCGACGACTTCGCTCAGGTGTGCCAGGTTGTCAGTCGTGGTGGTGCAGATCACAGCGTGGTTGTGGTAGCCGCGCAGCATCTCGAGCACGCCGACGACCTGGTCGTGGACGCCGCGCCCAGCGTGCGTTCGCCGGGTACGGTCGGTGATCTCGGCTAGCGGGCCGTCGAGCGATAGGCCGAGGCTGATCTCCCTGGACGTGAGGAACTCGATCGCGTCGGGGTCGAGGAGCGTGCCGTTGGTCTGCACCCCGAACACGATCTCCTCAGCGAAGCGGTCGATGGCGGCGAAGACGGCTCTGCGGTTGAGCATCGGCTCAGAGCCATGGAAGATCACCTGTGGACGGACGCCATCGGGCAGATGGCGGCGGAAGAAGGCGAGCAAGGTCTCGAGTGCTTCGAACAAGCGGTCCTCTGTCATGCGCACGCCGTGCCGCCGCATCGTTTCGGGCAGGTAGCAGTAGGTGCAGTTGAGGTTGCAGCGTTCGGTCGGGTTGAAATAGACCGCGGAGGGCACCAGCCCGAAGCGCAGTGCGTCCATCTCGGCAGCGAAACCCGCGCCGCGTTCGTGGACCTGCTCGACGAACGCCGGATCGGCGAGGACCTCGGCGATCCGATCTTTGCGGACCAGCGCCCAGAAGGCCGTGTCCGGCTCGATCAGCGCCATGTACTTGTCGTGGCCGATGTCGATCGGGACCAGTGCCGGTCCACCACCGGTGTTCGCGAAGAGCGCCGTCACGGATTGATCCGCTGGTGCACATGGCGCCGGTATGGCTGCGCTCTGTGGCCAGACCGCCCGGCTCGAAGTGGTCTCGTTGCCGCCAGGCCCGGGGTCACCGCAGGTTCGTTTCGCTCGACGCGTCCGGGTGCGGAGCGGTGTTGGTGACGAGCACGTAGTGGGACAGGCCGGTACCCGCCGGCTGGCATGCCTTGCGGTACGCGATCACGGTGGGCGCAACGGACGGAACTGTCATGGGATCACCTCCCTCCCTGCGTAACGAGGTGGTGGCCGGGGCCGCACAACGAGATGGCACCGAAGGCTCGACACCCCCCGAATGGTCGGAGGAAGGGACCACTGACGAACACATCTGGCAAGGCTCCCGCTGCCAGACTGCCGAACCACCGGCAGTCAACATTCCTCACCGACGAGGCCGGTCTCCTGACTCGCGGATCGCTGCCCGTACCCGCCTTCCCAGGCGACGAACGCCCAGTGGCTGTGGGTGCGGGCTCCTCGCTCACAGTGGCGGGCCCGTGCCGGACTCGCACCGGCTTCCCGATTCTCCCCTAACGGGGCACCTCGCGGTCTGATCTATCTGCAGGCGAACGATAGCACGCCCGCAGAAGTCGGCCGCTGATCAGTTGCACTGGCTATCGCACTGCGGCCCCGCATCTGCGTGTAGACACCCCAGGCCGTGGCACAGCCAGGATGGCTAGGTCCGGGGATACCGGTGGTTGGGGGTGCGGGTGGCGAACCGGTAGCCGTAGCCGTGCTCGGTGAGGATCAACGTCGGGTTCGCCGGGTCGCGTTCGAGCTTCAGTCGGAGACGGCGCACGTGCTCGGTGACCGTGGCCAGGGCCTGCCCCGCTCCGGTGTACCCCCACACCTGCTGCAAGAGCGCCTGTCGGCTGAAGGTCTGGTCGGGCGATTGCATCAGGAACCAGAGCA
>JAJZLP010000233.1 GCA_021803325.1 Actinomycetes bacterium
AGGCCAGTTGGTCGATCCCGAACAGGTGAGCGACGGGCACGCCAGCTGCGGCGATCGCCGCGACGGTGACGGTGGCGATCAGGCGGGCACGCACCGGCGGTCCTCCTCGTTTCCCGGTCGGCACGGCGGACCGGACGGATATTGGAGCGGCAACACGGCAGGAACATCAGGTTGGGCCGTGTGCACCACGAAGCAAGCCAAGGCCGTGGCGAGCTCGACGACCGTAGCCGTCACGTCCAGCCACGTCACGGGCTCGGGGACCCAGGGGTGTGGACCAATCGGCAGACCGGTAGTCCTCGTCGCTGTCCAGAGGAGGACCACTGCCAGGTTCGTCCAACCGGCGGCATCGGCGAACCGGCGCCCGTGCCCGGCGGCGAACACCAGGCCCGCTCCACACTGAGCACTGCCGAGTAGGACGAAGAAGGTGCCGTACACCCACCACTCGCCAAAATGCTGAGCCGCCACAGCGAAGTGGACAGCTCCGGCCACCGACAGCAACACCGCTGCAGCGGGTGCCGCCACTCGGCGAAGGTCTCGCCACGTCCCGTACCGGTCCAGGAGTTCCATGTCAGCATTGACGCATGTGATGGGTGCGGGCCCGGTGATAGCCGTGTTAGGTGGAGGTTAGGGCTGCCCGGAATGCGATCGACCGCCCGGAGCGTCACGGACCGCCACCACCGGGGCGGGGATCGCACGGCGAGGCAGGCCTCCGGTGATGGTGGGCGGTAGCCGACCCCAGGTCTCCGGTGATGGTGGGCGGTAGCCGACCCCAGGTCTCCGGTGATGGTGGGCGGTAGCCGACCCCAGGTCTCCGATGATGGTGAGCTGTCGGAGCGGACGTTCGCCGGACGACCCTGCCACTGCATCCGGCCTGCCACTGCATCCGGCCTGCCACTGCATCCGGCCTGCCACTGCATCCGGCCTGCCACTGCATCCGGGCAATTCGCTCATGATCGCCTCGGAGGTGAGCGTGGCCGGTCCAGACAGGTCGACCAAGGACGCGGGCGAATCCCGGGAGGTGGAGCCAGGGCTCCTGCCCAGCAATTCGTCTCGCCCGAGAGAGCGGCCCTGGCTCGACGACTCCCGACGGCCGACCGTGCCTGTCGGTTCCCGACCCCGACATCCGCCGGTTCCGATCAGCTCAGGTCGCGAGTCCCCACCGGCACCGCGTGCCCCGCCGGGGACGGAGCCATGGGAATTCGCGGTCGAGCCGTCCTGGTTGCGCATGCCATCTGGGGTGATGCTGCGGTGCAGGCTGTAACCCCGCGGCCGCTGGAACTGCACGACATCCCCGCTGGCCTGGTTCAGGGCGCGCTGAAGTGGTCCGCGAGATGGTCGGATCTGGAATCCTGTCGGCCTGGTTGTGGAATGCGCACGAGAGGGGTGCTGGTGGGCAGTCGCCGCGCTGGCTGTGGGGTGCCGACGCTTCGGTTGGTTGTCCCCGGCAGGGTGCTGGTGGTTGGCCCGGCAGGGTGCTGGCCGGGTCGCCTCCCACTGTCCCAGGTCCCATGGGCCCGTCAACCGGCCGGCGCGGGCGCGGGCCCGGGCGCGACTGGGCCAGTCCACTCGAAGGTGCATGACGTGCGCGGCTTCGTAGGAGCCGGTCAGGGCGCTTCTGCCGCGCCCAACCGTCGCGGCACGAGCACCCGAGAGCACCGACACGTGAACGGGGTGGGCGCCGTCGATCGGGAGTGCTTGCCCGAGATCAGCCGGCACCGAGCGGCTCGGCCGAGTGCGCCGGGGCGGGGGAGTGGCATTGGGCCCGGCGCAGCATCTGGCGCGACGGGTCCGCGGCGACCGCATCGTCGCCACCTCGAGCGCTGCCGGCCGCCCCGGCCCCATCGGCAGCGTGGCGTTGCAGAGTGCTACACTTCGTAGCAGCATGTGACGCCGTAGGAGGGGTTATGGCTGGAGACCGGGTGACCAGGTTCGCTTCCGACCTGCTCGACGCCGCTGCCGTCGAAGGCGCCCGCCAGAGCCGTTCGGCCAAGCAGCAGCTCGACCACTGGGCCCGGGTGGGCCGCACCGTCTCCTCGTACCACAGCGCCGGCAGACGCCGGGTGGAGGCGGCTGTGGCCGGCACCACCGCGCTGGCAGCGCTGACCCCCGAGGAGTCGCTGGTGGCCAACGCCGAGATCGACGCGGCCATCGCCGAGCGGGCCCAGGACCTCGACGTCGGTGCCGTGCTGGCCGGCATGGGCGTCGCCACCGTCGCCCTCGACGACGACGGCCGGCTGGTGCGCTACGACCCCGACGGCACCGCCACCGTGCTGCGCTGAGCCTTCACCCCCCGAGCCCTCCCCCATGCGTCTGGACTTGGTCGTCGGGCCCAACGGCGCGGGAAAGTCCACGTTCGTCGAACTGGTGCTGGCTCGGGTCCGCCCCGGCGTGGCGTTCGTCAACGCCGACGTCATCGCCGCGCAGCGCTGGCCGCAGGACCAGCAGTCCCACGCCTATGAGGCCGCCCGGGTCGCTGAGGCCACCCGCGCCGCGCTGCTCGCCCGGCGAGAGCCGTTCATCGCGGAGACGGTCT
>JAJZLP010000122.1 GCA_021803325.1 Actinomycetes bacterium
CTCGACGAGGTCGCGTCCGTCGCCGGCAGCCGCGGCCCGATGTGCGGCGATGATCCCGTCCAGGTACGTGCCGGCCACCAGGGCAGCCTACCGGCCACCGAAGCTCCTCCCACCCGCCCGGGCACCGATCAGCCGGGCCCCACCAGGGGCAGCGCACGGACTTCGGCGCGCTGTCCCGGCGTCCCACCGCCGGTGCCGTCTCCGGCCACCGCAGCGCCACGAGCCACCGCACCACTTCCGGCCACTGCAGCATCCGGGGCCACCGCACCACTTCCGGCCACCGCAGCATCCGGGGCCAGGGCAGCGACTGCCTGGTCCGCCGGCGGGCACACGGCAGCCGCCGCCGGTGGCTCTACCGAACGGTGGACGTAGGCGAGCGCCACCGCACAACCGAGGACCGGCGACCACGCCACCGACGTCACCCGACCGACGTCGCGGCCATCGACCGCCACACCATCGCCGGGCCGCGGCCCACGCTGATCACCGCCGGGGGAACGGTCCCCACCTGTGGCACCACCAGGATCCTCGCCGTCGGGCAGCACCAGTCCCCGCAACCGCCGGGCCACCCGGTTTCCCCGGGCGTCCAAGCGAGCCACCAGCTCCTGCCCCGTGTAGCACCCCTTGGTGAAGCTGACCGCCCGATCGAGGAGATCGGCCTCTGCTGCGATGGTCCGATCATCGAGCTCGGCACCCATCAGCGGAATGCCGGCCTCCACCCGAACGGCGCTCCACGCCTCGGGTCCTGCAACCGGCACGTCGCTGGGCACCACCGGACCCGGTCCCAGCAAGTCCACCCCGGTCACCCCGTTCCAGTCGAAGGCGATGGCGATCCCGCCTCCCCCCACCTCGCTGCCTGGCGCCGCCGCAGCTGCGGCAGCTGGCCCCCGCAGCGCCACGCAGTGCCACGGCAGGAGCTCGATGGCAACCTTGACTCGCAGACGAAACCGCTGCAGGCGGGCCACCACGACATCGGCGAACCCCGCGTCGACATCGACCACGAACCGCTCAGGTCCCGAGCGGGTGACCCGCACCAACGCGTCGAGCTTGCCCTGCGGGCTGAGCAGCAGCGCGTCAGCGGACGCACCAGCGGCCAGCGACACGACATCCTGCGAGCACTGGCCTTGCAGGTAGGAAGACGCGTCCGGTCCCTCCACCAGGACCGCCTGGCGCTGCACTGGGGCGGCCGCCACCTCGTGCCGCAGCAGGCGGTACTCCTCATCCAGGACGCCTGGTCCAGTGCTCCGCGTCACGGGTGCGCCTCAGCCGACGTTGGTGCCACCGGCGGTGACGGCACATCTGGCCCTGGCGCCGCGCGAACCGGTGCCGACACCTCACCGTCGGCGTCCGTTCGCGCCACGGCACCCGGAGCCACACCTCCATGGTCGCCCGCAGCCACATCGCCCGCCGGCCCGGCATCGCCCGCCGGCTCGGCATCGCCCGCGAGCCGGACAGCCGAGGCCGTGGCCGCGCCCGGCCCACCGGGCGCTGGGCCGCCCTGCGGGTCGCGATGCATGGCGTTGGCGACAGCCACTGCTGCGAGGACGGCAGCAGCCTTGTTGTGCACCTCGTCGTCTTCTGCCGCCGGGTCGCTGTCGGCCACGATGCCGGCACCGGCCTGGACCGACGCCCGGCCGTCAGGGTGGACCACCAAGGTGCGGATGGCGATGGCGGTGTCGAGGTTGCCGGAGAAGTCGACGTACCCGACGACCCCCCCGTAGACGCTGCGACGACTGACTTCGAGATCGTCGATGATCTGCATGGCCCGCACCTTCGGAGCACCCGACAACGTGCCGGCGGGCAGCGTGGCCCGAAGCACGTCCACAGCGCCGCGGCCCGCTGCCAGCGTGCCGGAGACCTGTGAGGTCAAGTGCATCACGTGGCTGTAGCGCTCCACGACCATGAGCTCGTCGACCTCGATCGAGCCGAACTCCACCACCCGCCCGATGTCGTTGCGGGCGAGGTCGACGAGCATCACGTGCTCGGCCAGCTCCTTGGGGTCTTCGGGCAGCTCCGCCGCCAGCCGGCGGTCCTCCGCCTCGGTCGTTCCACGAGGACGCGATCCGGCGATGGGGCGGGACGTCACCACGCCGTCGCGCACCCGGACCATCGGCTCGGGCGACGCGCCCACCACGGTGCACACCGGGTCGCGCAAGAAGTAGAGGTAGGGACTCGGGTTCACCAGGCGGAGGACCCGGTACACCTCGAAGGGGTCGACCTCGAGCGTGACGTCGAACCGTCTCGACAGCACGACCTGAAAGATGTCGCCGGCTCGGATGTGCTCCTTGGCGACCTCGACCGAGGCCCGGAACGTCGATCCCGACATGCGTTCGGCCACCGCCGGGCCTGGCACGTCACCGCTGTCGGGAAGGCACCGCGGCTCGGTGGCCACCGGCCGGCATGCTGCCACGGCCAGCGCCGTCAGTGCCTCGCCCGCTTCGTCGTAAGCTCGGCCGGCAGCGTCGTCCCCGCCTTCGGGGACGAGCACGTTGTGCACCAGCACCACCCGCTGGCGCCAGTGGTCGAAGACGCACAGCTCGCCGATGACGCTCAGCGACGCGTCGGGCAGGCCGAGGTCGTCGTCGGGGGCATCGCCCAGCCGCTCCACCTCGCGCACCACGTCGTACCCGAGATAGCCCACGAGCCCGCCGTGCAGCGGCGGAAGGCCACGGAGATCCGGTGACTCGTAGGCGGCCAGCAGCTCCTGGACGGTGGCAAGCACGCCGTGGCGGCCCCGAGCGACGTCCGCCGCACCAGACGTCTGCACGACCCCACCGGCTGACACCACCCGTCCCAGCGGGCGTCGACCCACGAACGAGTACCGTCCCCATCGTTCGCCGCCCTCAACCGACTCGAGCAGGAAACCGGGCTCGTCGCCCACCACCGCCAGGAACGTCCCCACCGGGGTCAGGGTGTCGGCGACGATCTCACGCCACACCGGCACCAGCCGGTGCCGGCGCGCCAGAGCCACGAACTCGGCGCGGCCGGGTCGGTCGCCGGCCGGCGACCAGGTGCTCACGACGAGGCGCCCCCGCCACCGAACGACCGGTAGAAGCAGCTGCGGTTGCCGGTGTGGCACGCACCGGCACCCTCCTGCTCGACCACGACGAGCAGCGCATCGGCGTCACAGTCGTACCGGGCATCACGAACCCACTGACGATCCCCCGACGTTTCCCCCTTGCACCAGTACTCCTGGCGGCTCCGGCTCCAGAACCAGGTACGCCCCGTGCTGAGCGTTCGACGCACGGCCTCGGCGTTCATGTAGCCGAGCATCAGCACGGTTCCGTCGGCAACATCTTGGACAATGGCGGGAACGAGGCCGCCCTCGCCGAACCGCAGAGCGGCGATCTCCGACTCCTCGAACGACATCGGCGTCGCCAATGGTGAGGCGGCAGCGCCCACCGCAGGTGACGGCACGTCAGCTGTTCCGTCGACGGCGCTCACAGGTACAGCCCCGTCCCACCTTCGATCCGCTCGGCGGCGACGGCGTGGATGTCGCGCTCGCGCAGGATGGCGTACTCCTCGCCCTGGACCTCGACCTCAAAACGGTCTTCCGGGTTGAACAGCACCTTGTCTCCCACCTTGATCGACCGGACATGCGGTCCGACGCCGACGACCTCGGCCCACACCAGCCGACGCGACACCTGAGCCGTCGCCGGGATCAAGATGCCGGCACGTGACCGCCGCTCGCCTTCGGACTGAGGCTGCTGGGCCAGCACGCGGTCCGCCAACATGGTGATCGACTGCTTCGGCGGCACCGGCTTCGACGAACCCACCCTGGCACGGTACCGCACAATCACCGGCACACCGTCCAGATCCAACAGCCGGCCCCACCCTGCAATGGTAGCGACCCCGCGTGTCACTCCCGGCTTTGCTCGACCTACGCTACGACGATGCCCAGCGATGCGGACTTTGGCGATCGTCCCGGCACCGGCGAGCTGCCGGAGCAGGCCAACCTGGCGCCGACCCTGCCCGCAGACCCGCCCGCGTCCTCGGTCCCGCCGACGGCGTCGTCCAGCCCGACATGGGAAAGCGGGACCCCGGCTCCTCCCGGCGGCCCCGCCGGTACCAGCACCCAACCCGGCACCGGCACCCCACCGCCATCCGGCGGCCCCACCGGCTACGGCGCCTACGGCGGCCCCGCCGGCACCAGCACCCCACCGCCATCCGGCGGCCCCACCGGCTACGGCGGCCCCACCGGCTACGGCGGCTACGGCGGCCCCACCGGCACCAGCACCCCACCGCCATCCGGCGGCCCCACCGGCTACGGCGGCCCCACCGGCTACGGCGGCCCCACCGGCTACGGCGGCTACGGCGGCTACGGCGGCTACGGCGGCTACGGCACCCCACCGCCATTTGGCAGCCAACCGCCACCCGGCGGATGGGACTGGTCGCACGGCGCTCCTGCGCTCGCCCGCCCGCATCGCTCCAAGCGGTTCCTGCTCCTCGCGGTGGCAGCGGTGCTCGTCGCGGCAGGAGCCGGTATCGGGATCGGCGCGGCCATCGCCCCGGGGAGCTCGCTCGGAACGGCACGCAGCACCCTCAACCAGGCCATCGCCGCCGGCAACGCAGCGAGGACCTACCACTATGTCCAGCAGGCCACGACCGACGGCGTGCCGTCGACCATCGTCGGTGACGCCGCCCCCGACGGCGGTCGTCAGATCTTGACCCAGGGCCCGGACCACTTCACCTTGCTGCTCGTGAAGGGCATCGTCTACTTCCGGGGCAACGCCTCCGCCATGGTGGACCAGTTGGGCGCTCCGGCCACCACAGCCCAGAGCGATGCCGGTCGGTGGGTGTCGGTACCGACATCGACAGGAAGCCTCTACAAGAACTTTGCCGTTGGCATCACGACCACATCGAACCTCTCCGAGATCCAGGCAACGATGGTTCCCGTCTCGGTGGCGTCGGGAAGCTCGGGCGCTGTCGCCACAACCATCGTCAACGGGCGTATGAACGTGGGATCGGGGACGGCACCGGCAGGGACCGTCACGTTGACGCTGCGCTCGTCGGACCATCTGCCGCTGACCCTGGTCGGACGCGCCACCGTGAGCAGCGGCTCGATAGCCACCACGCTGCACTGGACGTTCGATCATTGGCACCAGTCGGTCGTTGTGTCGGCGCCATCGGGGGCGATTCCCTACGCTTCGCTCGGTGCCACACCTCCGAGCTCCTCGGGCGGCGGGATCTCCCCAGGCGGCAGCGGCAGCGGCAGCAGCGGCAGCAGCGGCAGCACGGGGGCCTGACAGCCAGGCTCCTCGGCGACCCCGTAGCGCGCTTCCGGAGCCGCACGCGCGACGTGCCCCCCCGGCTTCGTTCCCCAGGGGTGCGTGCCGGTGGCGCCGACCGGCCCCAGGGGTTGGTCAGGCCAGCTCGACCGGCAGCACCGTCAGGCCAGCTCGACCGGCAGCACCGTCAGGCCAGCTCGACCGGCAGCACCGTCAGGCCAGCTCGACCGGCAGCACCGTCAGGCCAGCTCGACCGGCCGCACCTGTACACCAGCGGCGGCCATATGGGCCTTGGCTTCGGCCACGGTGTGCTCGCGCCGATGGAAGATCGACGCAGCCAGAACGGCGTCCGCCCCACCGGCAGCAGCACCTTCGACCAGGTGGTCCAGGGTACCCACGCCGCCCGAAGCGATCACCGGCACCGGCACGGCGTCGACCACAGCGCGGGTGAGCGGTACGTCGAAGCCGTCGTAGGTGCCGTCGCGGTCCATGGACGTGACCAGGATCTCGCCCGCTCCCAGCGATGCACAGCGTGCAGCCCATCCCACAGCGTCGATCCCGGTTGGCCGCCGGCCCCCGTGGGTGTGGACCTCCCACCCCCCGGTGGGATTCCGGCGCGCATCGATGGCTACGACGACGCACTGCGCACCGAACTCGTCGGCCAGCTCGGTGATCAGCTCGGGCCGCTCAAGTGCAGCGGTGTTGACCGACACCTTGTCAGCTCCTGCCCGCAGGAGGGCACGGGCATCGTCACGACGGCGGATCCCGCCTCCGACGGTGAACGGGATGAACACTTCCTCCGCCGTGCGCGCCACGACGTCCACCATGGTGCGCCGGCCATCGGCCGAGGCCGTGATGTCGAGGAAGACGAGCTCGTCGGCTCCCTCCGCGTCGTAGCGGGCAGCCAGCTCCACGGGGTCTCCGGCATCGACGATGTCGACGAACCGAACGCCCTTCACCACACGCCCGGCATCGACGTCGAGGCAGGGGATCACACGGACGGCACGCACGCGGCCAATGCCTCCTCGATCCCGAGCACTCCATCGACCAGCGCCCGACCCACGACCGCTCCCGCCAGCCGCCGGCCGCCAACGTCGAGCGCGGCGAGCGCCTGCAGGTCGTCTGCCGACGTCACACCTCCCGAGGCGACGACCGGGTGCCCCGTACCGGCCAGAGCGCCCCGCAGGCCGTCGGTGTCCGGGCCGCCGAGCATGCCGTCGCGCTCGATGGCGGTCACCACGAACGCGGCGAGCGGTACGGCCGCGAACCGGTCGAGCAGCTCGGCCACGGTGTCGCTCCCCGTTTCCTCCCACCCGGCCACCGACACCTTGCCGCCGCGGTGGTCCACACCGATGGCGATCCGGTGCGGGAACCGAAGGGCCAGCTCGGCCGCCCAGGCTGGTCGCTTCACAGCAGCGGTGCCGAGAACCACCCGCGCCGCACCGCACCCGAGGAGCTCCTCGGCATCCTCGGTCCGGCGCACGCCGCCTCCGACCTGCACGGGCACCGGCGCTACCGCTTCCACCAGCTCGGCCACCACAGCCCGGTTGGCGCCGTGTCCGGTCCTGGCCGCGTCCAGGTCCACGACATGGACCCAGGGGGCGCCGGCCTCGACGTACCGGCGAGCCAACGCCACGGGGTCTCCGTACTCGCTCCGCCGGCCGAAATCACCCTGTACGAGCCGCACCGCCGTGCCGCCGATCACGTCGACTGCAGGAAAGAGGTCCACCGGTCAAGCCTGCCCCGTGGCCCGGACGAAGTTCGCCAGGACGGCAAGACCCGTGCGGCTGGACTTCTCCGGGTGGAATTGCGTTCCCCACACCGCCCCCCGCTCGGCGGCAGCAACCACGGTTCCGCCGTACTCGCAGGTGGCGGTGGTGTCGTCGGTGAGCTCCGGCGCGAACGAGTGGACGAAATAGACCCAGGGGACCTCGGGCAGCGCATCGAGCAGGCCGCTGGGAGCACCGGGCCGACGCTGCAGGACGTTCCACTGCATCTGCGGGTGCTTCACCCCCTGGGCAAGACACCGCACGGTGCCGGGCAGGACGCCCAGACCCGCTACGCCGGGAGCTTCCTCGGACGCCTCGTACAGCAACTGGAAACCGACGCAGATCCCGAGGAAGGGCAGGCCGGCGTCGATGGCCTGCCTGGCCACGCGATCCAGGCCGCTGTCGCGCAGCGCCAGTGCGCAACGCCCGAACGCCCCGACCCCGGGCAGGACCACCCCGGACGCTCCGACGGCAGCCGCCGGCTCGGACACCAGCCGGGCGTCGGCGCCGAGGTGCTCCAGGGCCTTCTGCGCGGAGCGGAGATTGCCAATGCCGTAGTCGAGCACCGCGAGCATCGGCTACAGCACACCCTTCGTGGAGGGCACGCCGACGCCGTCCACTCGCACCGCGTCCCGCAGGCACCGGGCGACCGCCTTGAACGACGCTTCGAGGAGGTGGTGCGTGTTGATCCCCGACACGGCACGCACGTGGAGGGTCAGTGCCGCGGCGGTCACGAGCGCCCGCCAGAACTCCTCGGCAAGCTGCGGGTCGAACGGCGGGTCGCCCAGCGGCGTCGACGTCGCGGGCAACCCCAGGTCGTAGCCGAGGAACGGTCGGCCCGAGATGTCCAGTGCCACGTCGACGAGCGCCTCGTCGAGGGGCAGGGCGATCGACGCGAACCGCCGGATCCCGGCCTTGTCGCCGAGCGCTCCGGCCATCGCCTCGCCCAGGACGATGCCGACGTCCTCAACGGTGTGGTGCGCATCCACCCGCAGGTCGCCACTGGCGTGCACCTGCAGGTCGAGGCCGCCATGCCGGCCGAGCTGCTCGAGCATGTGGTCGAAGAACGGCAGCCCCGTGGCGACCGACACCAGACCGCTGCCGTCGAGGTCGACCACCACCTCCACCTCGGTCTCCTTCGTCCGGCGCACGCGACTCGCCCGGCGGGCCGATGGCACGCCCGGGTCGGGTGCACCGGGACCTACGCCACCGCGACTGGGACGTCCTGGCGTCGTCGTCATGGGATCATCCTCGGGTATGGGTCGAAGACGCACCTGGGCGGAGCCCACCCAGGGACGGCTCGGCCGGAGATGGGCGACAGACTGGGCGACCGCGCACCAGGCCCGGACAGGCGACCCGTCCCAGCGCTGCGCTCGGACCGAACCACAGCTCCAAGACCCGGTGCACGCTCCAATCCGGATCCGTTTCCCCATGCCGGGGCCGGGGCCGGTCCGAACATGGATTGCGGACAGCAGCTCATCGGAGGCTCTCGTCCACAGCAGCCAGGAAACGGTCGTTCTCCTCAGGAGAGCCGATCGTCACTCGGAGGCACCCGTCCAAGCCCGGCCACCCCGAGCAATCGCGTATGAGGACGGACCGGTCGACCAGCCGTCGCCAGATCTCGACGGCATCGGCATGCAGCGGCCGGAAGAGCACGAAGTTGGCGTCCGAGGGCCACGTCTGCACGGGCAGCGCGCCCAACGCTGTCTGGACGCGGCGGCGCTCCGCCACAAGCTGGCCGACCCGCTCGTCCATGGCGTGTGCATGGCGGAGCGCGAGGCGGCCGGCGGCCTGCGACACGGCGTCGACGTTGTAGGGGAGGACGACCAGCTCGCAGGCGGCGACCACAGCCGGGTCGGCGACCATGTAGCCGAGCCGCATGGCGGCCAGCCCGAAGGTCTTGGAGAAGGTGCGGACCACAACCAGCCGTTGTGCCTCGGGTCCGCCGGCGCGCACGAGGTCGAGAGCGGAGGCGCGTGCGAACTGCCCGTAGGCCTCGTCCACCACCACCAGGCCGGGGGCCACGTCCAGCACATGCTGGATGGTGTGGAGGGTCTCGGCACGGCCCGTCGGGTTGTTGGGCGAGCAGACGAAGGTGATCACCGGTGCAGCCGTCCGCTCCAGTTCGTCGACCACCTCGAGATCCAGGGCGAACGCCGCGTCACGCGGTGCCGACACCACCGGGGTGCCGGTGACCTCTGCGATGTGGCGGTGCAGGGTGTAGGACGGCTCAAAGGTCGCCACAGCCCGACCTACGCCCCCGTAGGCGAGCAGCAGGCACTGCAGCACCTCGTTCGACCCCGTGGCGCAGAACACCTGGTCGGCACCGACCCCGTGGTGTGCGGCCAGGGCGGTGCGCAGGTCCGTGCAGCGGCGGTCTGGGTACCGGTTGAACGCGATGCGCCCGAGCTCGTCGCGCAGCTCGGCCAGGAACGCCGGCGGCGGTGCGTACGGCGACTCGTTGGTGTTGAGCCGGACCTCGACGTCGACCTGGGGAGAGTGGTAGCCGGCCAGGGCACGCAGATCGGGGCGGACTGCCACGGGGTGACCTTCGTGGGCGGTCTCCGGAAACCGGCCTCCGGAAACCGCTCCACCAGCCGCAGAAGCTGTCCCTTCTGGCGCTGTTCGTTCTGGCGCTGTTCCTGGAGGCCCCGTTCCTGCAGGCGTCGCTGCATCGGCGACGCTGGCAGCAGCAGCGCCCTCGCCGACGGTCTCGACGGTCATCGCTCGGCTGTCCGCGCTCGGCCCGTGCCGCCCGCCGAGGATCCGGCAGGCTCGGCGTCCAGGCGGACGGTCACCGAGGCGGCATGTGCCGGCAGTCCCTCGGCCTCGGCCAGCGTGACCACCGCCGGTCCGAGCGCGCCAAGCGCCTGGCGGTCGACCTCGACCGCGTGGATGTGGGTGCAGAAGTCGTCCACGCGGAGCGCCGACGAGAAGCGCGCCGTACGCGCCGTCGGAAGCACGTGGTTGGGCCCAGCCACGTAGTCACCCACGCTCGCCGGCGCGTACGGCCCGAGGAACACGGCCCCGGCGCTGCGCACCTGCGGCAGCAGCCCGGCAGGATCGGCCACGAGCAGCTCCAGGTGCTCGGGAGCCACGATGTTGGCCACCGCCATGGCAGCCTCGGCGTCGGCCACGAGGATCGCACAGCCGTTGCGGCCCAACGTGGCTTGCAGGTCCTGGCGCCGCGGCGATGCCTCCACCAGCCTCTCCACCTCGGCGGCCACTGCGTCGGCGACCCCTTCATCCCACGTGACCAGCCAGGCCAACCCGTCGGGGCCGTGCTCCGCCTGGACGAGAACGTCCACTGCAGCCCAAGCAGGCGGCACGCTGCCGTCGGCCACCACGACCACCTCGGACGGCCCGGCGAAGGCGGACGGCGTCCCCACCCGACCGGCGAGCTGGCGCTTGGCTTCGGCCACGTACCGGTTGCCCGGGCCGACGACGACGTCGACCGCCCGGATGCTCTCCGTGCCGAACGCCATGGCCGCCACCGCCTGGGCGCCACCGATGCGGTAGACCTCGTCGATCCCGCAGACCGCGGCAGCGGCCAACGTTGCCGGCGCCACGGTCCCGTCGGCTCTCGGCGGGACGCACAGAGCCAGCTCTTCCACCCCGGCGACCCGCGCTGGTGCCGCGCACATCACCACGCTCGACGGGTACTGCGCCCGGCCCCCCGGCGCGTACAACCCAGCTCGGCGCACCGGCCGGACCAGGTGGTGCACCACCACGCCGTCGACGGTGACAGCTGCATCCTCCGCTCGCTGGTGGCGGTGGTACTCCGTCACCCGCGCATAGGCCAGCTCCAACGCCTCGCGCAGCTCCAGTGGCACTGCGCTGAGCGCGGCGCTCACCGCGGCCACGGGGACCCTGATGGCATCGATCTCCACGCCGTCGAAGCGCGCGGTCAACGACCGCAACGCGGCGTCACCGCCGTGACGAACCTCCTCGACAATGGCGGCCACCGCCTCCGTCGGCACCAGCTCGTCCCAGACGGGGGGCGGCAACGCGCCCGCAAGGTCGGCGACGGCGACGGCGCGGAGATCCAGGCGTTCGAGCAGCATGAGACCTTGATCGTACCCGCCCATCAGGCTGCAGCCGCCCATGCCCGCACCCGCGACCACAGCGTGGATGGTCCTCCGCTCCGCTGTCGGCCATGATCGGCGGGTGCCCACGTCGCCACCGGAACTGTCGTCCATCGCCACCGCTCTGTCGGAGCTCACCCGGCGCGTGGGCGCGATCGCCGAGGATGCCTCCGCCGCGCATCAGGACGACCTGGCTTCCGAGCTGTTCGCTGTCGAGCGCTCGCTGACCGCCGCCGGCCGCCGCATGGACCGGTTGGCCGCCGGAGCACGCCGCGTTCGCTGATCGGGCATCACCCCGGCCAGGACCGCGGCAGCCGGTCTCCCTGCCCCGCCCGGCCGTGGCCCGAACCGTCACCCGCCGGACTCCCCCCTCACCCGGCCGTGGCCCGAACCGTCACCCGCCGGACTCCCCCCTCACCCGGCCGTGGCCCGAACCGTCACCCACCGGTCCCTCCGCCCCACCCGAACAGCGACGCGAACAGGTCCTCTACCCACCGTTCGTGCGGTCAACCGACCGTCAGGTGGATACGGACTGATCCGGTATGCCTCGGAGGGAGCGCTGTGCTCGTGATGGCACGTACGCAGCACACGTCGTCACAGGAGGTGACCTCGCGATCGCCAACCGGTGCCCGGACGCGCCGATGGCGCCCCGAAGGGCGCCATCGACACGAGCGGGCCGGGCGGCGGATCCCGGGACCCCGCTCTCACGGAACCAGGTGGCGGGAACCGGTTCCGGTATCTCCTACAACATCACGAACCGAACCCTCTGTTCCAATCGTAGAGCACAACATCGGCACAACCCGCTGTCTGATGAGCCGGCGAAGGCGAACTTCCAGCGTCACGGGCGTCGTGTTCGTCCACGGGTGGCTGCGCCCGCACGTCCGAGCACCGCACCCGCCGACGGGCAGATGTCAGCCAGGATGCAACGGGCACAGCCCGGCGCCCGCGCCGTGCACACGGCCCGACCGTGCAAGATGAGGCGCAGGCTGAAAGCTCCCCGCTCGTCGGCGGGGACCATGGCATTGAGCACGCTCTCCACCTTGACAGGGTCGGTCTCCTCGGTGAGCCCCAGCCGCCGAACGAGGCGACCCACGTGGGTGTCCACGGGCAGGCCGGGCAGGCCGAAGACCACGGATCGCACGACGTTGGCGGTCTTGCGACCGACCCCAGGCAGGGTCGTCAGGTCGTCCATCTCGGAGGGGACCACGCCGCCGAACCGATCCTCGACCGCCCGGGCCATGCCCACGAGGTTGCGGGCTTTTGAGCGGAAGAACCCTGTCGACCGCACCAGCTCCTCGACCGTCTCGAGTGGGGCTTCGGCCAGGGCAGCCGGGTCGGGATACCGGGCCAAGAGCGCTGGGGTCACCGTGTTCACCCGCTCGTCGGTGCACTGCGCCGACAGGATCGTGGCGACCAACAGCCCAAAGGGATCCTGGTGGCGAAGAGCGCACAGCTCGGTGGCGCTGCCCGGGTACTCGGCGGCCAGGCGGTCGAGCACAATCCGGGTGCGCTGGCGAGGGCTCGTCCTGGTGGCCACCGGCGTACGCTACCCAGCTCCGGGCGAGCACCGGACGGGCGATAGCCTCCGGCAGATGCACCACGTCGAGGTGAAGCGCCGGATGGGCGAGGCCGACATCGCCGAGGTCTCCGTCCTGCTGGCCGAGGTCGCCGCCGCAGACCGACACCGCCCGCTCGGCGAGCACAAGTGGCTGGACCTGGTGCACGGCGGCCGGACGGGCTTTGCCGGCTTCGTCGCTCGCGACCGGACCAGCGGACGGCTGGTCGGTTATGCGCAGCTGAGCCAGGGGCACCACACCTGGGGTGTCGAGGTGGTCGTGGCTCCCGGCAACCGGGACCCGGATGCGGCTGTCGGGGCCGACTTGCTGCGCGCCGCGCTCGACGAGGTCGGCCGTCAAGGCGGAGGGCACGTCCATCTGTGGGTGCCACAACCGACGCCGGTCACCGACACCATGGCCACCAGCAGCGGCCTGGTCCAGGGTCGCGACCTGCTCCAGATGCGGATCGCCCTCCCCGTTCCGGCCACCGCCATCGGCGACGCTCCCCCTCTCACCACCCGGCCCTTCCGGCCAGGCCAGGACGAGGCGGCCTGGCTGGCGGTGAACAACCGGGCCTTTGCCAACCATCCCGAGCAAGGCGGCTGGACGATCGACACCCTGCGCGAACGCGAGGCCGAAGCCTGGTTCGACGCCGAGGGCTTCCTCCTGTACGAGCGCGACGGCCAGCTGGCGGGATCCTGCTGGACGAAGGTCCACAGCGACTGCGATCCCGAGCTCGGGGAGATCTACGTCATCTCGGTCGATCCGTCCCTGCACGGGCACGGGCTCGGCCGTGCCCTCACCATTGCCGGTCTCGATCACCTGGCCCGGCGGGGGATCACCGTTGGCATGCTGTACGTCGATGCCGCCAACCGAGCGGCGGTCCACCTCTACCAGTCGATCGGCTTTGCGCTCGACCACGTCGACAGGGCATACACCGGGGATGTGGCTCCGTCCCGGTGAGCCGGCCCGGTGGCACGACCCGGAGCGTCAACCGCCGCCGGACACCCCGACTGCAACGCCGATGCCGAAGGTCACCCCGGCTGCAGCAGCCCCGATCAGGAGCTGGCGCAGCGCCGACCACCACCAGGAGCGGCCGGTGAACATCGACAGGGACGCTCCCACCAGGACCGACGCCACGACGCCCACGACCACCGACGCGAGCTCGGCTGAGCCCCCCGAGGACAGCAGCCACGGCAGCAGCGGCAGCAGGGCGCCGAAGGCAAAGGTCACGAAGGACGACAGCCCAGCCTTGACCGGCGAGCCGAGCGAGCCTGGGTCGACGCCCAGCTCCTCGCGAGCATGGGTCTCGAGCGCGAGCTCCGGTGTCCGCATCATCTCATCGGCCAGCTGTCGGGCGACCGACGGCTCGACTCCCCTGCTCTCGTAGATGTGCACCAGCTCGCTGCGCTCGCCTTCGGGTCGACGCCGCAGCTCGTCGCGTTCGCGCGCCAGCTCTCGCTCGAGCAGCTCCGACTGGGCGCGCATCGACACGTACTCGCCGGCGGCCATCGAGAACGCCCCGCCGATCAGACCGGCCACGCCGGCCAGGCGGACGACCGACGGACCCGGGTGCGCGCCCGCCATGCCCAGCACCAGCGACACGTTGGTCACGAGGCCGTCGCTCACACCGAACACCGCGGCCCGCGCCCACCCACCGGTGATGTCGCGATGGGTGTGCCCGTGCTGCTCCGGACCGACCGGTGCCCGTCCGCCGGCTCGGCGGTCTTCGCGGCTCCGGCGCACCCTGCCCGCGGTGCCAGGCCCGCCGGAGCGCCCGAGGTGCCGCTCATCGCCGACGGCGTCGGCCACGCCGTCTGCTGTCGAAACGACGGCGCTGCCAGCGTCGCCCGTCCCGTTGGTGTCACCGTCGCCCGTGGCCACCGGTCCAGCTTAGATGTCCGGCCGATCGCCACGCCGGGCTCGCCGACCCCAGGCGTCGCATCACGGCGGTATCGTCGTCGTGCAGCTCATCCAGGCTGCACGGCCTGGTTCTCCTTCGCCTTGCGCTGCTCGCCTGGCTGCCACGGTCCCCGATCCGCTCAGCCTGTCCGCTGGAGCTCTACGGCCGGGGGCGCGGTGCCAGGGGCCGGCACGGCTGGCAGAATGTCGGGATGGAACCGCGCCGCTGGCTCGACCGGTCGCAACCCCAGACCCTGCAGAACGCCGTGATGCTCTGCTATTTCAACGCCGGACTGTCCCTGCTGTTCGGGCTCGTGGCCGGCGGCGTGGGCCTGCTCCTGCTCCTTCCCATCGCGCTCGGGGCCGGGGGGTTCGGCATCGCCAACGACCGCAAGTGGGGCTACTGGCTCGCCGTCGTGTTCGCCGGCCTGTCGCTCGCTGACGCGGTGCTCGTCTTCGCGCTCCTGCCGGGGTTCGGACCGATCCTGAACATGCTCTTCATCGGGGTGCTCTTCGCCCTGCTCCTGCACCCGATGAGCCGGCACTACCAGAAGATCTGGTTCCGCTGACCGCGCAGATCACCCATATCGCACAAGATCTGGAGCACCACCTCACGGCACAGTGAGCACCACCCCACGGCACGGTGCACACGAGTTCCCGGCTACCAGTGCCAGGGACCGTGTGAGTACCAGGGACCGTGTGAGTACCAGGGACCGTGTGAGTACCAGGGACCGTGTGAGTACCAGGGACCGTGTGGCAGGGACCACATGGAAACGAGGATCGCCTTCGCCGTCCAGCCGGTCCCGGACAGACCCAGCTCCACCTGATCGACGGTCCGCTGGCCCGGCACCGTCCCGGTCTGTCTCGGCTGTCCTGGTTGGACAGCGGTGTGGCGATCGCGTGCACTCGATCACCGCAGCAGCCGCACGGAGCACCTGATGCCGGGAGCCCGGGAGAGCCGCTCGTCGGCGGTCAGGAGCGCACAGTCGAGCGCTTCGGCGAGCGCCACGTAGGTGGCGTCGTAGGCGGTGACGGTGGAGCGAAGCTCGTAGGCACGCCGCATGAAGGGCAGCGTCGGGTATCGGGTGAGGGGCACATCTCCTAGGTCCGACACGGCGGCAGCAAACCGCCGGGCGGTGAGCGTCCCTGCGAGCCACCGCTTGCGGAGCACAGCGACGGTCTCGACGTCGACCAGGTCCGGGCCGGCAAGCTCCGCTGCTGCCGAGAGCTCGCCCCGTGCGTGGCAGCCGTCGGCCTGGTCGTCGCCGAGGGCGGTCGCCAACACCGAGGCGTCGACGACGATCACCGGCCGGTGCGTTCATCGGACAGGTCCTTGGCTGCCTGGGCGAGTCCCACCCGCCCGCCTCGCCGCCGTTCGATGCGCTCGAGCACGTCGTCGAGGCTCGGCCGTTCCGCCAACCGCTTGAGCTCACCGGCAAGGTACTGCTGGAGCGACTGGCCGTGCTGCTCGGCCCGCCGCTGCAGGGCGGCGTGCGTCTCCGGGGTGATGTCGCGGACCAGCACGTTCGGCATGCTTTCATTATGCTAGCACCCGAGGTGGCTGGCAAGGCACAGCGTCCGCCAGGTGGTGCACCGTACCTCCGGGCTGCAACGGCGCCGGTCTCCACGCTGCACGGGCAGCAACGCCGATATCGACGAAGGGGCGAGCCGGGAGCGGCGAGGCTGCCAGCAGTGACCGGCTGAAGGGACGCAGCCATGTCCAGACCGTCGGGTGGGCCGCCGCAGGCGGTCCACCGACGGACTGTCTTGAAAGAGTAGAGAAACTCTCTTCGAGCCCGTCCACGGGCACGACCCCAGCGCCAGCCAACGTGGCGGCCCTGGCGTTGGGCTGCGTCGCTTCGGCTGCTTCCGGCGGTGCAGCGCGCACCGCTGTGACGTCGGACTTCGCGCCTTCGTGTGGACATTCGGCTCGCCCGCTGACCCTTTCAGAGGTGGGAGTCGGCGAGCGGCCCTCGGAGCCGAAGGAGCCGACGGTGGCCATGCACGACGACCAGTGGGACTTCCCCCCGAGGACAAGGGCCCCGAAGGGGCCTTCGTCAGCCGACCCGGCGACCCGGCCGCCGCCCCCCCTGCTGCTGCGGCCCGAGGGGGCAGCGGTGAAGCGCGGCAACAACGAGGGGACGGTCTACCGGGACGAGCGCCTCGGCATGTGGCGGGGGGCGATCTCCACGCCGACCGCCCGCCGGTAGGTGTCGGCCAGCACGAAGACGGCGTGCCGCTCCCCCTCATCGCCGACCTCCTCGGCCACGCCAGCACCCGCATGCTCGAGCAGCACTACCGCCACCGTGTCCGCACGTCCTTCGGCGCCCACGTCGGGCCCATGGAGGAGCTGTTCGGCGAGGGGTAGACCCCGAGCACCATCGAGCTGGTTGCTGCACTGGGTTGCTGCACTGGGTTGCTGCAGTGGTTGCTGCAGTGACGCCGGATCCCCGGCCTCGGGAGGCCGGGGATCCGATCGAAAGTCCAGGTCAGGACGGGTGGGCCGTACAGGACTCGAACCTGTGACCCCTTGCGCGTCATGCAAGTGCGCTACCAACTGCGCCAACGGCCCGTAAGCGGGACAATCTAGCACCAGGCCCGCTCTCCGTCGGCGACGGCTCCATCAGGCGGTGGCTCGATCGTGCTGCCGATCCCCACCCCGCTCGAGCCCGTCCGCCAACGCCCGCACGAACGCCCGCACGGCCCGGCGGGCGAGCCGCTCGGCCAGCTCTTCGTCAGGGGCTGGGTCGCCGGGGCGGCCGGGAACCCGGAACCGACCGGAGACTTCGACCTCGGTGCGTTCGGGGTCCGCCGACTGCAGCGTCAGGGTTCCCTCGAGCCGGGACGTCGCCCCACCAGGGAAATCGAGCTCCCACGCCAGGTCGAACACCGGCTGGTCCACCGACCGGCCCCCGATGACGCTTTCGCGCCGGGCGACTCGTACGGCCGGGGGCGAGCCGGTGCTCCACGGCAGGCCACCTGGATCAGCTTCGGCGCGGGCGTCGTCGGCCACCGCGTACGCGTCCACGATCCGGGCTGCCACCCACGCCTCACGCCGGAGGCGGTCCACGACGTCGGCCACGGCCTGCTCCACCTGGACCGTGTCGTGGACGGGGATGCTGGCCGCAACGTGGCGGTGCGAGTCGTCGGGCGGAACACGGGTGCCGGCCTCGAGCGCGCTGTCTTCCGCCGCCAAGGCGGCGAGCGACGTCCCGGCCAGTGCGGCCCGCAGCGCACCTGTCGCCGCCTGCCACGTGTCGTGCAGCGGGCAGACCGCGTCCCATCGGCATGGCCCTTCGCCCAGGGCGCAGCGCTCCGCCTGAAGGGGACCCTCGCCCGCCTCGACGACCTCGACGACCGTGATCTCCTCGGGCGGGCGCGACAGGCGGTAGCCACCTTCGCGCCCGGCCCGTGACGTCGCCAGCCCGGCCCGGACCAACTCGGCCAGGATCTGCGAGGCGAAGGTGTGGGGCACACCCATCTCGGCCACCACCTCGCGGATCTTGCGGTGCTCGCCCGAGGCGTAGGCCCGGGCCAAGCAGAGAGCAGACCGCACGACGTAGTCGCCGCGTTTCGACAGCGTCATGTTCACGAGGCAAACTGTAGTCCGCCACTTGACGTTGTGCCAGCACTTTCTTCGATCTGGTCGAACGCCGTAGCCTCCGGATCGTCCCACGTCGGGACACCGGTACCGCCAGGGCTTGACGGCGACCCGCAGGTGTCGTATACCGTACACAACGTCAAGTACGTTGCTACACGTACAGCGCAGACGCTATGGGAGGCAGGCATGACGATCACCGCGGGGCCCGGTGCGACAACCGGACCGGACGGCGCACGGACCGCCGGCACGGACACCGCCACCAGACCCACCCCTGTGGGCACCGACCCGGTGATGACCGCAGTTCACCTGCGGCCACCACAGCGGCGGGGCATGGAGGAGCGGTTCGCTGCGACAGACCCGTCGCCAGGGCTCGACATCGCGCGGCATCCGAAGGTGGCGCGCATCCTGCACAACCGCCGTCTGCAGTTCATGCTGATCCTCCCCAACCAGATCGTCTTCTGGGCAGTCATCTTCCTCGGCCTGCTCGGCACGGTGGTGCCCGGGCTTAACTTCGGCACCGCCATCACGTGGTACCTCTGGTTCTGCCTCGTGTTCGTCATGATGGTGGTGGTCGGCCGGGCATGGTGCGCCATGTGCCCCTTCGGCGGCTTCGCCGAGTGGATCCAACGCCGGACCTTCTGGAAGCGCACGCAAAAGGCGCTGGGCCTCGGCCGCAAGGTCCCCGAGCCGATCGCCCGGTACGGCTTCCTGCTCTCTGTCGGTGCCTTCCTGGTGCTCACCTGGATCGAGGAGTTCTTCAACATCGCTGGCCCGGGCGCGCCGCACGCCACATCGTGGATGGTGGTCGGCATCGTCGCTTCGGCTCTCGTCTTCTTCCTGGCCTTCGAGCGCCGCTCCTTCTGCCGCTACGTCTGCCCCCTGTCGGCACTGATCGGCACCGTCGGCGCCATGGGCTCCGTGGCCGGGTTCCGCACCCGTGACCGCGAGACCTGCCTGTCGTGCGCCACCAAGGACTGCATGCGAGGCGGCACCGACGGGTACGGGTGCCCCTGGTACACCTGGCCGGGATCGGCGGACTCCAATCTCGCCTGCGGTCTGTGCACCGAGTGCTACAAGGCCTGCCCGTCCGACAACATCGGCCTGTACCTCCAGAAGCCCCTGACGTCGGTGGTCGCACCCCGTCGGCGCCGCGCTGATGTCGCCTGGGCCGTGGCCATCCTGTGGGGACTGGTCGTCTTCCAGCAGGTGAACGCCACCAATGGCTACGCTTCGCTCGACTCCTGGCTGATCAAAGCGACCCACATCGGCTACCCCAACCCGGTGGACTACGTGGGGATCATCGCCGCCGTCACCGCCCTGATGGCCGGGATCGTGTGGGTGGCTCAGCTCGCTCTGGCACGCCGCGACCTGCAACTGCCCACCGGTGGACGCGGCTTCATGGAGCGCGTCAGCAAGTTCCGTGCGTTCTTCCTCCCGCTCATGTACGGGATCATCCCCGTCGTCGGTGCCGATTACTTCGCCCGGCAGCTGCCGAAGTTCTTCAAGCACGTGCCCCGCCTGGTGCCCGCCATCGGTGCCTGGTTCGGCCACGGGTCGACCAGCTCCAGCATCTACCACATGCGCCTGCTTGCCGACCCCCGCATCGTGACCGTGCAGGTCGGCGTCATCGCCCTGGGCACCCTGGCGGCCGTGGCCACCAGCTGGCGCATCGCCGGCCGGGACCTCGCGACCGTGAGCGCCCACCCCGCAGCGGCCCGAGCCGTGGCCGTGGGCCTGGCCCTCGCCTGCGGTGCTGCCGCCATCGTCCTGTACATCGCTATGCACGCAGCGTCCTAGGAGGCCCGATGACCATCGCCCCCGATCGCACAACCGCAACCCCCGGCATCACCGCCGGCACCGCTTCGCCTGCTGTCACCGTCCTCGTCGACCGCTGCGCTGGCTGTCAGGAGTGCGTGGTGCGCTGCCCGACCGAGGCGCTCACCATGGACACCGGGCGCTGGGTCGCAGTCGCCGACTCGGCACGCTGCGTCGGATGCCGCCAGTGCGTCCGTACGTGCCCGTTCTCCGCCATCACCGTCGAAGGGCCCATGCTGGTGGCCGACCGGGTTGCGACCCAGGTCCACCTGCCCGAGCACCTCGACGGAGACGTGAGCGAGACCCGGCGAGGCATCACCACCTGGGACGAGGCCGTGGCCGAGGCATCACGCTGCCTGAGCTGCCCCGATCCGACCTGCGTGCGCGGCTGCCCGACCCACAACGACATCCCCGGGTTCGTGGCTGCTGTCCGCCAGCGCGACCTCGACGAGGCCCATCGCATCCTCCGGCGCACCACCTTCCTCCCCGACGTGTGCTCGCGGGTGTGCGATCAGGCGGTGCAGTGCGAGGGATCCTGCACCTGGTCGCTCGCCGGTGGCACGCCGGTCGCCATCGGCGCCCTGGAGCGTTTCATCACCGACAACGCCCCCGTACCCCCGCCAGCCCTGCCGGGCACACCCGGTGCGACGGGATCGGCTGATGCGTCTTCTGCACCTGGCGAGGTCTCGGCCTCACCCGCCCGCCGTCGACGCGTGGCCGCACCGAGCGGTACGAGCACCGCTGGCGCCCCCAGCGTGGCCATCGTCGGCTCCGGTCCCGCTGGCATCGCCGCCGCCTGGGAGCTGCTCCAAGGTGGAGCGCACGTCACGGTGTTCGAGCGCGACGCGGCCCCCGGCGGGCTCCTCGGCTGGGGCATCCCCGACTTCACCCTGCCAGCAGCAGTGGCCGAGCGCCCCTGGGACCAGCTGCAGGCAGCAGGTGTCGACCTCCGCTGCTCCACCGCAGTCGACGCGTCTGGTCTGGAGCGCCTGCTCGCCGAGCACGACGCTGTCGTCCTGGCCCACGGAGCCGGGATGCCGGTTCGCCCACCGATCCCCGGTGTCGACCTGGCCGGGGTGGAGGACGCCACCAGCTTCCTGCAGCGCGCCCGCACCGCACTCGAGAACGGCGACAAGCTGGCCGACCTCGACAAGGCGGCCACCGGCTCGCCGCGCACCGCCGCCACCGGCTCGCAGCGCACCGCCGCCACCGTCCTCGTCCTCGGCGCCGGCAACACCGCCATGGACGTCGCCCGGTGCGCGCGGCGCCTGGGCGCCAACGCGATCTGCATCGACTGGATGGACCCCCGCTTCGCCCCCGTACGCCCCGACGAGCTCGAAGAGGCCCGGGCCGAAGGCGTAGACGTGCGCTTCTCCAGCACGGTCGTCGGCCTTGAAGGAACCGGCGGCACCGTCGCTGTCGCCCGCATCGCCCGCACCCGCCAGGAGCGCGCCGACCGCCGGCCCGTCATCCAGCAGGGCTCCGACGAGCTGGTGCCCGTCGACCACGTCGTGCTGGCCATGGGCTACCGGCTCGACCCCGAGCTGTCGCATGACGACCTCGGCAGGCCCTTCGTCAAGCAGGCGCCCGAGCTGCCCGACCGGCGATGGACCGGCAGTGGCATCCTGGCGGCACCGGCGCCGTCGTTCGCCCGCCACCAGCCTGTCGGCCGTCTGGCCCTGGCACGTGAGACAGCACGCGTGACTGCTGCCCTCCCCCGGCGGGAACGCCTGTGGGTGGCCGGCGATGCCCTGGTCGGCCCGTCCACCGTGGTCGAAGCCATGGCGCAAGGGCGCGAGGCAGCCCGAGCCGTACTGGCCCACCGTCCCCGCCGTCCCGGCGCGCCGCGGCCCGAGATCGCTCACGTGGTCGTCGCCTATGACAGTGTCGGCGGGCGCACCGCGTCGTGTGCTCGTGCTGTCGCCGACCTGCTCGGCGCCGACGGGACGACGGTCGAGATCCTCCCCCTCAAGCAGGTCGACACGATGACGCTCGCCCGCGCCGACCTGCTGGTCCTCGGGACGTGGACGGAGGGCTTCGTCGTCGCCGGCGTTGGCCCGTCCCGGACCACCCGCCGCTGGCTGGCAGATCTCCCCCCGATCGCCGGTCTGCGCGTGGCGACCTTCTGCACCTACGGCGTCACACCTCGCGGCACGCTGGGAATCATGCGCACCCTCATCGAGGCTCGCGGCGGCGAGGTCGTGGCCGAGGCCAGCATGGGCGGTCGCAACGTCCTGACCGCAGCCAAGCGCTTCGGCGTCACCGTCCGCACCCGCATGCGGTCGCGCGAGGCCGTGGCGTCATGACCCGGGATCGCGGGCCGGCCCAGGCCTGACCCGCACACAAGCCCCCGGCGGCCGCGGCCGCCGGGGGCCAGCACGCCGCAGATCGGCCCGTCTCCTCTGCCTTCATCACCCCCGCTGGTCGCCGACCACTCACGCTACGCCGTGCTCCTCCGCGCTGACGATCCGAAATGTATGACGAAGCGCATTCTTTTCGTCACGCGAAGCATTCGAGGAGTACCATGAAGTCGCGAGTGGCTTGCACCCGAGCCGCTAGGCATCCCCGGGGCAATGCCACGCGCGAGGGGAGGGGAACATGACCGATGCAGCGCTGGCGTCGCCGTCGGCCCGTCGCGGATCTCCGTTGTCGTTCCTCTGGCATCGCCGGTTGGAACGCTATCCCGACGCCGGGCCACGGATCTTCTACCTGAGCATCGTCGTGGTGGCCACCATCGTCCTGTACTACGAGCTCTACGTCCAAGGTGCGGTCGCACCGTCAATCATCAGCCAGTACCACATGTCGTTCACCTACTACGTGGATGTCGTGGTCGTAGCCAATGCCTTGGGAGCGTTCTCGTCGCTGATCGCCGGCTTGGCCGACCGCTGGGGACGGGCGAACCTCGTCACCTATGGTCTGGTGATCACCGCCGCGCTCGTCCTGTGGGGACTGCCGAACGCTCCGAACAAGTGGACCTACGGCATCCTGCTGGGAGCAGTCGGCTTCGTCGAGGGGATCATCCTGGTCGCGACCCCGGCGCTGGTGCGGGACTTCTCACCGCAGCTCGGTCGGGCGTCGGCCATGGGATTCTGGACCCTCGGACCGGTCATCGGCAGCCTGGTGGTCGCGGAGGTCGCCACCCACACGCTGGCGGCCGGGGCCACCCCGCCGTGGCGCGGTCAGTTCGTCATCTGCGGCATCGTTGGTCTCGTCGTCTCGGTCATCGCCATCGTCGGCTTGCGCGAGCTCTCGCCCCAACTCCGAGACCAGCTCATGGTCTCCATACGCGACCGGGCCCTCGTCGAGGCCCGAGCCCGCGGACTCGACATCTCCGATTCACTCCGCCGGCCATGGCGCCAGATGCTGCACCTCGACATCATCGGGTCGGCTCTCGCCATCAGCGTGCTGCTGCTCATCTACTACACAGCGGTCGGGTTCTTCGTCATCTACTTCGAGAGCATCTTCGGGTTCACCGCCAACCAGGCGAACGGCATCGGCAACTGGTTCTGGGCCTTCGATGCCGGCGCCCTCATCGTGGTCGGGATCGTCTCGGACCGACTGCTCGTCCGCAAACCGTTCATGATCATCGGCGGGATCGGATCCGTGGTGATGACGATCATCTTCCTCACCCGGGCAACGCACCCCCATACCGGCTACTACACCTTCGTGTGGATGATCTCGGTGCTGGCCGTCTTCCTGGCCATTGCCTTCGCACCGTGGATGGCCAGCTTCACCGAGACCGTGGAGAAGCGGAACCCCGCGCTCACCGCCACCGGCCTGGCTGTGTGGGGGTGGATCATCCGGGCTGTCGTCGCCGTCTCCGCCTTCGTCCTGCCATTCGTGGTGAGCTCGATGACTCCGCTCGTGACCTACGGCGCGCCGGTTCAGGCAGCCCTGGCCAAGGTCGAGGCAGCCAAACCGGTGAAGGTGCCCTACGCCTCGACACCCCAGCCGCTGCTCACTGTGGTGCAGGGCCACGCGCAGGTCTTCGCTTCACTGGCCAAGTACACGAACCCCAAGAGCATCCCGGCGTCGGTTCTCGACCCCGCCATCGCCGCTGTCGGCATCCCGGCACTGCTCGCTGCGCAGCAGTACACCGTGCCTCTCGGCGTGCTGGCTGCCCACGGCAGCGCTGTCCTGGGCGCGTCCAAGGCTGCACCTGGCCAGTGGCAGAACTGGTACTGGGTCTGTGTCGCCGGCGAAGCCGTGTTCATCCCGCTTGTCTTCGTCATGACCGGTCGCTGGCGGCCGAAGCGCGCCCGCGAGGACGCCAGGAGGCACGAGGAGCTGGTCGCCTCCGAGCTGGCCAAGCTCAGCGCCGCCGCGCCGGCGAAGACGGAGTCGGTGGCAGGCGCCGGCAACGTCGCCTGATCCGCCCCGCCGAACCCGGCATGCCCGGGGTCGGGTCGACAACCGAACGTCGGGCGCAAGCCCACGGGCGAACCAGCCCACCAGCCCCTGGTCGACACGCCGGTCCGGCGCCAGCCGGACCGGCGTTGATCGCAGTCTGGTTCAACTCCTGACACCCAGCGGTCGATATCCGTGCCATGCGGGGTGTGAATTTCTTCGACGATGGACTCGGGCACGAGCAGTTCAGGATCGGCCTGGTCATTGCCGCCACCGCGCTCTCCAGCGCTCTGTGCGCCATCGTCACGCTCGCCATCCCCCACGGGGTGCCCGTGGACTGGACCGAGGTGGGCGCCGGGTTCGGTGCCATCGGCGTGGTCATCGCCTACGTCATCGTCAAGTACGCCGTGGTCGCCCGCAACAGCCAGGTGGTCCTCGACCCTCGGATCGTGTTGGCGCTCGTGATCGCCTGTGTGGTGACCGTCAGCCTCGTCAACGTGGCCGGCGACGGGCCGTCGTGGGCGTACGAGCCGATCTACGTCGAGATCCCGGTGTTCGTGGCCCTGATCGGCAACAGCACCATGCGTCGTGTGACGCTCGTGGCCACCGTCGTCGGCATGGCACTGAGCACATGGACCGTCGTTCCTCACCGGGGCGGTGCCACGTGGACCAGCATCGTGATGTTCGCCTTCGTGCTCGCCACCGTCGAGTCCATGGTGGCGACCATCATGACGACACTGCGCGGCCGGAACTCCGCTCGCGGCGCCATCAACGCCATGATGCAGGCCGCGGCCACCAGTGAGACGCTCCTCGACGGTCTGGCTACATGCCTCCCGCTGGTGGACGGTGTGGTCTCGGCACACCGCGCAGCTGTCGTCGAGCGGTCCGCCAGCTCGGGTGCCACCGCAGTGGTCGCCGGATGGACCCGGAGCACCCTGACGCCAGGGGGCCGAACACCAGGCAGCCTTACCACCGCCAGCACGGGGCTGGACCCGGCATTCACCGATCTGGCCGACGGCACCCACCCCGATCTGGCCGCTGCGCTCGTCTCGCCCACGGCCGTGGTGACCGACCGGTGGTGCTGCCTGCCCATCGGCTACACGGCGACTGGCGAGCTCGCCCTGGTGGTCGAGCGAGACCGGCCCCACGGGTACGGCGCCCGCTTCGCCCACGAGACGGCTGACGCGGTCACCGCTGCCTTCCTCCGGCTCACGGCTCGGCTCGCGCACCTGGCACGGCTGCACGAGGAGAGCGTGACCGACCCCGTCACCGGTTTGGCCAACCGCCGACACCTCATGAAGGTTCTCGACCTGGAGCTGGCGCGAAGCGCCCGGACCGGCCAAGCCCTAGCCGTCGCCATGCTGGATCTGGACCACTTCAAGGCGTGTAACGACACGCACGGGCACCTCGCTGCGGACGAGGTGCTGGAGCGCATCGGCAGGCTGCTGAACCAGCGCGTGCGGAGCGGCGACCTGGCCGCCCGCTACGGGGGCGACGAGTTCTGCCTCGTCTTACCGGCAACCGGTGTGTCCGGCGCGCATGCCCTGGTCGAATCCATCCGCCAGCAGGTGGGCGCCTGCGTTCCCGGGAGCGGGGTCACGCTGTCCGCCGGCATCGCATGCTGGGACGGGCAGTCCACAGGAGCCGTGCTCCTCGCCGAAGCCGACGCTCGCCTGTACGCCGCCAAGCGCGCCGGGCGCGACACCGTGGTCTCATCCGCCCCGGACCGCTTGCCCGTTCTACCCGAGCCATCGATGACGCCCGCACGCGTCTACGAACCGGGCGACACTGTCTCGGCTGCCGGCGCACAAGCGGACGGCTGATTCTCCCCACAGGGTCGGGTGCCCCCACGAGCACCGACAACCAGGGCCCCCACGAGCACCGACAACCAGGGCCCCCACGAGCACCGACAACCAGAGCCCCCACGAGCACCGTACCGATCCGGTCGCCAGGCATGTCCCTTCCCGACTCGCTGCTCGTGCCATTGCCGCTCCCGTTCCGGCACGGCCAGGGACATCGCCTGACAAGCATCCCAGCTGTCACGACCGGCACGTAGCCTGGGCCGCATGCCCGTGCCGGTGCCCCGTTCGCTCTCGCCTTCCAAGGTCGGCGCCTTCACCACCTGCCCTTTGGCGTTTCGCTTCTCGGCCATCGACCGCATGCCGGAGCCGGCGACTCGCCACACCGTGCTCGGGACACTCGTGCATCGCGCGCTCGAAGGGCTCTTCTGGCACCATCCCGCGGGGCAGCGGTCACGGGCGGCTGCCTGCAACGAGCTGGCCCGGTCGTGGGCGACTGTCGCCGACGATCCGGAGACCACCGCCCTGAGGCTCGACTCATCGGAGGTGGACGAGCTGCTGACCGAGGCGACCGGGCTGCTCGACCGCTACTTCACTCTCGAGCAACCCGATGCCGTCCGGGACATCGGAACGGAGATCGTCCTCGAGGCCGATGTCGGCGACGTACGCCTCCGTGGCATCGTCGACCGCCTCGACATCGAACCCGACGGGTCGCTCACCGTCGTCGACTACAAGACCGGACGGGTGCCCGCTCCCGCGTCCGAGCAGGCGCGTCTCGGCGGCGTGCAGATCTACGCTCTCCTGTGCCAGCAGGTTCTGGGTCGCCGCCCGAGCCGGGTGCGCCTGCTCTATCTCCGCGGCCCCGTGTCGATCGAAGCGGTCCCCACCGACCAGGGCCTGTCAGGGGTACAGCGGCGCACTGCTGCGCTGTGGACGGCCATCTCCCGGGCGTGCCAGACCGAGGATTTCCGCCCCCGACCATCCCCGCTGTGCGGGTGGTGCCACTTCCGGCCGATGTGCCCCGCTCACGGGGGCGGCCCGCCCGCTGCGCACCACACCACCGCGACCTGACGAACCCCGTCGGCCCGGCACAGCCCGGTGCCCGCTGTACCTCCACAGGACCGGAGCCGACCTGACGGGGCTCAGCCGGCCGAGCCGACCGACGCACCCGTGCCCGCAGTGCCACTCGACCCTGCAGTGCCACTCGACCCTGCAGTGCCACTCGACCCTGCGGTGCCACTCGACCCTGGTCCTCCTGACAACCCGCTCGTCGTTCCCGCGCCGGCAGGAGCACCGAGCACACTGGTTCCAACCCCGCCGAGCACCGTCACGGTGGCCACCTTCCAACCATGAGCGGTGTCAGTGAGCTCAAGGTCGAGTCGGAGCACGTCGGTCTGGTTGCCCTGGCCGCTGGCTTGGAGAGCCGAATTCGTGTACGAGTCGTCCACCACCACGAACACTGCTGCACTGGAGCGCTGCACCGACTCCACGGCCAACGTCCGGACTTGGCCTTGCTCGATCGGATGCGCTTTCTCCAACTGCTGCCGGATGCCGCCACCGAAGAATGACTTGGCCTGCACCAAGAACTGCCCCGTCGAGGCGCCCAACAGGTCGTTGATGCGGGCGTCGACCGTGCCCGGCGTCAGATTGGTGAGGTCGAGCACGAACGCGCGGGAGACCTTTGCCACCTGCGCTCGTGTGTCTTGTTGGGACTGCAGGCCTCCCCATGCGAGTCCGAACCCTGCAGCAGCAGCTGCACACGCGATCGTCGATGCGGACAGCAGGACAATGGTCCACCGGTAGCCCGTTCGGCGTGCCCCCCGCGCGGCGCCAGCCCCGCCCGAGGCAGCGCTGCGGGCCCAACGCCTCGATCCCGCTTCGGACGGGCTCCGGAGCGTGATGCCGCTGGCGGCGCCGGACCGACCGTCGCCGGCCTCCGCTGCGAGATCCTCGGATGCACCATCCACGAGATCACCGTCGTCGCTCTCACCCCTGGTGCTCGCCTCGCCGTCGCCGGCCTCCCCTTCCCACACGGATCCGGCCTCGGCCTCGTCCCGGGGCGTTCGGTGTCCGGTCGCGGCCCCACTTCGGCCATGTCGCCCCGCCAGTCCCGACTGCGCCTCCTCCGCTGCACGTCGGATCACCCGCCGACGCCTCGAAGCAGGAGTGCCGCTCACGGCACCCACGACTCCCACCGATGTCACGCGTCCGGTCTCTGCACCACCTCGCACTGGCACACCCGACACCACGTCGGCGGCGTCACCGGCGGTCACCGCTCGATCCGCTGACGTCGTGTCGCTGCTCATCGTCGCCCTGCTCATGGCGTCCTCCTGTCGTTCCCGCCTGCCCCTCGATGCCGCCTGCGCTCCTGACCCTGCCGACGATCCCATCGCACCTGGCCACTTCCCCCACTCCGACCGCTCCCGATCCCACCAGCTCTGCCGTACCGATCCCGCTTCCGCCGATCCTTCGACCCCGACCACTCCCCCGGCTCCGGGCCCGACCACTCCCGATCCCACCAGCTCCGCTTCCACCGATCCCGCCTCCGACGCTCCAGGGGCAGGCGCGGTTGCCGGTCCAGGCGGACGTCTGCGCCACCCCGGTGCTCACCGGCGCACCCCGCGGATCCGGCCCCGCTCCCCGGCTCGGGCGGGGACGGCCCGCACCGAGCGCCATGCCCGTGCCGACCTCCGTCGGCGGCGACGCCCGAACAGCCCACCTCCAACCGCTGCTCCTGCCGCGACGACCAGCATCGGCCAGCCCGGGGCCGTCGGCGAGGCGCGCCATGCTGCCGAGGCCGCCGACGCACCCACCAGCGGGTCGATCGGGCCGCCACCTCGGACCTGAGCATCTGCAGCGCTGGGCGCAACGACGGTCCCGCCCGCTGCCGGAGCGAAATCGGACTGCAGCGCCGGCCCCACACCAGCCCCGAATTCGGTGACGCATCCTGCTCCCGGACGGATCGGTGTCAGGCCGTGCGGTGACGGATAGAGGTCCGCCGATGGTCCAAGAGGGGGCAAGAGCAGGTGCACCCGCAGTTGGGTCTGGTTCGGGCGGGCATGGTCCTGCACGGTCAGCGCGGCTGCCGGACCGGGCGGCGCCACCTGTTGCACGATCGAGAAGAAGCCGCCGTTGCCCTCGAGGAATGCGTTGAGGTTCGAGATGTTCGCCGGCTGGGACAGGTTGGTGGCCGTCGCCGCCAGGTCGTGGACGAGGCAGCCCAGGTTCGGCCGGTTGGCGACGACGACCGCATTGAGAATGCGGGCCGCCGCGCTCCCTTGGTTCAGGAGGCCGACGATGCCGTCGCGATGCGCGGCCAGGACGCTGACGACAGCGGCGGTCTCTGCCAGACTCTGCTGCAAGGCAGCCGCGTCGGCCGTGACCGTGTTCAGCACCGGTGGAGCGTTGGCCAGCAGCGACCGAACCTGCGGCTGATAGGAGAGCAGCTCGCTGGCGAAGAGCTCGCTGGCCGACGCCAGTGTCTTCAGGTTGTCCGCCTGGCCGGCCACGGCCACCGCCGCCTGGTGGAGCAGCGAGTTGAGCGAGCCGGCGGGGACTGCCCGTAGGATCGCGGTCGCCTCACCGACCACCGCACCCACCGTCGCCGGTGCACTGTCGGGTGCGACAGGCAGCACCTCCCCCTGGCGCAGCAGAGCCGGGCGAGCCGAGGAGACGTCCGCCACCGTCGCCCGGCCGACCGGCCCGTACGGCACACGAGTCGATCCCGACCCGCTCGCCGCCACACCACCCGAAGCCACACCACCCGAAGCCGAGGTCGTCCCACCTGGTCGCGGCACGAGCTCGACCTCCTGTTCGCCGAGCGCGTTGCCGATCACGACCTTGGCCGCCACACTGGCCGGCACCTGCGCTCCGGCGTCGATGGTCATCACCACCCGGGCACCGCCACGGACCAGACTGACCGAGGCGACGGACCCCACGTCGATGCCGTCGTAGGTGACCGAGAAGTTCGGCGCCAGACCTGACGCGGAGGGCAGGACCGTCGACACCGTCGTGGTGGCGGCGAACGGGTTGCCGAGGAGGTCGAAGACGCCGTAGCCCACGAGGACCACGGTCACCACAGCGAACGCCACCAGGTTGACGACGACCCTGCGGGTGATCACAGGCCCCCCGATCCGTTGCAGGTGCTGGTGGCCGCGCTGCCGCCGCCGAGGGCGGGGACGCCACAGACCACCAGGTTGTTGAGGATCTGCAGATAGTGGTGGTAGGACGCGCCGGACAGGCTCTGGTTGGCCACCGGAACCTCCTGGAGCAGCGTGGCCAGCTGCTGCTGGTGGGCCTGCAGCTGGGCAGCTACAGCCCCGAGCGAGTCGATCTGGTCCTGGAGCTGGGGCAGTCCCGTGTCGAGGATGGATCGCCCCTGCACAGCCAGCGCGTCGAGGGAGTGGAGCAGGCCGATGAACTGCCCCGACTGCTGCGCCAGCGTCGCCGCTGTCCGCGACAGGTTGGCGAGCGCCTGCGCGTTGGCCGACGAGTCGGGGGCGAGCGCTCCGGAGAAGCTGGCCATGCGGTCGACCAGCGAGGTGATCTGCCGGGACTGCGTGGCGTAGCCCGACAGCACGGCACCGAAGTCGTCCAGCAGGGAACGGAGCTGCGGTCCCTGGCCCCCCAGCCCCCGTGCGCCGCTGGCGATGATCTGCGACAGCTGCGCGGCGTTCACCGCGCCGAACACCGCTGCGCCTGACTGCACCAGCTGTTGGATCCCCGGGACGACGCTGGCGTTCCCGATGGCCTGGTGATCGCGCAGCAGCCCCGCTGGCCCGCTGCCCGGGACGAGCGACACGACGTACTGGCCCAGGATGGTCGTCTGCACCAGCTCGGCGGTGACATTCGCCGGCACGTGGGCACTGCGTTGGATCGCCATGGTCACTTCGGCCCGGTTCCCATGCAGGTGGATGCCGGTGACACTGCCCACGTCGATCTCGGCCAGCTGCACGGACGCTCCGGCGGTCAGGCTGTGGACGTCCGAGAACACCGCCGACGTGTCGATGGTGCCCGCCCCGCCCGATCCACACGCCGCCAGACCCAGCGCCGCCATGCCGGCGAGCGCGACACCCACGAGCGACCGAACCCCGCGCACCGGCATCACCACCGGTCCCCGACGCGTCCGATGGTGCCGAGCAGACCGTGCAACAGGCCGCCCAGCAGGCCGCCACCTGAGGACGGCACGGGAACCGGGGGGGCAGGGTGCAGGACGCCCCCGGCCCCGGCAGGGTTGGCACCCGAGGTACCCGGCACGCCGGGCTGCGTCCCGGTTGGCAGTCCCGTCCCCGCCAGCTGCCCTGGGGTGACCGCGGAAAGGGCGCTGCGCTGCGACGGGCTCAACCCCGGGATCCGGGCGACACCCGCCGCCAGGAGCTGCTGGGCACTCGAGCCACCGAGTGAGCCGCTGTCGAGCAGTTGGGGGATGACGCCGAGTAACGGGTCGAAGAAACCTGATCCCGGATTGCCACACGTCTGCAAGGTCTGCAGCACGGTGGCCGTGAAGGAGCCCGCATGGTTGGCAGCCAGGCGCCGGCAGATCCCCGCCAGGCGGTCGCGGATCAAACCGACCTCGGTGGCTGCCGTCAGGCCTGGGGCGAGCTGGAGGTTGAGGTTGATCCAGTTGGCGGTCGGGTCGTAGGCGCGCTGGGCTGCGGAGAACAGCGAGTCACCGGCTGCCATGGCCTGGTCCAGCGTCGGGAGGTTGCGGTCGAGCGTGCGGCCGAGCTGAGTGATGGTGGCAATGTCCTGCTGCAGGGGCTGTACGTTGGGTGCCAGCACGGCCGTCAGGTCCTGGCTCATGACGGCCAGTTCGTCGATGGCCTGTCCGAGCGGTGCGCTGTTGGCGCTCAGCACGCCGGCCACGGTGTCGTAGTCCTGCAGCAGGGTGGTCACCTGGCTGGTCTGCCGGCGCAGGGTTCCCGTGACGGCGGCCAACGAGCCGCTGAGCTGCCCCAGCGTGTTGCCCTTGTCCGCCAGCAGCTGCAAGGTCCCCGCCCCCCGGCCGATCAGCTGGTTGAGCCGGCGGCCCTGCCCGGCCAGATCCTGGGAGAGGCTCTGGACCACGCCGCCCACCGCGTTCGGGTCGACCTGGTGCAGCACCTGTTGCAGGTCGAGCAGCAACCGGTTGATCGACACCGGCACGACCGTCCGGCTCTCGGGGATGGCGCCGCCCGCCGCCATGACCGGGCCTCCGGCATAGCCCGGTGACAGGTCGACGCTCGGCGTGCCCAGGACCTGCGGGTTCGTCAGGGTGGCGTCGACCGTTGCCGGCAGGCGATAGCCGGATCCGATACGCATGGACACGAGCACCGTGCTGCCCTGTGGCGTCACGGCGGTGACGGTCCCGACGGGGACGCCCAGGACGTCGACAGCGTTGCCCGGGTACAGGCCCCCCGCGTTGGCGAAGACGGCGCGCAGGCTGTAGCTGCCTCCGCCGTTGCAGGCGGCGAGCCCCGCCGCCGAGATGGCTGCGACAACCCCGACAGCTGCCAGCCGAACGAGCCGCGAGCCCTGCCGGCGGCGAGCCCCGTCGCCGGTCGATGCCCGGCTGCGGGCCGGAACCGGCATGCTCAAGGCACCGCTGGCGCCGGCCTCGGTCGCGGAACGTGGGATCTCTGTCGTCGTCGTGTCCATCGTCATGCTCCGAAAAGACGCCCGATGAGCTGTCCGAGAGCTCCGTTCGATGCCTTGGACCTCGCCGATGGCCCTGCGGTCGTCGACGGCGGTCCCAGGGCCCCGCGGGAAACGGCAGGACCACCGCCACTGGCGGGCCCGGCCGCAAGGTGAGGAGCACCGGTCGACGGGGGGCTGCCCACGTTCGCTTGGACCGGTGTGCCCGTGCTGGTGACCGCAGGACCGCTGCGTTGGCTGCAGGGCAACGGGTCGGGCCCCAAGACCTGGTTGAGGGCCTGGTCGAGGATCCCGCAACTGCCGAGGACGCTGTCGATCCCGGTCGATCCGAGGAGATCGAAATAGATGTTGCCCCAACTGTTCGGTGCTGACCCGGAAAAGCCGATCGACGAGAAGCCCTGCAGACCCGAGTCCAGGTAGGCGACACCCTCGGCCAGGTCCAGTTGGTGCTGGGCCACCACGCCGAGCACCGCGTGCAGGTGGTCCAGGAGCTGCTGGACCTGCGGTTGGTCGCCACCGACGAGGGCCGCCGTCTGGCTCGCCATCCGGTCGGTCTGCTGGATGAGCGATGCCAGGTCCGACGAGCGCGCCGCCAGCCCCTGCACGACCTGGTCCACGCTGGAGACCACCGACGACAGCTGGCTGTCGCGCGCCGCCACGGTGCTCGCCAACCTGTTCGCAGCGTCGATGAGGTCGCTCACCTGGGTGCTCCTGGCGTCGACCACTCCCGTGAAGCGGTCGAGACCCTGCACGATCTGGGCGACCTGGGCCTGCTTGCCCCGGGCGATGTCGTCGATCGCGGTGAGCAGCTTGTTGAACGCGGCCACGTCCGCCTGCTGCAACAGGTTGCCCGCGGTGTTCTCGACTTGCTGGAGCTCCACCGGCACGCTCGTGTCGGTGATGAGAGCGCCATCGCGCAGCGGCGACGACCAGCCGCCCAG
This sequence comes from Actinomycetes bacterium, assembly GCA_021803325.1. Lineage (GTDB taxonomy): Bacteria > Actinomycetota > Acidimicrobiia > Acidimicrobiales > UBA8190 > JAJZYI01. The sequence continues at coordinate 33,674 of JAJZLP010000122.1, forward strand.
GGGCTGCAGCGCCACGTCGAGCACGCCGAGCACCGTCTCGACTTCGATCGACGCGGCCGTCCGCCTCGGAAGGACCACGCCCTGGTTGACGGCGAGGTCGACGAGCACAGCATTGCCGTCGAGGTGCACGCCCGACACTGTCCCCACGTCGACGCCGGCCAGTGTCACCTTGGCACCCGGCCCGATGCCTGCAGCATTGGAAAAGCGGGCTGCCACCGTGTAGCTCGACGTGAAGATCGAGCGGTTGACCGTCAGCACCGCGCCCACGGACGCGAGTGCCGTCACGATGACGACCAGCCCGATGCGGGCGGGATTGCGCTCGACGAAGGACCTCACGGCAGGCCCCCCGATCCACTCGGCTCGGCGAGTGGTCCAAAGAGCGCCGACAGCGCACCAGCTCCAGACAGCGGACCAGCAGCCGAAGTGGCGCCCCCACCGGGACCGCCGGCACCTGCGGTTCCCAACGTACCGGAGCCTCCGCCGATCGGAGCCGGCGGGTTGGGAAGCCCGGGGACCGGCGGTCCCCCGAAGAGCCCAGACCCTGCCGGCGGGCTGGTGGGGTCGTCATAGGTGCAGGTCGTTTGGCTGGCCAGGCACGTGTAGACGCTCTTCACCTGGAACCACTGGCCGTAGTTCGTGACCTCCGTGTAGGGCGCCAGCCCCGCGCCCAGACCCGACAAGCCGTTCGCCAGTGCGGTGTCGTGCTGCTGGACCATCCCGGAGACCGACTGCAGGTTGTCGATGGCCGTCGTCAGCGTCCCGTGCGTGCTGCTGACGAGTGTCGCCACCTCGGCTGCCACCGTTCCGAGGTTGGCGACGGTCCGGTCCAGCGTCGAGTTGTTGGCGGCAAGCGACTGGCTGACTGTCTGCAGGTTGTCGATCAGGGCCCCGATGTCGGCACTGCGCCGGGCGAGGGCGCCGAACACCTGGTCGAGGTTGGTGATGACCTGACCGACCTGGGTGCCGACCGACCCGACGGTGTGCGAGACCGAGGCGGCCGAGTCGATCAGGTTGCTGATCTGTGCCTGGTTCCCGTCGAGCGCGCCGGCCAGCGCCTCGACGACAGCGTTTGCCTGCTGCGGATGGATGGCACCGAGGAGCGGCCCGAGCGACGACAGCAGCGCACCGATGCTCGCGCTCGAGACGTCGGACGCCAGGCCGATCGTCGCCCCGGGACGCAGGTTCGAGGCGGCATGTCCAGGGTACAGGTAGAGGTATTGGTTGCCGATGACGTTCTGCCACTGCAACCCCACCCGGGTGTCGGTGGGCAAGTGCACCGATTGGTTGACGGAGAAGGTCACCACCGCGTGGGCGCGGTCGACGTGCACACCGTCGACGACGCCAACGGTGACCCCGGCGATCTTGACGTCGGCTGCCGGCTGCAGGCCGAGCGCGTTCGCCAGGTCCGCTTGGTACTGCACGCGGTGGGAGAAGAAGCTCAAGTTCCCGATCTTCGCCGCCAGGACCGCGAGCACCACCAGGCACACCACCGCGAACGTCAGCACCTTCAACGTGGTCGCCTCGAGCACGCCACTGCGCCGGACCCGCATGCGCAGCCGCGACAGCGTGCGCCGAGCGAATCCGTGCTCCCTCCCCGGGCCCAGCAGCGCCATGCTCACAGCAGCCCCCCGAGGAGGGTGCGCAACACGTTGGTCGGACCCGAGCTTCCCGGCACGGCACCCGACGAACCTGAACCGGCACCGCCGGTCGAGGTCCCGGCGGCGCCGGTGCCCGACGAGGCACCGGTGCTCGGACTGGCTGGGGCACCCAACCCCGCCGATCCGGTTCCCCTGGGCGACGGCGCGCCCCACTGCCCGTACAGGCTGGTCGACAGCTTGCGCGCTGCCTGGGACACCGGCAGCGAGGCGCCAGGGGTGGTCCCGGAGCCTCCCGACGGCGCGGTGGCTGCTGATGGGCTGCCGCAACGGAAGGGGGTGCCGGCGCCGGTGAGCGCCTGTTGCAGGGGCGCCAGGAACGCCGAGCCGGGCAGCTGCGGGTCGAGCAGGCTGCACACCAACTGGTCGAGGTTGCCCAGCGACACGAACGTGTCGAAGTAGACGAAGCCGCTGCCGTTCGGGAGCGTCTCCGCAGGGTCCACCGCGCTCCCAATCTTCGTCTCGTACATCGCCAAGCCGGAGATGAGCGTGCCGATGTCCTGCTGCCGAGCGAGCACCAGGCGGGCGATGTCGTCGCCGTTCGCCAGAAGTGCCTGGATGTCGGGGTGGTAGGCGGACAGGAACTGGGCCAGGTTGTCGGCGAAAGGAGTGAGGTCGGCCAGGAGCGCTCGGTAGGCGGCCGCGTTGGCATCGAACGTCGGCAGCAGCTGGTTCGCCGAAGCGCTGATGGCGTCGATGGACCCGGCGGTAGGCCCGATGGCTCCGGCGAACCCGTTGAGGGAGTCGAGTGCGGCGATCTGGGCGGGCAGGGTCTGGTCGAGGAAGGCCGCAAGTTTGGCCCCTTCGTCGATGCTGGCCCGGATGGTCGGGCCTTCCCCCGCCGATGCCTGGGCCAGGTTGGCGACGACGGTGGAGAGGTCCGTGGTGTCGACGTGGCGCAGCAGCGGGGCCGCCGCCGCGAACAGGCTGCCGAGCCCGGGTGCCAGCGCCGTGTGGACGATGGTGCCACCCGCTCCCAACGCGGAACCGCCCGTGGGAACGGGGAAGGAGAGCGACACCTCGTCGGCCCCGAACACGTTGATCGGCTCGATGGTGGCCACCGCGTCCGCCGGGACCCGGAACGACGGATTGATGGCCATGGTCACCGCAGCCCGACCCCGGTGCAGGACGATGGTGGTCACCCGCCCGACCTGTACGCCGCGGTACGCGACCTCGGAGCCGGCCTGCAGTCCGTGACCGGCCTGGGCGAACGAGCCAGTCAGCTCGTAGGACCCTCCGAACGCGCCGTCGGAGGACCGCACCACCACCACGACGACACTGACGCCCACGGCGACCGCCAGGACAGTCACCAGCAGCTGCCGCAGCCACCGTCTCATCCGACCAGCCTGGCCGTGGCATTCACCCCGCCGAACAGCAGCGTGGACAGCAGCAGGTTCAGGAGCACCACCGTGATGATCGAGGCGCGGATCGCCCGACCGGCAGCCACGCCGACACCAGCCGGTCCGCCGGTGGCCCGGTAGCCGTAGTAGCAGTGGATCATGGTGACGGCCACCGTGAAGACCAGCGCCTTCACAAACGAATAGGCGATGTCGATCGGTGGCAGGAACAGGTGGAAGTAGTGGAGGTAGACCCCGAGCGACAGGCCGAAGAACCAGGTGACGACGATCTGGGTGGCAATGAAGCTGGCGAACAGGGCGGCCAGGTACAGCGGGATCATGCAGACCAGCGCCGCCCATACCCGGGTCGTGACCAGGTAGGTGAAGCTGTCGACGCTCATCACGTCGAGGGCGTCGATCTCCTCGGAGATCCGCATGGCGCCCAGCTGCGAGGTGAAGCCGGCGCCGACCTGCGCGGCCAGGGCCACGCCGGCGACAAGCGGGGTGATCTCCCGGGTGTTCGCCAGCGACGAGATGACCCCGGTGAACGCCTGAGCTCCGATCTGCTGCAAGCCGGCAAAACCCTCGAGCCCGACTTCGGTGCCGGTGAAGAACGAGATGCTCATCACCACGAAGAACATCCCGCCGCCGATCACCAGCGCACCGGGCCCGATGGCGATCTCGGTGATGAGAGCGGTGATCTCCTTGCGGTGCCGGAGTCCCCGGGGCAGTGACCACAGGATCCTGAGGTAGAAGGTCACCTGGTCCGCCACCAGCGCTACCAGGTCGGCGACGGCGGTGGTGCCATTGCTGACCCGCCGACGGACCCGCTCTCGCGACCCTGGTCGCACCCTGCCCACAAGCACCGCTTGCGTGGGATCGGCCACGGTCGACGCCTGCCGAACCGCTGTCGGCGGGGCAGCAGGCGGCGGGGCAGCAGGCGGCGGGGCAGCAGCCATCAGATCGCCTTCTGCGGGATGAAGTTGAAGTATGCGACGGTGACGACGAAGTTCACGACGAACGACAAGATGAAGGTGATAACGACTGCCTGGTTGACCGCGTCACCCACGCCCTTGGCACCGCCCTTCGCGTACAGACCCTTGTAACAGGCGACCATCGCCGCCAGGAGACCGAAGACGGCTGCCTTCGCCAGGGCGACCCACAGGTCGGCGAGCTGGCTGAGCTCCGAAAAGGTGGAGAAGAAGCTGGCCTCGGTGATGTGGATGGAGTGGACCCCGTAGTACAGGCCGCCGAGGATCCCGGCCGCGCTCACGACCGCGTCGAGCAGGACGGCGATGACCATGGCAGCCAGCAGGCGGGGCAGCACCAGCCGATGGATGGGATCGACGGCCATCACCTGCATGGCGTCGAGCTCGTCACGGATCCGTCGCGATCCCAGGTCCGCGCACATGGCGGAGCCACCGGCCCCGGCGATGAGCAGCGCGGTGGCGACGGGTGCCTGCTCGCGGACCACGGCCAGTACCATGGCCGCCCCAAGCTGGGACTGGGCACCGATCTGCTGGAGCAGGCCGCCGACCTCGAGGGCGATGACCGCGCCGAAGGGGATCGACACCAGGATGAGGGGCAGCGTCGTCACTCTGGCAAGGAACCAGCATTGGTCGACGAATTCTCGGAACGGCAGGCCACGGCGGAACAGCAGGCGCAGCGCTTCCAAGGCCACAGCGAACATCGCGCCGACCTCACGAAGCCCACCGTCGACCTTGCCCCGTAGCACCCCGGCCGGCGTCGTCACAGCAGCCACCTGGAACCCCCCTCCCCCATCCGACCGGCGTCTTCCCGGCGCACCGAGCCGCTCGCCGACTTCGGAGCACTGCGGACGCCCGGACCTCCTCCTCGTGTGGACCTTCTCTGGGGCAGAACGTCAGGCAGACCGTCGCCTTGCGGTCAAAGATCCGAGCGTGTCGCCTGTCCCATCGGGCCATCGAAGAGGACCGCTGTCGCCGCCGGCCTCGCACCTGACCGAACACAGCGCCCGCACCCACGCACACCAGCAGCCGCCCACAAGATCCACGTCGTTTGCTGCTGCCGTCCGGGCATGCTCGTCGTGCGTGGCCATGCCCTGAACCTGCCGTCTGACGGTCACACCGGCTCCGGTGGCAGCCCGACGGGCACGACACCCCCACCAGCGCTGGCCACACCGCCGGCACGACACACCGGCACGACACCCCCACCGGCGCTGGCCACACCGCCGGCACGACACACCGGCACGACACCCCCACCGGCGCTGGCCACATCGCCGACACGACACACCGTCGGCACGACACACCGGCACGACACCCGCTCCGGTAAGGGTCAGAATCCCCCGAGCAGCGTTCCAGCGCCCGAAACGGCGCTCGATATGACACCGCCCACGGCAGGAACGGTGCCAGCCGTCTGCTGGGGCGCTCGAGCCACTTGAGCGAGGCCGCCGCCGGCCGTCCCAGCGGAACCGGACACGCCTGCGAGGCTGCTCGAGCCCGGGAGGCCGGCGCCGTTGGAGACGAGGCCCTGCGTGGCGGTGCCGAGCGTGCCCGTGCCCGTGCCCACCGTGCCGACGACGCCTGACAGGATCCCGCCGACCACCGGGATGGTCGAGACAGCCTGCAGCAGTGTGCTCGTCACGGGAGCTGCCGCCTGGCACGGGGAGCACGCCGACGCCGAACCCGCCGTGGTGCTCCGAGCCGGGGACGACGTGGCGCCCGTGCCCAACCCTGGAACCGGAAGCGCTGGTTCGGAGAGCACCGAGCCCCCGCCCGACCCATTCGGCACCGAGCTGACAACCGGTGGCGTCCCGACCCCGTCCGCCGCGCCGCCGGTGGCGGGCGAGGGCGACGCCGAGGTGGCGCTGCGCGTCACCGGTGCCGGCGTGGTGACGTGCGGGTGCGCCGCAGCCGGCACCGCCAGCGCCCTCGCCGCTGTGTCCGCCACCGACCCGAGAGCATGGCGGTGCAGGGGCGATATCGATCCGGCCCCCGCCGCGGTGGCCGGCGGCTGCAGGACCACCGGGATGCCTTCGAGGACGCCACCGAGGATGGCGCCCACCGCCAGGCTGGCCACGCCACCTACCACCATGCTGCTGCGCCCCAGCCAACGCCGGTGTACGGCGGCGGCGTCGGCGGGAACGGCCACCGAGCCGCCCAGAACCTCCTGCAAGGTGAGACCAAGGATGCCGTCAGTCATGGCTGACCTCCCAACTCGCGATGACCACGGTCGTGCCATGCACGGCCTCGGTCACGGTCATTCGATACGTGCCTGGTGCGCTGCCGCCTGACAGGGGCAGCACCGTGTTCAAGGTGATCCCAGTAGCCCGGTCGCCGACGGCATCAATGGTGATGTCGAGGGGTGAGGCCCGTGACAGCACCGGCGTGGCACCGATCAGAGCGACCGGCGTCGGCACACCGGGTGCCACCGCCGACCACCACGACCCGTTGTCCCGGGTGGCAGCGTGGTACGCGCCGAAGTAGGCGGCCAGGGCAGCCGACTCGAGCGCCAGCGGAGCCGGCGACTGGGACCAGCGGGCCGAAGGTGTACCGCCGATCGCCATCGTCCCCATGGGTTCCTCGTTGTCCACCAGGCTCAGCCCCGTGGCCTGCAAACCGGCTGGCGCCGGTGTGGTGAAGCCGGTGGGAAGCGACGTCATCGGCGTCGACGGCATCCCCGGCGAACCGACGTCGATGCCCGACTCGACCGCCTCGACCACATACCGGTCCGGCGTGTACCACAGGGCGTCGGTGGGCCAGCAGGTGTCGAGGACCATCGCCGTTCCCGCCACGGGCGGCAGCGGTGCTCCGTCTCGGACGATCTGGTGGCCCACCACCGTAAAGGTTTCCGACACGCACCCTGACTGGTAGCGGATACGGTCACCGGGCCTCAGTTGGTCGATCCGGGCGAAGTAGCTGACGTCATGGGCCAGCATGGCCGCAGTCCCGGGAGATCCCGGCCACGGCGTGCCGTCGAAGTGGCCTACCGCCACGTTGAGCACGGTGTCGGTCGTCCCGCTCTCCACCGGCGCCGTGACACCGAGGCTCGGGATCGACAGCACGCCGGCGAGGACACCGTCCGTGGAAGGCGTGATCGGGGTGCCACTGCACTGGGCCGCTTCGTGCACCACCGTCCGAGCCGAGCCGAGCAGCGTGCTCTGGCCTCGCTTGGCGTGGATCTCCCACCCCAAGCGGTAGCCGAGCGCACCGAGAGCCCCCCAGACGAGCGCCAGGCCGACGAGGACCCGCGCCCAACGGCTCATCGGCGTGCCCGTGCCAGGAGCCGAGCGATCGCCGAGATGCGGCGCAGCCGGGGCCAGCCGATGAGGCCACCGCCAAGGGCGGCCAGCCCGGCCAGGATCGGGAGGGATCCCGACCACCACTCGCCGGTGTGCACCGCCGTGGGCGACGAGGCCAGGGCCTGTACCTGGGGGCTGCCCGGCGAGGTCTGGGCGCAGGTGTTGGTGGTGGCGCAACCACCGGCGAGCGTGGCCGGCGGCACCGAGCCGGTCGCAGCCGTCGTGGTCGCCTGGCCAAGGTTGAGCAGGATCCCGCCGCTCACCCCCTTGAGGAGGTCGACGGTGGCACCGTTGGCCGAGCCGACGGTGCCGCTGGTCGAGGCGGAGCCCAGGTCGATGACGGTCTCCAGCGGGGTGCCGGCCAGGAGGTCCTGCGACTGGCCGGCGGCCAGTGAGATCGACTGTGCGAAGCCGGGGATGTTCAGGTCGATGGTGGCCAGTGACCCGGTGCTCGTCGGCGTCCACGACGTCCCGTCGAACGTGTCGACGGACTTGGCCGGGGCCACCTGGATCTCGATGAGCGGGGCGGCGTAGGCGCTCGGGTCGGCTATGCAGGCCGCCAGGCTCGAGGCGGTGCAGCCCACGCCTGGCAGCACCTGGATGTCGGCCGTGGAGCCGCTGGCGGTGGCCGTCGCCGCGTTCGGGTCCGTCCCGGTGATCGAGGCAGCGGCAGGACCGAGCTTCACCACCAGGGTCTGGGGTGCCTGGGCCTGCTTCACCACGTTCTGGACGTTGGTGAGCGTCTGGCACAAACCTTCGAGCAGGTTGCCAAGCGCCCCTGCTGCCGGCGCCGACCCACCAGATCCTCCGGTCAGGCCTGACAGCGGGTTGCCCGATGTCGCCGACCCGAGACCGAGCGAACCGAGCAGGGTGGAGAGCGGGCTCCCGGAGGTGCCGAGTGTCCCGAGGAGCGTGCTGAGCGGGCTTCCCGCTCCGCTGCCGGACAGGCCGGACAAGGGGTTCGACGACACGCTCGAGCTTCCCGAGCCGCCCGAAGCGCTCGGGCACGCGGTGGTGCCGCTCCCGAGCGGCGTGCCGTTCAGCTGGCCCAAGACCTGTTGCAGGGCGGCGAACAGCTGGTTCCCGCCACTCTGGATGATCTGCTCGAGCAATCCGGCGACGCTCACATCGAGCCCGGCCAGGCCGCCCGAAGCGGAGCCCGACGGAAGGTTCGAAGCGGACAGGTTGGCCGACGCCGAGGCGCACGCAAGCCCGAGGCTCAGATCGACCGGCATGCCACCAGGCAGCGCGCCACCCTGCGAACAGGACTTCGGCTCCACCTGGGAGCTGCCATCGGTGGTGACCGTGGCGGTCCGGCTCTCGACGAGCGCCGGCGTCAGGGACCCCGAACCCTGTGCGGTGACCGACGGGGAGGAGGTGTCGACAACGACGGTGGCCGATCCTCCGGTCACCTGCGTGCCGAACAGGTCGATCTCCGCTCCGGCGGACGTCGCCTTGGCGGTGTACGTGGGTGACGATGCGCCGGCTACCCCGCCGGTGGCCACCACGAGCATCGTGGTGACCACCGCGCCGATGGCGCCCAACCGGGCCCACCGTCGGCTCCGACCTCGGTCTCGGTCGCCATGCCGGTCCCGGTTGCAGCCTTGGCATTGCTGCCCGCCCCTCGCCAGCACCGTCGCTTCGTGGTTTCGCGCCATCGTCATCCGGTCCTTTGCTCGCTCATGATCCCGCCACCGCGCTGCGGACCGACCCCCCGAGATTGGCGTCGGCCGACGCTTCGTCAGTTCGGTAACCGCGCAACGCGCGCAGCCTTGCGGACCTCGTCACGAATTTGCCGGACAACGCTCCGTAAACTCCTGTTCATGTGCCCAGGTTTGGAACGCATCGTCGTGACTGCACAGGCAATCAGATGCGCTCCCCCAACAACGTTTCACGCCTACGGTGAGCCTTCACCATCACGTAGCGTGCATATGTGGATGACCGACAGATCGATGGACATCGGCTGCTGAATGTGTACTCTTAGTGGTGAAGCAGCCGAATGGGGAGACAACGCACCCAGCGCGATCACGGGGGGCGCTCCACACTCCTCGTGCTCGTGTGACGACCGCTCGACGGCGCCACGAGGCCACAGCGATCCAGAGGACAGGACAGGGGGTTCGGGGGGTGACAACACTGATGACCGGGCAGATGCCCGGTGGGCGTGGGCTGGCGCTCGACGACGACGTCGATCTCGAACGAGACCGAGCGCTGGTGGAACGGGCTCAGTCCGGGGACCGCAGCGCCTTCGACGATCTCTACCAGCGCTATTACCGGCGCCTCTACCGGTTCTGCTTCCATCGTCTCCAGGACACCCACGAAGCAGAGGACGTCGCCCAGGAGGCATTCGCCCGAGCGTGGCGCGCACTTCCCAGCTTCGCCGGCGACCGCCGCTTCTACCCGTGGCTGTCGGTGATCGCCGCCCACCTCTGCACCGACATCGCGCGTCGGCGAACACGGTCCACCCCAGTTGCCGACTTCCACCAGAGCAACATGGCCAGTATCGAGGACTCCGGCGAGGACCGGGTGCTGGCGGCGGTCGACTCGGACCTCGTGGCGCAGGCCTTCCAGCGGCTGTCGGACCGACACCAGCGGATCCTGGAGATGCGCGAGGGGTCGGGCTGGTCCTACCAGCGCATCGCCGACCATGAAGGCGTAGGCATCACCGCCATCGAAACCCTCCTTTGGCGGGCGCGCCAGGCACTCAAACGGGAGTTCACCGCCCTCGCCGGCAACGACGGTCGCACAGCAGGCGTCCTTGGCGGTGCCATGGCGCTCGCAGCGCTGCGGCGCCTGCTGCGGTCCGCTGCGGCCGGTGGGCGACGGCTGGCCCACAGCGGGGTATGGACGACAGCCGCCGCCATCGGGACAGCCGCAGCCGTCTCCGCAGCCGTGGTGGCATCGACGGCCGCGGGGCCCACGACGGTGATGCCGGTGGCCCGGACCGGCGACGTCCTGCGCGCCGCCCCGGCCCCGGCCCCGTTCACCACACGACCCGTCACGCCCGCATTCCACGGCACGTCGCCGGCTGGCTCGCATGCCAGGACGACGACGGCGCACCCCGCGTCCACGGGATCGTCCTCGCTGGGTGGCAGCAGCTCCGCCCCTGCTGGCGTCGGCCTGCCGGGACCGGCAGCTGGGGTGCTCGGCGGGGCCGGGAGCGCGATCGGCGCCACCGTGCAGGGGCTGTCGTCGACGATCGGCGTTCTCGGAGTCACCGTAGGGTCGCTGGCACAGGGTACCAGCGGGTTGGGCGCGACGGTGCAGCAGTTCGGATCGACGATCGGCACCGCGCTCGGCGGCGTCACCGGCACCGTCGGGAACGCGGTGCAGTCCGTGGGCAGCAGCCTGCCTGGGGCACTGTCCGCCGTGAGCCCGCTGACCACCACCATCGGCACCGCCGTCGGAACCCTGCCCTCCACCGTGACCAGCGGCGTGACCAACCTGCACGCTCCCGCGGGCACCGCCCTGCAGGGCACGAGCAGCTCGGGCTCGTCCGGGGCCGGCACGACCGGATCGGGCGGCACGGGGTCGGGTTCGGTCACCTCTTCGGGATCGTCCACCGTGCCGGGCTCTTCGACCCTGTCCGGTACGTCGTGCACGGTGGTGGGAACGGTCGACACCGCGGGATCCACCGTTTCGGGGCTGTTGGGCGGTTCGACCACCTTGGGGTCGTCCTCGGGTTGCCCGTCCTGAACCCGTACCGCTCCGGCACGGCGCCCGCCATCCCAGGCTGACCGGCGGCGGAAGCCACACGGCTCCGGCTCCCGCGTCCCTGCCCGGGCCCACACTGATCCCCGCCCGGGTCACACCGGTCGACGCCCAGGTCGCTGAGCGCGCAAGTCTCGACCCGGACAGACGTTCCCGGGATGTGCGCGCCGTATCCAATGCGATCATCTCCATCCAGGGCGTCACCAAGCGGTTCGGCGGCCACACCGTCCTGCAGGACATCACCTTCGACGTCCCCCGGGGCAAGACCACGGCAGTCCTCGGCCCGTCGGGCACCGGCAAGTCGGTGCTCCTGAAGGTCGTCATCGGGCTGCTTCGCCCCGAATCCGGCCAGGTCCTCGTCGACGGCGAACCGATCGTGGGCGTCCGAGAGCGCGACGTCTTCCGGATCCGAAGGAAGTTCGGTGTGCTCTTCCAGGACGGTGCCCTCTTCGGCTCCATGCCCCTGTACGACAACATCGCCTTCCCGCTGCGCGAGCACACCCGCAGGACCGAGCGCGAGATCCGAGCCATCGTCCTGCAGAAAGCCGAGCTCGTCGGCCTGGTGGCACACCTGCACAAACTTCCTGGCGAAGTCTCGGGGGGCATGCGCAAACGCGCCGGACTTGCCCGCGCGCTGATACTCGAACCCGAGATCATCCTGTTCGACGAGCCCGATTCGGGACTCGACCCGGTCCGGGTCGCCTACCTCGACGACCTGGTGAACACCGCCCAGCGCGAGACCGGCGCCACCTTCTTCGTGATCACCCACAACATCGAATCAGTCATGCGTACCGCCCACTACATGGGCCTGCTGTTCCGGTCGCGGCTGGTCGCCTTCGGCTCCAAGGAGGAGATGACCACCAGCGACAACGCCATCATGCAGCAATTCCTTGCTGGGCGGGCAGATGGGCCGATCGGTATGGACGAGATGGCGGACACCGATACGCCCACCGTGGCGCGATCGGCGGGCGGTCCGGTCGAATTGCCAACCCCATCAGTGCCGCTCGCCGCCGGCGGCTGACGTCGCGAACCACGGTCAGTTCCCACTGCCGCAGGATCGGACCGGCTCTCACCGCCGACTCGGCTGATCCGGGCTGTTGTGACACCGACCAGTGCCGGTTGCCGGCGCATCGATCAGCAGATCGTTCACCCGCCCGGCCTGCGGTCTCAGGCTCGGCGACAGACCGCAGGCCACTCCCAAGGATGGGCGGCAGGTTGCCCGGCAATGCGCTGGTCAGCGCGGGACCGTCGTGTGCTTCAGCTCGTTGAGATCCGGGACCCCGCCCACGAGGGCCAGCACACGATCGATCGTCACCCGAGCGATGTGGCCATCCCCTGCCGGTCGGCTCATCAGACGGACGAAGGCTGCCTGATCACCAACGACGAACGTCGGCACCCCGAAGACCTGGTGCTCGGCCACCATGGCCTCGTGCTCCTTGCGAAACAGCTCGACAGGCCACCCGTCGTGCACGGCAGCCAGCACGGCGTCGCCGTCCACGTCGCACGCGCGCAGAACGTCGCGGACAACCGCCGGGTCCCGGAGGTCACGGCCCTGATCGTGGCGCGCGGAGAACATGGCCGCGTGGACGTCGACGAACCGGTCCCCCCGTTCCTCGCGCACCACCAAGCTGGCCGATACGGCAAGCAGATCGGGCTTGCGCGCCGGGTCGTCCCACACCGGGACCTCGCCCTCCTCGACATGGGCCTGGGAGAGAGAGAACGGAGCGAACCGCACGTCCCACGGCGCACCGGCCCGCAAACCGGCCACGACGTGCTCATGAGCGTTGCGGGCGAACGGGCACCGGTAGTCGTACGTGAGCGCAAACGAGCCGAGATCCATGCTCAGCTCAACACGCGCCAAGCGACCAGCATTCCGGCCAGGCCCGAAGCCCCTGGCACGCCGGCCGAGCCCCCTGATGAACACACCGCCGGCCCCGACGCACCTCCGGCACTGTCGCTCCGGACCGAGTGGGAACGCTCACCGGGCGCTGGCCAAGGCCGCCATGAGCGTGTGCGTCCGTTCCCGTTCCGCTGGTGTGCCGAACGCGACCGCGCCGAACGCCGTGGCGCCCGCTTCGGCCAGCTCGGCGATCGCCGCGGCAACAGTGTCCTCGTCGCCCACCAAGGACACCTCGGCCGGGCCGGCCGCCTGCTCCCGGTCGAGCATCGCCCGGTACGACGGCAGCGTCCCGTACACGGCAAACGTCGAAGCGGCCCGCTCGCGCGCCGCCGCGACGTCCGACGTGACACACACCGGCAAATGCACCACGATCTCAGGTGAGCCCCGACCCGCGTTCACCGCAGCAGCCGTGATCGTCGGCACGATGTGGTCGGCCAGCGTGGAGCGCCCGACCATCCAGGTGACCGTTCCAGCGGCCTGGCGGCCGGCGATCCCCAGCATCCGCGTCCCGAGTGCGGCGACCAGCACCCTCGGTGCCGGGACGCCCTGGATCTCGAGCGGCCCGAACGTCGTTGCCCGCACCAGCTCACCCTGGAAGCCGACCTGCTCGCCAGCCAAGAGCGGCATCAGCACCTGCAGGTACTCCTCCATGTACTGGGCGGGTCGGTCCCACGCGGTCCCGAACACGTTCTCCACGACGACCTGGTGCGACAGGCCGATGCCCAGGGTCAGGCGCCCTCCGATGGCTGCCTGCACCGTCAGGGCCTGCGCAGCGGTGGCCACAGGGTGTCTGGCTTGCACCGGCACCACCGCCGTCCCGAAGCCGACACCGGGAACGACACGCCCGATGACCGCCAGCAGTGTCAGGGCATCCCAGCCGAAGATCTGGTTGACCCACAGTGTCCGCACCCCGGTAGCGGCGAGCTCCGCCGCTCGATCTGCCACGTCGTCGAGCGACCCCGACGTGTCGAGCCCCAGGCCGATCTGCATGGAACCTCCCCTGCCTTGTGCCGGGTGGACCCGGCTGTCGTCGTACGCTCGGTGGGCCCGATGATCCCCATGCGCCGGGCGAGCCCGACAGTCCACATCGCTCCACCAGAACCGCCGCCATGTACCGGGGCCCACACCGGTGCCCGGTTCCCCGGACAGCCGGCGACATCAGCACGGTAGCCTGCCCACGTGGGCTGCAGAGGGATCGATTACGACGCTCGGTTCGAACGTCTGGAGAGCGAGGGCCGCTACCTGCACGGCGAAGCCGATCTCGTCGACCGGCTGCTCGGCGGCCCACCGGCCACCGTGCTCGACGCAGGCTGCGGCACGGGGCGAATCGCCGTGGAGCTGGCGCGGCGCGGGTACCGGACGCACGGCGTGGACGTCGACCCGGAGATGCTTGCCGCGGCCCGGGCAAAAGCGCCCGAGGCGTCGTGGGAGCTCGCCGACCTGTCGGATCTCCACCGTGACGACCTCGGCGCCGACCTGGCGCTCGCTGCCGGCAATGTGGTCCTCTTCCTCCGGCCAGGCGTTCTTCCCGCCGTGCTGGCCAACATCCGCCGGGCACTGCGGCCCGGGGGGCTCTTGGTGGCCGGGTTCCGCCTCGGACCGACGCTCCCGCTCGGTGCCACCTTGGGCGACGGACCAGGAGCGCACCTCGTCGACCTGGCTGCCTACGACGGCGCCTGCAGCACTGCCGGGTTCGAATTGGTGGACCGGTGGGGGACCTGGGAAGGCGAGGAGCTCCGAGGCGGCGACTACGCCGTTTCCGTCCACCGTCGCACGCTGGTGCGTTCCGCCTGACGCAGAAAGGAGAACGCAGCAGCTCTGCCCCACCTGCAGCGATCCCACATTCCGACGCCCATCTTCCACGACGGGAAAGCCCAAGCAGCCCCACGACCAGCAGCCCCACGACAAGCAGCCCCACGACCAGCAGCCCCACGACCAGCAGCCCCACGACCAGCAGCCCCACGACCAGCAGCCCCACGACCAGCAGCTGGCAGCATGATCTGTCGGCACGACACCCAACCGACCGAAGCCCGACCGGGCTCGACCGACGAGGAGCAGAGACGATGACCGTCGCCGTGGTGATGGGAAGCGCTTCCGACCTGGAATTGATGCGCCCGGCCGTGGAGGCCTTGACCGAGCTGGGCATCCCGTCAGAGGTCCGGATACTGTCCGCCCACCGCACGCCCGATGAAGCCCTGGCCTTCGCCCGCGATGCTGCCAGCCGCGGCATCACGACGATCATCGCCGGGGCCGGCGGCGCCGCACACCTCGCCGGTGTGCTCGCAGCCGTCACGCCGTTGCCGGTCATCGCCGTTCCGATCGCGGTGGGCAGCCTCGGCGGGCTCGACGCGCTCCTGGCCATGGTCCAGATGCCAGCCGGCGTGCCCGTGGCGACCGTTGCCGTCAACGGCGCTCGCAACGCTGGCCTGCTCGCCGCGCGTATCCTCGGACTGTCGGACCCCGAGGTGTCTGACCGCCTGCAGGCGTTGCGCACCGCCATGGCCACCAAGGTCCGCGACGCCGACGCCAAGGTTCGGGCCGAGCTCGGTACAGGTGGCTGAGCGGCGAACTGGAGAGCAGCGATGAGGGTCGTCGTCACGGGATCCAGCGGGCTCATCGGTCGTGCCGTGGTGGCAGCACTGCGCGCGCGCGGCGACGATGTCACGCTGCTTGTGCGGCACGAGCCCCAGGGCCCGAGCGAATCGCAATGGGAGCCTGCCGCCGGTTCCATCGATCCCGCCGCGATCACCGGCGCCAGCGCCGTCGTCCACCTGGCCGGGGCCGGGATCGCAGACCACCGGTGGAGCACACAGCGCAAAGCGGAGATCCTCGGCAGCCGTGTCCGCAGCACCAACCTGGTGGCACGAGCACTGGCAGCATCTGCCCCAGGTTCGGTCCTGGTCAGCGGCTCTGCCATCGGGATCTACGGCAACCGCGGGGACGAGGTCCTCGACGAGCGGAGCGAGACCGGGCACGGTTTTCTGGCCGATGTGTGCCGGGCGTGGGAGGCGGCGGCAGAACCAGCCGCTTCGGCTGGGGCGCGGGTGGTCCTGCTGCGGACCGGCGTGGTCCTCTCCCCCGGCGGAGGAGCCCTAGGTCGCCAACTTCCCCTGTTCCGCCTCGGGCTGGGCGGAAGGCTGGGAGACGGACGCCAGTGGCTCAGCTGGATCTCCCTGGCAGATGAAGTCGGGGCCATCCTGCACGCTATCGACGAGCCGGCGCTTTCGGGCCCGGTCGATGCCACCGCCCCCAACCCGGTGACCAATGGGACCTTCACCAGCGCTCTTGCCGCTGCCGTCCACCGCCCGGCGCTGCTCGCGGTACCCCGGGCAGCTCTGCGGCTGGCGCTCGGGCCCGAGCTTGCCGACGAAGCGCTGCTGGCCAGCCAACGAGTGCTGCCGGCACGTCTCGTCGCCACCGGCTACCGGTTCGTCGCCCCTGACATCACCACAGCGCTCACCACGCTCCTCGCAGCCTGACCCCACCGGCCCACCTGCAGCCTCGGACATCCCGTGTCATGGGATTGCTGGCGTCCCGGCCGCAAGCCCTTCGGTCCCAGGGCTCCGGTCGAAAGCCCCGCTGTCGCCAGCCTCCGGGTCGCAGGTCCCCGGTCGCAGGCCCTCGGTCGCAGGCCCGCCGGTCGCCAGACGATGCGCACGAGCTCGGCAACGACCGCCTCGGCCGACGACAGTCTTCGTGCTTGACCACCCGTGCGGCGGGCCCTTCCCTCGGCCATTCCGCCCGAAACGCTGCGCCCGGTCCAGACACCCGCAGGCCTGACCGATCCTGGAAGGGCCCCGCAGTCGCTCTGATCAATGCTCCCGGTTCAGACCACGCTGGGGGCGAGCGCCCGGACCGCCTGCTCCAGGTCATCGGCTCCGGGAAGCAGAGCGAGGACCGGCACCGTCACACCGTTGTCCACGTACCGCTGCACGTGAGCCCGGCACTCGTCGGACGTCCCATGCACGATCAGCTCATCGACCAGGCCATCGGGGATGGCAGCCAGGGCGGCCTTGCGGTCTCCTGCCCGCCACGCCGACCACATGGGCTGGAGCACGTCCGACCTCCCCAGCCACTCGTGGAACCGTGCGTACACCTCGACGTTCAAGTATGCGGCGATGGCCATCCGGCCGACATGCCGGGCCCGCTCGGCATCTGTCGTCGGACATACGAAGATCCGGGCCACGATGTCCTTGCCGTCGCCCACTTCCGGAACCACCTGCCGGACATCGTCTGCCGACAGCCAGTTGAGAATGGCACCGTCCGCCTCGCGTCCCGCCAGGCGCAGCATGCCGGGCCGCAATGCGGCCACCAGGATCGCTGGCGGTTGTTCGACCGGCCTCGCCAGCCGGAATCCATGCACCTCGAAGGTCTCGTAGCGCTCATCGACCTTGTCGCCGGCCAACGCCGACCGCAGGAACCGCACGGTGTCACGCACCCGCTGGTAGGGACGGTCGAACGGTGTCGCATTCCACCGATGCACGATGACGTCGGAAGACGAGCCCACTCCCAGCGTGAACCTTCCCGGCGCGAGCTCCGCCAGCGTCGCCGCCTGCATGGCCAGCAGGCCCGGACCACGGGTATAGACGGGAACCACCGCCGTCCCCAAGCGCAGCCCCGGCGCCCAGGCGGCCGCCAGAGCCAGCGGCGTGAACCCGTCGGCACCGTTGCTCTCCCCGGTCCACACGTCGGTGTACCCAAGATTGGCCAGCAGCTCGTACCAGTGGTGGTGCTCTCCCAATGGCACGTCGTCGAAGGGAACGGTGATGCCCATGCGCGTCATCAGCTCAGTGTTACACCCTGGCGCGAACCTGAGAGCGTGATGCGACAACCGCAGCTCCCGCTGGGGCAACCTGCCACCGATTCGCCGACGGGCGCATGCCCCCGGGCACCGCACCGGTCCACGGCCGAGCGGATCTCCCCCGACAACGTCCCGCCCCGATCGGGGCTCACCGGTAGCAGCAACGCGCAGGCGCGCCATCGTGCCACCCTCGCCGGACGCCGGAGCCTGCCGCCACCCGGCCGCAGCGCCGACTCGGGCTGGCGCCTGGACGAGGCGACCCGCCAAGCCGGTCGAGCCGGCGTCGCCGCTGCCCGTGCAGCGTTAGCCGGCCCCATTCCGGACAGCTCCGCCCCTGACGGTGTCGCCCCGGCCCGCACCGCCGCCGACTGTCCTGCTGCTGGCAGCGCGACGCTACGTCGTCCCGACTCTGCCCGGGGCCAGCAGCTCGACGTGGGCGCGGCCTCAACCCCAGTGTCCTCCTCGAGCCTGGCAGGCCAAACCGCAAGACGACCGTCAGCCGCGTAGCACCGGGCCACCACCCCAGACTCCCACCACCCCAGACTCCCACCACCCCAGACTCCCACCACCCCAGACCCCCACCACCCCAGGCGAACACCCCGGGACCCCAGACCTCAGACCAGCTGCTCAACCGGGCGGCATGCGCAGGCGGCTTCCGGACCGCGGCCCCGGCTGGCGCTGCTGCCAGCCCAGCCGAGCGCAGCCAGCTGAGTGCAGGGACGCCATGGCCTGTCCCGGACCGAAGGCTGTGCCGCACATGCCGCTGCGGGCGCTACCGTCGTGGTCATGGCGACGCTCGTCGAACGCCTCGGATATCCGGCGGATGGGAAGCTGCTGATCCTGAACGCAGACGACCTCGGCTCCTGCCACGCCGCAAACGAGGGTATCTACCAGGCACTCCGCAGCGGTCTGGCGACCAGCGCCAGCCTGATGGTTCCCTGCCCCTGGTCCCGAGGAGCAGCTGCCGCCTACCGCGGCGACGACGTGGGCGTGCATCTGACCGTGAACGCCGAGCACGATCTGGTCCGCTGGGGGCCGATCACCCATGCTCCTTCCCTGCTCGACGGTGATGGCGGCTTCCCCCGCACCGTGACCGACTTGTGGGACCACGCCGACGCAGACGAGGTGCGGCGCGAATTGCGCGCCCAAGTGGAGCGGGCGATCCTGTGGGGCTTCGACGTCAGCCATCTCGACGCTCACCTTGGAGCGGTGCCCGGGCGTCCCGAGTTCTTCGACGTCTACTTGGAACTGGCCATCGAATTCGGGCTTCCGATGCGGCTGCCGGGACCGGCCCACGCACCCGCGTCCGGCTTCCCTTGCCGCGAGCTCGCCGCCGAAGCCGGCGTGGTGGTTGCCGACGACCTCCTGCCGCTCTACGGCGTCGGAGCGCGCCAGGCACTGTTCGAAGCACTCCCAGGATTGCGCCCTGGTGTCACCGAGGTGCGACTGCACCCAGCGGTGGACAGCCCCGAGCTTCGGGCCATGACCCCGGACTGGTCTGCGCGGGTCGACGACCACCGCCTCCTCGTGTCCGACCCTGCTCTCGGCGACGCCATCGCCGCTTGCGGCATCACACTCGTCGGCTATCGGCCCTTGCGGGACCTCATGCGCCGGAGCAGGCCCACTCCCGTGCCACGGCCTGTCCCATGACGAGCACGGTCGTGGCCGCCGAGGTCGTCGAGGTCGCCGACCCATCTGGAAGTGCCGTCGTCGGGCCGTCCTCCACCACAGACGATCCCGCCGACGAACGGCAGCCGGTCGGTGAATCGCCTGCCTGGGCTTGGGCCGGCGCCACGCTCATCGGTGCCGCCGACCGGCCCGACATCGTCGACCTTGCGGTCCACGTCGACCGCAGAGGCCTGGCCCTGGCTCCGCCAGCCATCTCGCCGGGCGCCGAAGAGCACTGGCGCACCCTGCGATGGACCACTGTGCGATCCATCGCCGTCCGGTCAGCGACGATCGCACGTATCGGAACCCCCGAATCCGCCCGAACCCCCACCCCCGGGACCGCTCCCGCCGCCGGGGTCCGAACCCCCAGCACCACCAGAACCCCAGGGACCGCTCCCGCCGCCGGGGCTGGCACCGTCGTCCTGATCCGGACAGACCGGGCCACGTACCGGCTTCGATTGCCGGAGGTCGCCCCCGCCACCGTCGCCACTGCCCTCCGGCGCTTCGCTCCGGACGGCCTGATGACCGGCCCCACCAGACCCGCAATTGGATCCCCGCCCACGCCGCTCCATGGGGTGGCCGGCGCCCCCAGGCGCGGTCGGCCCCGCGCACCAGCTGCCCTCGGCTACCAGTCGTCCGTCGCCGGCAGCGATGCGAGCAGCCGCTCCGCCGAACAGGAGCTCGCCGAGGAGCCAACCGACGGCGACGCAGCCAGGCCGGCCATTGCATCCAGGACGGCACCATCGACGTTCGTCCGGATCCGACCGGTCCTCACCGCCGTGCTCGTACTGGCCGTCGCCACCATGGTGGCGCTTGTGCTGGCCGACAGCGTCGGCGCCATCCACCTGACGTGGCTCGGCGGAACTGGGGCCAGCAGTCCATCGGCGGCACCGTTCCACCTTCGGTGACCTGGGTGGCCCACAGCCTGGGTTCCCGGCTGTCCAGCCACCCCGCTGTCCAGCCACCCCGCTGTCCAGCCGTTCACCCCCTCGCCGCCCGTGAGCAGTCACGCGCATTGCGAAGGTCCGTGTCGTCCCTGGTCACGCTCCATACGTGACCGCTTGAACGATGTTGGGCGACACGATCGCACCGATCCACTGTGCACGGCCGGCGTTCTCCACCCGGCCAGCACGACGCCTGGCTCTCCGGCGCCAAGCCGGCTCAATCCTCGGTGATGCCCGCAACCGCCGACCGCACGACACCAAACCGCTCCCCTGCGCTGCAGGCGAGCAGGTCCAGAACGGCGCCAGTCCGCCCTTCGACCTTGGCCAGTCCCTGCATGTAGGCGGACGACAGCCCGAGATCCCCGCAGAGCACCCGCCTAGCGTTATCCACGCTGATGGTGACCACCACGTCAGCCCGACCGGTCGGGCCCGGCCCGGCGACGGTCATCGACCCATCCTGCACTGTGCACGACCATCGCACATCGCCGTCAGCAACTCCCGTGACGACGACGTGGACCCGCATGCCGTCCGGGTGCACGGGTGCATCGGGTGCGCCAACGCTCGCCAGGCCGGCGCATCCCACCCCAGCATCCGCCACCACCCGGCGGACATCCTCGAACCATGCCTCGGACAGCCAGCGGCTCATGTGCCGCCGACCTCGCCGCCACTCATCGAGCACCGCTCCCGCCGAACGTCATCGGCCCGGAACCGAGGGCACGCCGCCAGCGTCCTCCCACTCCTGCACCCCGGCGAACAGGTCATCCTCCACTGACCCGGCACCCAGCGGGTACGGCAGGTCGGCGACCCAACCCGGCGCCGTGCGCAACAGCTGGTACTCGTCGATCGGGTGGACCTCTTGCAGGACCTCGGGCGGCAACCCGAACCACATCCGCGACCCAGGGTCCACCTGGGTGCGGTGCGCCAGCAGGGCACGGCGGCGCACGTCGGCAAACCCAGACACGTCGATCACCGTGGTCTCCGGCGGGCCGGGCCGACGGGCGCGCTCCAGCCACCCATCCTCGAACGGCGACTCGAGCCCCAACTCCCCGAACTTCTCGTGCATGGCCAAAACCCGCCGGGACGACCAGCCGCTGGCATAGAGCTTCGCCACCTGCCACGCCGGGCCGGCCCCCGGGAACATCGCCGGGTCGGCAGCCGCGTCGAATGCCGCCACCGTCACCTCGTGCACCCGGAGGTGATCGGGGTGCGGGTACCCGCTCTGGTCCTCCGGATAGGTGACGACCACGTCGGGCCGGGCACGCCGCAGCACTGCCACCAGTCGGCCGACGGCTTCGTCCAGCGGCGCCCGAGCAAAACAGTCGGGATGCTCGTTGGCCTCGGTGCCGGGCATGCCCGAGTCGCGGTAGCCCAGCATGACCAGCTCGTCGTAGCCGATCACCTGCACGGCCTCGTCCAGCTCCCGGCGGCGGACAGCAGGCAGGTTCTGGCGTACCTCGTCGGTGTCCATGGCCGGGTTCAGGATGTCGCCGGCCTCACCCCCGGTGCAGCACACCAGGACACAGCGGACACCCTGCGCGCCGTACCGGGCGACGGTGGCCGGGCCCTTGGACGACTCGTCGTCGGGATGGGCGTGGACGGTCAGCAGGCAGCGCGGTCGAGCCACGCGACCCACGGTAGCCGGGTCGCCACCGCCGTCATGCGCCACCACTGCCGCCACCCACCACCACCACCACCACCACCACCACCGAGCGCTCACCACCGCCGGCATTACCACCGCCGGCATCACCACCGCCGGCATCACCACCGCCGGCATCACCGAAACCCGCATCCGGGCATGGCACCACCTCCGGTGGGCCCTGCACCGCTCCGATCCGAACACCCCAGCTCGCAGGGCACGGCCTGCTCCCGACTGACAGTCAATGGCAGTTCCCGCTCCCCTATGCTCATGAGCGGACCGCGCGGTCACGTGCCTCTCGGGTCGAGGGGCGGCCGGGCGGATGGGAAGTGAGGTACCACGCATCATGGGTGTGCACGCACACCGCCGGCATGGCCGGCAGGGGGATGTTGCGAGCGCGGGCACCGCCTTGGGCCGCAGCGCGACGGGGGCCTTCTGATGGCGGTCAGCCACCGGATCCCCGCTGACCGCGGGCTCACCATCCGCATGTTCATCACAGGCCTGCTGCTCGTCGTGCTCTACGCGGTCGTCGGTGGCGTGCTGTACGCCGTCGGCGCCTCGATCGCCATCGTCCTGATCGTGCCGCTCGGTCTGGCCTTCGTGCAGTACTGGTTCTCCGACAAGATCGCCCTGTGGGGGATGAAGGGGCACATCGTCACCCCTGAGCAGGCCCCCGAGCTCCACGGCATCATCGACCGCCTCTGCGCGTTGGCCGACATGCCCAAGCCCCGTGTCGCCATCGCCGACGTCGACATGCCCAACGCGTTCGCCACCGGGCGCAGCCCGTCCAACGCCGTCGTGTGCGCCACCCGTGGCATCATGCGCCGGCTCGACGAGCCCGAGTTGGAAGCTGTCCTCGCCCACGAGCTGTCGCACGTCGCCCACCGCGACGTGGCGGTCATGACCATAGCCAGCTTCCTCGGCATGGTCGCCGGCATGGTCACCCGCGTCATGTTCTACATGGGCCTGTTCGGCGGGTTCGGCGGCGGTGGCGGCGGCGGCCGCAACAACCAGAGCGGGCAGAGCCTGGCCGCGATGGAGATGGCCGTGCTGCTGTTCTCGGTGGTCGTCTATGCCATCAGCTTCATGTTGACCATGGCCTTGTCGCGGTACCGGGAGCTCGCTGCTGACCGATCGGGTGCCATCTTGACCGGCCGGCCCTCGCTGCTCGCCTCGGCACTCATCAAGGTCACCGGCGACATGGGCCGCATCCCGACGAGGGACCTGCGGGCAGCCGAGCACTTCAACGCCTTCTTCTTCACCCCGGCCCTGACCAAGGGTGTGAGCGTGTCGTCGCTGTTCTCGACACACCCGCCGCTGCAGAAGCGCTTGGACCAGCTCGCCAAGATCGAGGCCGAGCTCAACCGTCCCTGACCGGACGGCACCCGCTGACCACCCACCCGCTGGCCACCCAGCTCCTGACCATCCACTGACTGCTCACCCACCCGCTGGCCACCCAGCCACTGACCATCCACTGACTGCTCACCTACCTACCGGGACCCGACAGCACACATGGGACTGCTCGACACCATCCTCGGCCGGACGAAGCCGGTCAAGCCCAACCTGGACCAGCTCTTCGCCCTCTCAGGAGCGGCGTTGACCCTTCAGGCGGCGACCGGTCTGCTCCCGTCGGGGCGAGCCGGCGTGTGCGCCAAACCGCCGACCGGGCCGTCGTTCGAGCAGATGCAGCGCGACATCGCTGCGTTGCTGGCCACGGGCAGCGGACCAGCTCCCGACCTCGCAACAACCGCGGCCGACAGCTCGGAGACCGGATCTGAGTCCAGCCACACGCCAGGTTCGGGGCTTGCTGCGGGTGGAGACGCCACGTCCCTCGCCGCCCTCGACGACGGGTCGGGTATGGCCGGCGCCGCCGATATGACCGTCCGGCACGCTGTCGACAGCTTCGGCTACCAGTGGATCGTGGTCGACGGCGGCACCATGGAGGATCTCGTCACCCGGGTGCACATGGTCCACAGCTCGCTCGAGGACGCCGGGTGGAGCGAGCAGTTGCTGTGCTCGGTGTTCGGCTTCCGGCCCGGTCCAGGTGTCGTCGGAGACCTGGGCTCGATCGGCACCTCGCTCTTCCTCGTCTACCTGGCGAAACGGGGCACCTTCTACCCCTTCGCCCCGACCGGCCGCCAGCAGCGCAACAGCGAGCTCGAGCTGCGGATCCGCAGCATGATCGGCAGCGATCTGCCGGTCGAGAGCGACCTGGCCCGGTGGTTCCCGATGTGGGACCTGCCCGTCGCCTGACAGCCTGGCTCCACCGCCCCGGGCCGCCGCTCCGACGTGCCGCCACACTTGAGCCCTGCTACCTCCACGGCAAGCCACGTCCACGGCATGCCACGTCCAAGGCATGCCCCACCTCCACGCCAAGCCACGTCCGAGCCAAGCCACGTCCGAGCCAAGCCACGTCGAAGCCCCGCTGGGAGTCGCCCGGTTGGAGGCAGCAGCCAGCTGGCAGCAGTTGCCGTCGCTCCGGCTCAACCTCCGCGGTGAGCCCGAAGGTGCCGCCGGGCAACGCGGCGGAGTTGAAGGAGCCGGACAGCCCCGGCCATCACCACGACTAGTCCGCCGAGCACCGCTGCCAGTAGGAGGTCGAGGCCCAGAGGGATCCGCCAGCGTGCCGTAAAGAACCGCACGTCGACGTCCTGCAGGTTTTGCAGGATGAACACCAGGACCACTGTCAAGAACACCAATCCGGCGACCACCGCTGTCCACACCGCGCTGGTTCGCGTGGACGGGACGACACCCCTGGCCGATCTGGCACGGCTACCAAAAGCAGGAACGTGATCGACCTGTTCGACACTGTGCTCGGCTGACATCCCCTCTCCGATCGGCGGCGGCGGCACTCGATCATCCACCGGAGTCGCGCCTGCCGCCGAAATGGATGTGGCCCCGGGCGCGGCGGTGGCCCCCGTGGCCGAGGGGGCATCTGGGTCCGAGCCCGCAACCGAAGCCGTTCCGCTGATCAGGCCGGATGCTGCGACCGAAGCCGTACCCGTTGCCTCTGCCTGTGCACTGCCGTTTGGACCGCTCGCATGCATTCGCCTCATTGGCGATCACCTGCCTCCCATACCTGTGTCCCGCTGCCGGTTCGCTGCGGGGCAGCCCGTTCCCGATCTGCCGATTGCGGTCCGGCACCGGGCGTCGGTGCGCTCCCCTCCGTTGTACCCAATATGCTGCCGAGCCGCACATGGTCGACCACGGCCAGCGAGCAATCCGTCATTGACGGAGAGCGATCTCCGGCTTCTGGCCCGTGAGCCACGCGCTGCAACGGTGGCCTGAGCTGATCAGCGGTAGGGGTCCCAGGCTGGTGCACCCTGGTCGAGGCGATCGAGCCCGTCGCGCACCACCTCCAGGAACTCGTCGGGCCCGATCCTGCTCGCCCCGGTCCCGACGTGGTGCAATCTCGGGGTGAGCGCACCCGCTCCGTCGAACCGCCAACTCAGCACCGCCCGATCTCCAGCTGCGCCATGACGGCCTAGTGCCTCGGCACCACGCGAGACGGGTTCCTGGCATCCATCGCCACCGGTGCCTCCACTCGACCCGCCGAAGGCACCACGACTTCCACCGGCGGAGCCGCCTACATAGCCTTCCCGACGGTCGAGCTCCGCAGCAACGACAGAGAGGTCGACACGGAGCGGTGCCTGCGGCCGGGCCAGACGCACCCAGGTCTCGTAGCGCAGCAGGAGCCGGCAGTCTCCGGGCGACACGGTGGCCACGCGCATGCACCGGGTGGCGCTGTTCACTGCAGCAGGATGAAGCGGGTGGCCGGCCCATGCGGCCGCCGGTGGCCAGGTGCCGCTGGTCGCTTCGACCACAGCAAGGTCCCGCTCTGGCTCCTCGGTGAGCCGAACCACACCACCAGACAGCGCCGCAACCGCGGCATCGTAGGCAGTTGCCTCCGCCGCCCAGAGCCCTTCGAACGCCTCGACGTCCTTCGCCACATCCGGCAGGCAATCGACACCATGCCTCGCCAGCACTCCGACCGCCCCCATCCCGCCGACCACACCGCTTCGAACCTCCTCGACGGGTGTACGGGCAGGATCGAGGAGCGCGGCGAGGGTGAACGCGACCAGGGCGGCGCGGCGGTCGCCGACGACCCCGAAGTCCCCGACCCGAGCCGCCTCGACCAGGAGATCACCGTGCGCACCGGCCAGCCCGTCCACGCACAGCAGCCCGAGGGCGACCACGCCGTCCTCGTCGGCGTGGTCGACGGTGACGGTGCGGATCCCCCGGGGCAATGCACGTGGTGCAGCCAGAGCCAGCACCGCGCTCTCGGCGGAGAGGTCCGCAATCAGCGCACCCGGCGTGGGGGTACCAGGCCAGTGCGAGATGGTGGCGACAGTACCCGGCCGGGGAGCGCCGTCGACCACCAGGTGCGGTCGATCCCCCAGCACTGCCGGCGGCACAAAGGTGAACGGACCACGCATGCCGCTTCGACGCTGCGGCCCACCGCGGAACCCGAACCGCCACAGTCGACCTGGCTGCCCCACGTGCTCGGCCGGCGGCGGGCACGTCCCTTCCACTGGAGTGGGTTTCATCGAACCGTGCCAGGCACGGATACCACCCACCCTGGTCGAAGGGGCGGTGGGCTCACTGCCGTCTGGCACCCGAACCAGAACTGCTGCCGGAGCCACTGTCGAATCCAGAGCCCGCGCCGGAACTGGAGCCGCCGACCGTGCCCGAATCGGATCCGGGTTCGCCGACCGTGCCCGCACCGGATCCGAGTTCGCCGCCTGTGCACGAATCAGATACGGGTTCGCCGACCGTGCCCGCATTGGAACCGCCGGCGGTGCTGGCCGCATCTCCGTCGAGCGCATCAACGGCAGCAGCCAGGTCCAGGTCGCGGCTGGTGATGCCGCCGGCCGAATGAGTCACCAGCCGGAGGATGACGACGTTCCACCGGATGTCGATGTCGGGGTGGTGGTCGGCCTCCTCGGCCAGCTCGCCCACCCGGACGGTGTAGGCAAGCGCGGCCGCGAAATCGAGACCTCGCCACTGCCGAACCAGAGCGCCGTCACGCCGCTCCCAGCGCAGCCCACGCCGTGTGATCTCGCGGTCGACCTCGGCATCGTTCATCGTGGTCACTGCCCACGCACCACCCGGCTGGTGCTGCCCGCTCCGGCCCAATGGAGACCCCCAGGATACGGTCGACTACCAGCCCGTTCGAGATGGGCGCCGCCATCCACGCCATCACCATGGCGACCTGCCACACGTCCGGCTGCGTGACACCTGCTTCGCCGACCTGGCCGGTGGGCACCGTCGACCGCGTCCGATCGCAGGTGGACCGTCACCGCCAACTGCGACCGGACCAGGCCGGCAGGCAGGCCGGCAGGCAGGCCGGTGCCCAGGCGCCACCGGCCGCGTCGTGTCACGGGTGGACCATCTCCTCCGGCCGCACGGCTCGGTCGAACTCCTCACCGGAGAGGTACGCCAGGGCAACGCACGCCTCGCGCAGGGTGGTGCCGTCGTGGTGCGCCTTCTTCGCCACTTCGGCGGCCTTGTCGTAGCCGATGAGCGGGTTGAGCGCTGTGACCAGCATGAGCGAGCTCTGCAGATGCTGGCGGATACGGTCCCGATCGGGTTCGAGACCGTCGACGCAGAACTCCTTGAACGTGGTGCAGGCATCGGAGAGCAGCAGGATCGAGTGCTGGACGTTGTGGGCGATGACCGGCTTGCACACGTTGAGCTCCAGGTTGCCGCGGCTGCCGGCCACGGCCACGGCCGCATCGTTCCCCATCACCTGGATGCAGACCATGATCATGGCCTCGCACTGGGTCGGGTTGACCTTCCCGGGCATGATCGACGACCCGGGCTCGTTCGGAGGCAGGACCAGCTCGCCCAGGCCGCTGCGGGGACCGGAGCCGAGCCACCGGATGTCGTCCGCGATCTTCGTCAGCGACACCGCCAGAGTGCGGATGGTGGCGCTCAGCTGCACCAGCGCGTCGTGGCCGGCCAGGGCGGCGAACTTGTTGGGGGCGGTGACGAAGCGCAACCCGGTTGCATCCGCGATGTGGCGGGCGGCGCGCTCGCCGAACTCGGGGTGGGTGTTGAGGCCGGTGCCCACCGCGGTGCCCCCGAGGGCAAGCTCCAGCAGCGAGGGCAGGCAGCTATCCAGGCGCAGCAGGTCGGCATCGAGCTGGGCGACATACCCCGACAGCTCCTGGCCCAAGGTGAGCGGCACCGCGTCCATCAGGTGCGTGCGGCCGATCTTCACCACGTCCATGTACGCCTGCGCCTTGGCGTCGAACGCATCCCGCAGGGCACGCACGGCCGGGACCAGCCGGTTCACGACCTCCTCCACCGCCGCGATGTGCATGGCGGTCGGGAACGTGTCGTTGGACGACTGCGACATGTTGACGTGGTCGTTCGGGTGCACGGGGTCCTTCGACCCGACGACACCACCGGCCAGCTCGATGGCCCGGTTGGCGATGACCTCGTTGGCGTTCATGTTGGTCTGGGTGCCACTGCCGGTCTGCCAGATCCGAAGGGGGAAGTGCTCGTCCCAGATGCCGTCGCGGACTTCGCTCGCGGCCCGCACGATCAGGTTGGCCAACTCGGCTGGCATCTTTCCGAGCTCGGCGTTGGTTCGGGCGGCCGCCTCCTTCAGGATGCCGATAGCCCGGATGATCGGTCGGGGCATGGTGTCATGCCCGATCGAGAAGTGGACCAGGGAGCGAGCGGTCTGGGCCCCCCAGTACCGGTCGCCCGGAACCTCGATGGGTCCCATGGAGTCCGTCTCGGTTCGCGTGTCGGTCCGGTTGTCGCTCACGGCGGGTGCTCCTGACTGGACGGGCCTGGACCGCTGCGGCGGCCCGGCGCGGAGCCGGCGGGCGAGCTGGCAGCGGTAGCCCCGACAGGCGACCTACCGGCCGGCACCCGTCCCGGCTGTGGGCCGGCGTGGCCGCCGGCCCCAGGCACGTTACCGGACCCCGGAGCGCCGCTCGTTCCGGTCGCCCACGCCCCTCAGCACCAGCGCCTTGCCTCGGGCCACCTCAGCCGCCGTCGGGCCGGACCCGTCGCCGGGCACTTCGAGCACCGCAGCCATGCCCTGCAGCTTCGGGTGTCCCAGGAGTGCGGCCAAGCCGGCGTCACCGATGGTGCCCGAGCCCAGGTTGGCGTGTCGGTCGCGATTGGCCCCGAACGCCACTGCCGAGTCGTTCAGATGCAGGCATCGCAGCCGGTGGAGACCGACGACCTCATCGATGCGGTCGACCACCCGATCGGCCGCCTCGACCGACGCGAAGTCGATCCCCGACGCCCACAGGTGCTGGGTGTCGAGGCACACACCCAGTCGATCGCCCTCCCCGGCACGCCCACCAGCCCCGCCGCTCGCGCCTCTCACTCCACCTACCGCGGTGCCAGCCCGACCAGCACCGGTGCCAGCTCCACCGGCCCCACCGGCCCCAGCGGCCCCACCGGCCCCACCGGCCCCACCAGGCCCACCTCCGGCTCGAGCAACCCCACCACCGGCCCCACCAGGTCCAGGGCCCCACGGGTCCACCACCCGTTCGAGGATGCAGGCCAGCTCCGTGAAGTCACGCCCAACGGTGCCACCGGCACCCGCCGCGTTCTCCAGCAGGATCGGGCACACCGCTCCGTCATCGGGGGGCGGCACAGCGCGCAACACCTCCGCCAGGGCAGTGACCACCTGGTCAAGGCAGCCCTCGAACCCACCGCCACGGTGGCTGCCCACGTGCACCACCAGACCCTGGGCACCCATGGCAGTGGCGATCCGGAAATTGTCGACCAGGCACTCGACCGATCGGGCCAGCAATGCCGGATCCGACGTGGCCAGGTTGACGAGGTACGTGGCGTGGCAGAACACGGCCTGGATCTCGTCCTGCCCA
>JAJZLP010000209.1 GCA_021803325.1 Actinomycetes bacterium
CCGATGCGATCTCCCTGGTCCGGGCGCTGGACGACACCCCGGCGCTTCCGAGCCGCCTGCGCACCGTCGCCGTCGCCGGCGACCTGGAGCTGGTCGACGACGCGCTGGCCTCCAACCCGGCTGGTGCTGTTGCCGCCCTGCGGGCATTCGCCGGCCGACGCCTGTGCCTCATCGCCGGCGGCGCCGACCGCGGTGTGCCTTTCGGGCCGCTCGTCGACGAGCTGCTGGCGGCTCGACCCGAGCCCGCAGTGGTCGTGCTCGGCCCAGCGGGGCATCGGCTGTCGGCCGAGCTGTTGGCACGCGCGCCGACGCTGACGTGCCGACCGGCCGACTCCGTCGCCGATGCGGTGCGCCTCGCGGTGTCGCTGCTCGGCGGGTGCGGCGTCGTCCTCTTCTCGCCGGCGGCTCCGACGCCGCCGGTTGCGGGCTCCTACGTCGACCGGTCGGCCGCGTTCGCGACCGCAGCCCGGGTGCAGGCCGCCGCAGAGGCCGCAGCTGGTCCTGGGCCGGACCCGGCACTGCCGGGCGCAGCGCCGTGCTGACGTTGACGGTGCTGGGTTGCGACGGCAGCCACGCCGGTCCCGGCGGCGGTCCCGGACCTCGACCGCCGGGAGTCGGGAGCGGGGCGGGCAGCGGCTACCTCGTCCGATGGTGGCCGACGGCGACGTCGCTGTGGGTGGACGCCGGCCCCGGGACCTTCGCCGCCCTCCAGCGCTACTGCGACCCCCGGAACCTGAGCGCAGTGGTGCTCACCCACCGTCACCTCGACCACTGCAGTGACCTCGCCGGTTTCGTCACCGCGGCGCGGTGGATCTGGGGCTGGGACCGGCCGCCGGTGCCGGTGTTTGCCGCTTCGGGCGTGCGCGAGGCACTGGCGGCGGTGGTGGACGAGGGCAAGGCGACCGGCGGCCACCGAAGGATCGGCGGCGGGGGCGCCAGCGGCGGTTACGCCGGTGATGCCAGTCCCAGTCGTGTCGGTGCCGATCAGTCCGGTGGTGCCGGTGGTGCCGGTGTCGGTGTCGGTGGTGCCGGTCAGCCCGGTGGTGTTGGTGTCGGTGGTGCCGGTGGTGCCGGTCCCGGTCAGGCCGGTGCGGGTGGTGCCGGTGGGCGCCGTGCCCTGGGACCCGTTCTCACATGGCACGAGGTCGGCGACGGGGACACCGTCGCGATCGGTCCGGTCGAGGTGCGGTTCTCCCGAACCGACCATGGACCGCCCACGGTGGCCGTGCGCCTGGACGTCGGCGGGCGAGCGCTCGGGTACTCTGCCGACACGGGGCCCGGCTGGCCGTTGGCCGCGCTCGGGCGTGATCTCGACCTCGCAGTGTGCGAGGCCACCTATACCGTGGAGCACGAAGGGACGGCGTCGCACATGAGCGCACGACAGGCAGGAGCCGCAGCCCGGGCCGCGCGGGCGCGCCGGCTGGTGGTGACGCACCGCTGGCCATCGGTCGACCCGGCAGCGGTGCTGGCCGAAGCCACCGAGGCCTTCGGCGCACCGGCGGTGGCCGCATCGCCGGGGCGGGGGTTCTCGCTGTGAGCGCCGCCGACGATCCTCGGGCCCGCCGGGCTGACGGTCGCGCCATCGGGGAGCGGCGGCCGGCCTCGTTCGAGCGGGACTTCACCGTCTTCGCCCCGGGCTCGGTGCTGGTGAGCACGGGCCGCACCAGGGTGCTGTGCACGGCTTCGGTCGAGGACCGCGTGCCTCCGTGGCTGCGCGGCGGCGGCAAGGGATGGGTGACCGCCGAGTACTCGTTGTTGCCTGGATCGTCGCCCGAGCGTGTCAACCGCGAGGCGGCGAAGGGCAAGCAGTCGGGTCGCACGCACGAGATCCAGCGGCTCATCGGCCGCTCGCTTCGCTCTGTGACTGATCTGGTTGCCATGGGCGAGATCCAGGTGACGGTGGACTGCGACGTGCTGCAGGCCGATGGCGGTACCCGCACGGCGTCGATCTGTGGCGCCTACGTGGCACTCCACGACTGCTTCAGTCGCCTGATGACTGCGGGAACGATCCGGCGCCACCCGCTCACCGACTCCTGCGCGGCGGTGTCGGTCGGTGTGGTCGACGGCGTCTGCATGGTGGATCTCGATTACCGCGAGGACTCGCGCGCCGAGGTCGACATGAACGTGGTCATGACCGGGACAGGCCGGTTCGTGGAGGTCCAGGGCACTGCGGAGGGCATGGCGTTCACCCGGAGCGAGCTCGACGAGCTGGTCGACGGGGCCGAGTCGGCCATCGCCGAGCTGCTGGAGCTGCAGCGCCAGGTGCTGGCCACGCCGCCGCCGCCGCGGTGAGCTCGGAGCCGACGGATGCGGACCGTGCTTCGGTGCCCGCTGGTGCCGGACCCGTCCGGCTCCAGGCCAAGTCCGGTGGCGCGCCCGGACCGCTGCGCCTGGTGCTTGCGACCGCCAACGCGCACAAGGCGGACGAGATCGAGGCGATTGTCGCCACCGAAGCCGGTGGGTGGATCGAGCTGCTTCCGCGGCCTTCGGGCGTGCCGGACGTGGAGGAGACCGGCTCGACCTTCGAGGCGAATGCCCGGCTGAAGGCCAGGGCGTTGGTGACGGCGACCGGCGTGCCCGCACTGGCCGACGACAGTGGTCTGGAGGTCGACGCGCTCGGGGGGGCGCCCGGCGTCCTGTCGGCGCGGTACGCGGGTGCGGGAGCGTCCGACGCGGACAACGTCGAGCTGCTGCTGACCGAGCTGCGCGACCAGGGTGCGTTGCTGCCGGCGCAGCGCCGGGCCCGCTTTCGTGCTGTCGTGCTGGTGGCGTTCCCCGACGGCGACGAGGTGGTCGGCGAGGGCTCGGTCGAAGGCACGATCGTGATGGCGCCGCACGGGGCTGGGGGGTTCGGGTACGACCCCGTCTTCGCCCCCGACGGGGCCGATGGGCGCACCTTCGCCGAGCTCGATCCGCAGGACAAGCATCGCCGCTCTCACCGTGGCCGGGCACTGCGGGCCCTGGTGGTGGGGCTCAGCGCCAAGCGGGTGAGATCGTTGGGGGACTGAAGGGCAGATCCGGGCGGCTCCGGTCGGTCGGGGCGCCGGCGGCAGCTCGTCAGGATCCCGGCGTCCGGGTCGACCCGGGGGTGGCTCGCGAAGCGCCCGCGTCCGAAGTGCCGGTGGCGGGGCCGGTGGCCCGGTGCCGCCTCGGTGGCACTGCCAGGGGCGCCTCCGCCCAGGAAGCCATCACCAGGAAGCCATCACCAGGACACCATCAAGACGCCGGTGGCTACCAGGAGCACGGTGATCACCGGTCGGACGATGCGGGACCTGCCGCTCGACGATGCCCGGGCGCCGAGGTACACCCCGGGGACCGCGCCGGCCAAGAGGGCAACGGTGACCGGGATGGCGACGTCGCCCGCCACCAGGTGGGCAAGGGCGGCGGCGGCGACGAGCGGCACGGCCTGGACGAGGTCAGTGCCGACCATCTCGGCAGGGGAGAGGTCGGGGTACAGCACGGCGAGGCCGGCCAGCACGATGCTGCCCGATCCCACCGACGTCAGGCCGACCAGCAGACCACCCACCACACCGAGGAGCACCGTCAGGAGAGGGCGTGCCGGCGTGCGAGATGGCTGGACGCCCGAGATCCGAGCCAGCCCCGGCTCTCCGGTGTCGGGAATGTCGGGAATGTCGGGGATGCCGATGCCGGGGATGCCGATGCCGGGGATGTCGATGCCGGTACTAGCGGCGCTGGAGATGGCGGTGCCGGTGCCGGGGATAGCAGCGATGGGGATGCCGGTGCCGGGCATGGCGGTGCCGGGAACGGGGGGAGCGGCGGTGTGGTGTGCTCGGTGTCGCCAGAGCGACGCCGCTGCACTCAGCAGCAGCGCGACCCCGATCGCCGGCCGTAACCACGTGGCGCCCGGGGTGCTCACTGCACGGGCCAGGGCCACACCCCCGGCGGCTGCCGGGACCGAACCGAGGCAGAGCCAGCCGGCGATGTCGAGCCGCGCCGTGCGCCGACGGAGGTGGACAGCGCCTCCGATGGGCTTGATCAGGAGCGAGGTTGCCAGGTCACTGCCCACGGCCGTGAGCCCAGGAAGACCGAACACCAGGACGAGCATCGGCGTCAGCAGCGCGCCACCGCCGGCACCGGTGAGCCCGACCAGCACCCCCACCACGGCACCCGCAGCAGCCAGGGCCACTGCCCGGCCCGGGTGGGGACCTCCGGCGAGGGCTGTGGCGGCAACAGCCGACAGGTGCACGGGCAGCCCGCCGATGATCGTGCCTGCCCGCATGGCGGCACGATACCTAAATATGACTTGTTAGGTCAACTTTTGGGCCCAGTGCGTTCCTTCTCGGTCCTGTGCGTTCCTGCTCGGCCCAGTGCGGTCCTGTGCGGCCCAGGCGGTGCCGGCGCCGGCCTGGGGTGCTCCCGAGCCGGCGCCGGCGCATGACGATTGAGCAACGGTCTGGTCAGACGGTTCTGACCCCTGGTCGAGTCGCCCCACACGACGGCCGTGCGGCGACAACGCGATCACGAGCACCAGGGTGTGAGCACCAGGGTGTGATGACCAGGGTGCGGTCACCAGGGTGTGATCACCAGGATGCGATCACCACGGTGTGATGACCACGGTGTGATGACCACGGTGTGATGACCACGGTGTGATGACCACGGTGTGATGACCAGGGGCCAGCGGGAGCGGGTGCAGCTCAGGAGAAGCTGAACGGTGGGATCGCCGACGGATGTGTCTCGAAGAGCTTCCCCTTGGCGTCGGCCAGGTCCCTCGGGGTCCATTGGCTGTCGCGCTGGACGGAGCCAGCTGCAGTCCATCCCTCCATCACCCATACCGATCCACCGAACACGACGAAGTTCTGCCCGTTCACGTCGCCGGCCTCGGGCGAGGCCAGGAACGCGACCAGCGGTGCCACATTGGCGGGCCCGAAGGCGTCGAAGGCACCCTCCTCCGCCTTGGCCATCGAACCGAAGAGGTCCTCGGTCATCCGGGTGCGGGCCCGGGGGGAGATGGCGTTGACCCGGACGCCGTAGCGCTCGAGCTCGCGGGCCAGGATGATGGTGAGGGCGGCGATGCCGGCCTTTGCCGCGCCGTAGTTCGCTTGCCCAGGATTGCCGAACAGACCCGACTCCGAGGCCGTGTTGATGATCCGGCCGTAGACGTCTTCACCGGCCTTCGCCCGGTTCCGCCAGTGGATTGCCGCAAAGTGCGCGCATGCGAAGTGACCCTTCAAGTGGACGCGGATCACGTCGTCCCACTCTGCCTCCTCCATGCTGAAGCTCATCTTGTCGCGCAGGATGCCGGCGTTGTTGACCAGGATGTCGAGCTTGCCCCACGTGTCGACGGCCTGCGCCACCAGTGCCTCGGCGCCCGCCCACGAACTGACGTCGCCGTCGTTGACCACGGCTTCGCCACCGGCGTCGACGATGTCGTCCACGGTCTGCTGTGCCGGGGACTTGTCCCCGCCCTGGCCCTGCAGGGAGGCGCCGACGTCGTTCACGATGACCTTGGCGCCCTCGGCCGCGAGGAGCAGCGCCTCTTCACGGCCGATGCCGCGCCCCGCTCCGGTGACAATGGCCACCTTCCCCTCGAGCATGCCCATGGGTGATCCTCCTCGATCCGATCGTGGAGCGCCCGCGGGCGCGGGCGCAGCGCGGTACCGGCAGGTCCGGCGACCGCTCGCGTCCGCAGCATGGCTGACGCCCTGTCGGAGCGTCAAAGCGCGCCGGGGTGCGCCTCTGGCGGTATAGCGGATAGCGGTGCCGGGGTGGGTTCCTGCGGGGGTGGCGGCGGATAGCGGTGCCGGAGGTGGGTTCCTGCGGGGGTGGCGGCGGATCACGGTGCCGGGGGTGGGGTCCCTTCCGGAGCGACGGTGAATCCCAAGGGTGTCAGTGGCGACGGTGTGGCCATCGTCAGGCCGCTCTGGACGATGGCCCATTCGGTCAGCGACCGGGCCGCCCCGGTGTAATCCAGCGCGGAGAACGTCACGTCCGGAGCGAAGGCCCCCAGCGGCTCGATGGCCCCCGACCCGGCGCGTGTGGGTGCCTCCACGATCCACTCCGCCGAGGTGTCGGGTCCGGTGTAGACCTGGCGGGTCGAGAACCCCTGGCCGGTCGAGTGGTCCGTCATGGCGATGGTCCACAGGTCCCCACCGGCAGCCGAGATGGTCACCTCGATGCGGTCGCCGGGGTGCACGCTCATGGGGATGCGGGTCTCCGGTGCCGGCAGGATCTCCCACCACGGGTACATCGACACGCTGCCGGTGGCGGGATCGTACGACTGCTCCACGCCTGCCTGGATCAGGGTGCCGTTGGTGGCACCGTCGATGCCGACCCACTCGGATGTCGACGTGGCACCGGGCGAGGCCACGAGGTCGGGAACATCGAAGGTGCCGGAGACCATGGAGAACGCGGTGCCGCTCTCGGTGTAGCCCGCCCAGCGCGGTGACGGCGCCACCGGTGGGTCCACGGTCAGCGACAGGTGGGCGGTGGCGGTCTGCCCGTCGAGCATACGGCTGTCGGCCACCGTCACCGTGAAGTCGTAGGTTCCCGGTGCGGTCGGCGTGCCGCTCAGGACGCCGTCGGCGGACAGGGCCAAGCCCGGCGGGACCCAACCGGATGCCACTGCCCAGTGCCGGGCCGCGGTGCCGCCCGAAGCGCCGAGGCGCGCCTGGTATTCGGTTCCTTGCAAGGCCGGAGTCAGGGCCGTGGTGGTGACGGTCAGCTTCGGGAGCGCGTCGACGCCGGGGGCTGGTGCCGCGCCGTGGGTCGCCGGTGGCGCCCAATCGTCGGCAGCAATGCCCACCACTGCGGTGCTGGCGCTCGGCCCGGTGAGGTCGGGAGCGATGCTGCCGACGCTGGTGCTGCCAGGGTGCGACGTGACCGGGTGCGCTGCTACGGCGGCAGCATCGCCGAAGGCCGTGACGACGCCAGCGGCTGTGACCTCCCAGTACCCCTGGTCGTCAGCGGTCGGGGTGAGCGCCACCACGGCCGATCTCCACGATCCGGGAGCACTGCCGGCGCTGCCGACAGTGCCGCCAGCGCTCGGTGCGGAGCGCTGGGCCCCTGGATCGACGCTGGCACCGAGGTACGGAGCGTGGTGGGGAAGGACCTGCCCATCCCGTGTCACCAACCAGAACCCGCCTGTCGCATCGTCGGTGGCGATGCCGACGACCGGGTTGCTGGGCGACGTGTCGCTGGTGGTGCCGGTGACGACGGCGTCTCCAAAGCTGGCGACGGTGCCGCCGGCCGTGACCTCCCAGTAACCCAGGCTGTCGGGAGTGGCGGAAATGCCGACGACAGCCTGGTTGGCAGGGGCAACGGCGCTTCTGTGCACACCAGCACCTGTCGGACCGGCGCGGTGGGCGGCAGGCAGTGGGCTGCGGAGCCGGTGAGCGGCACGCGGCGCCATGGACCCGAACGACGGTGCCCGGTAGGGAATGACCCGGCCGCTCCGGGTGGCGAGCCAGAAACCTCCGGTGGCATCGTCGGGAGCGATCCCGACGACCGGATCGGCCGGCGTCGTGGCGGTCACGTGGGGCCCCCCGGCGAACAGCGCGTCCCCGAAGTTCGTGACGGATCCAGTGGCGGTGACTTCCCAATAGCCCCGGTCGTCGGCGGTGGGAGCGAGCGCCACGATCGGGTGGGTCGACGGCAGGCCGGTCGGCAGGGCGTGGACGGTGCTGGCGGGCAGGCCCACGATCGACCCGAACGCCGGCGCGCGATGCGACACCACCCTTCCGTCGCGTGTCACCAGCCAGTAGCCACGCCAGCCTGCTCCGGCGGGGGAGACGTGGTGGAGCGCGCTGCCGTCGGCGGCTGCGGCCCAGCGGGGCTGGGCCCGCGAAGCGGAAGCCTGCAGGCTCGCGCCGCGCCGGGTGGCGTCCGGCGCCGCCGACGTGTGTGGGTCGCGCTGGCCCGGTGCCCAACCGATCAGTGCCAGGAGCACCATCCCCATTCCCAGCGCCAGCACCGGCCGGCGCCGACCGACCTGACTGGGCTTTGACGCACCGGCGGCTGCGGCAGCGGTGGTTTCGGCACAGGCGGTCCTGGGCCCATGGGGCGGCATCGTGCGGGCATTCCTCGGTGGTTGTCGATGGTTGCCGGGGTCCCGGACCCGGGAGAACCTAGCCCGCCGGTACCTGCTCGGAACGCCAATGGACGGGGAGAGAACACTGGCGCGCAGCGCGTGTCGACAGGACGCGAATGTTCCAATGGGCGTTGCGGAGCGTGGCGCATCGAGCCCGTAACGGGATGAGCCTCGTCGGGTTGTCGAACCGCCGTGCCCCAAGCGCGCGCCGAGCGAACGAGGGTGGCGCCCGGGGTTGGGCGCGAACGAGGGTGGCGCCCGGGGTTGGGCGCGAACGAGGGTGGCGCCCGGGGTCGGGCGTGTCGAGTGCGGGCGAGAGGATTCGAACCTCCACCCCCGAAGGGACCGGGACCTAAACCCGGCGCGTCTACCGGTTCCGCCACGCCCGCTGGCTGTCGCCATCCGGCACTGGTCTCCGGAGGTGGCGAGTGCTAAAGCCTACTCATGCCCCATCGCCGCCCACCTGTCGAGCCCGTACCAAACGGCCCCGGAGGCCTGGGAGCTGGCCGCCGGGTCCGAGCGGTGAGTACACCCCGTGCGAAGGAGACCAGGGGACCAGGCTCAGGTGGCGGTGGCGGGGCCAGTGGCCCTGGCACCCCCCGCATCGCTGGGAAAGACACCGGCCGCGTCCGGGGCGCCGGAGCTGGTGGCAAGAACGCCAGGCGCGGGGGACCGGGCGTATCGGGCCTGCCCGATACGGCGGCTGCCGGCCAGATCCGACCACTGCCGGTCCGCCACGTCCTGGTGGGGAGCGACGGCTCGGCGACGGCTACCGAGGCCGTCCGTCGGGCAGCGTCGATGGCGGTCGCATTCGGCGCCCGGCTCACCATCGCCTGTGCCTACTCGCTGCCAGGGTCGGGCTCCCCCGCAGTTGGAGGCGGTGTCCTCGGACAGCTGGCGGGGACTGCTGTGGCGCCGCCGTCCGGCGAGCCGCCTGCGGACCTGCGGTGGCGCGTGACGAGGGCAGCGGAGGCCGAGGAGCTTGCTCGGCGGGCGGCCGAGGTTGCCGAATCGCTCGGCTGCCACGATGTGGCCACGGTCGCGGTCCCCGGGGACCCCGCCGCCGCCCTGGTCGCCTTGGCGTCGTCGCTGTCTGCGGACCTACTGGTGGTGGGGTCCAAGGGGATGCAGTCGTGGACGCGGTTCGTCCTCGGCAGCGTGCCGAACGCGATCTCGCATCACGCCCCGTGCGACGTCCTGATCGTGCGGACCGACCGCTGAGGCCGTCGCTGCCGGCGCCGGCATCAGGCTCGCGTCGTCGAGGCCGCATGCCGACAGTGCGGGCCCGCTCCTGGCAGCGGACCCGGAGGGTGGCACCCGGGCCGGCATCTGGCACCCGGGCCCGCTCCTGGCAGCGGACCCGGAGGGTGGCACCCGGGCCGGCATCTGGCACCCGGGCCGGTCGGGCGCTCCGGTGGCCGGTGACATCCCTACGCTCGTGCCGCGGGTAGCCTCGGGCCCATGGCATCTGTGTCGACTCTCGGAGCTCCGGCTTCGCCGCCCCCGGTCGCGTCTCCCGTGGGGGCCAACCGCTTCGGCGGCCTTCCCGAAGGCGCGACCTTCGACGTGTTCCAGCGCCTGCTCAAGGAGCGGATCATCTTCCTGGGAACGGCGATCGACGAGTCGGTGGCCAACCTGGTCTGCGCGCAGCTCCTGTTGCTGGCAGCCGAGGACGGCGAGCAGGACATCGCCCTCTACATCAACTCGCCCGGTGGTTCGGTCACCGACGGTCTGGCCATCTACGACACGATGCAGTACGTCAACTGCGACGTCAGCACCATCTGCGTCGGGCTGGCTGCGTCGATGGGGCAGTTCCTGCTGTGCGCCGGCACCCCGGGCAAGCGCTTCGCCCTGCCCCACAGCCGGATCCTGATGCACCAGCCGTCGGGCCAGATGCAGGGCCAGGCCGCCGACATCGCCATCCAGGCCGAGCAGATCGTCTATCTCAAGCGGATGATGGCCGAGCGGATCTCGCACCACACCGGCCAGCCCATCGAGCGGATCGAGGCGGACTCCGACCGGGATCGCTGGTTCACCGCCGAGGAGGCCAAGGACTACGGCTTCATCGACGCCGTGATCGAGAAGGCAGCCAGCCAAGCGGCCCTGAGCTGAGCGGGCTCCGCCGGACCGTGCGCGACCGATGACCGACATCCAGACCGGCCCCGAGGCCGGGCCCGCGCCGCACGCTCCGGCAGCTGGACCGGCAGCGCCGGACGACGACGAGCTGCTGCCGCTGGCCGTGCGCCAGGCACGGGCCGCTTTGCGCGGGCCGAAGGCCGAGCGGGTGGTGGCAGGGCGGGTGCACCTGCCGAGCCGGCTGCGGGAGCTGTGGCGGAACCGGGAGCTGTTCGTCTTCCTGGTCCGCAAGGAGATCAAGGTCAAGTACAAGAACTCGGCCCTCGGGTTCCTGTGGTCGATGCTCAACCCGGCGCTGACCCTGCTCGTCTACTTCGTGCTGTTCGGCTACTTCCTGAAGAACGGCATCCCGCTGTTCGTCATCTACCTGTTCTCGGCCATGCTGGCGTGGAACCTCTTCCAGACCGCCGTGATGAGCGGCACGATCGCCATCGTCAGCAACAGCGGCATCGTGAAGAAGGTGGCGTTCCCGCGCGAGATCCTGCCGCTCGCATCGGTGGGCTCGGCCTTCATGTTCTTCTTCTTCCAGTCGATCGTGCTCGTCGCCTTCCTGGTGGTGTTCCGCCATGCCCCGGCGTGGAGCGAGCTGTGGCTGCTGGTGCCGGCGATCGCCGCCCTGCTCCTGTTCGCCTCAGCGGTGTCCGTGTTCCTCGCCGCCGTCAACGTCTACTTCCGCGACACCCAGCACCTGGTGGAGGTGCTGCTGGTGGCCTGGTTCTGGGGCGTGCCCGGCGTCTACGCCTTCTCCGGGCACATCCACGACGCCTTGGCCAAGCACCACATCCTGTGGATCTACCTGATGGACCCGATGACCCCGATCGTCATGACGTTCCAACGGGTCTTCTTCAACGTGAGCCATGCGTACAGCACGCAGCCACCGCATGCTCTCCTGCCGGTCATGGCCACCTACGGCACCCACTGGTACGTCGCCGCCAACCTGATCATCATCGCCGTCTCCGTCGTGCTCCTGCTGGTCGCCATGGTGGTGTTCGGCCGGCTCGAAGGCAACTTCGCCGAGGAGCTCTGATCGATGAGCCCCGTCGCCGTCACCGCCAACGACGTCTCCAAGCGCTTCCGCCTCTACCACGAAAAGCACCAGTCGCTGAAAGAGCGCGTCCTCCATGCCGGTCGGAACCCGTACGAGGACTTCTGGGCCCTGCGCCACGTGTCGTTCGAGGTGCTCGAGGGCCAGACCGTCGGCATCCTGGGGCGCAACGGATCGGGCAAGTCGACCCTGCTCAAGTGCGTGTCGGGGATCCTGACGCCGACCGAGGGCGAGGTCCGCCTGCGCGGCCAGCTCGCCGCGCTGCTGGAGCTGGGTGCCGGCTTCCAACCGGAGCTGTCGGGCCGCGAGAACGTGTACATGAACGCGTCGTTGCTGGGGCTGTCGACCCGCGACGTCGACAAGCGCTTCGACGAGATCGTCGCCTTCGCCGAGCTCGAGCAGTTCATCGACAACCAGGTCAAGTTCTACTCGTCGGGCATGTACGTGCGCCTGGGGTTCGCCGTGGCCGTCAACGTCGAGCCCGACGTCCTGGTGGTGGACGAGGTCCTGGCCGTCGGCGACGAGCGGTTCCAGCGCAAGTGCCTGGGGCGGATCAAGGAGTTCCAGCGCGACGGGCGGACCATCCTGTTCGTCACCCATGCGGCGGACCTGGTGCGCCAGATCTGCGACCGGGCCGTGGTGCTCGGCACCGGCGAGATGCTGGGCGAGGGGCCACCGGGCGAGGCGATCCGGCTCTTCCGCGAGCACCTGCGCATGCTGGGCGAGGGCCAGGACATCGCGGTACCCGGCGGGGCTGTGGCGGTGGCCGACCCGCTGGTGCGGATCACGGCGGTGGACGTGGAGCATCCGGGGACCGGGTCGCGACCGCATCTCCTGCCGGGCGAGCCGATGACGGTCAGCGTGCGGTTCGAGGCCGAGCGCCCCGTCGGCGACCTGGTGTTCTGGCTGTCGATCTTCAGCCCCACCGGCGACCTCGTCTTCGGCGTCGATACGCAGGTGCTGGAGGTGCCGTTCGACGCTCCGGCCGGCGCCGGCGCCTGCGACTTCCGGTTCGACTCCGTGCCGCTCCTCGATGGCGCCTACCCGATGTCGATAGGGGTACGGAGCTCGGACGGGAGCGTCGTCTACGATGAGCGCGAGGTGCGGTTCGAGATCGTGAACCCCGGACGGGTGCTCGGCAGTGTCGCCCTGCCCGTGCACGCAGAGGTCCGAGCGGTGACCCTGCAGTGACTGGTGGCACGGCCCGACCGTGCACCGATCCGAACTGCTGCGTTGCCGGTCAGGAGCGATGCTCCGCAGGCACCGGGCGGCGTATGCCCGCAGGCCGCGGACGCGGTTCACCCGCGAGTGGTCCCGTCCCAGGTAGGAGACAGCGTGACGACTGAAGACACCACGACGGCGCCGGGGTCGAACGGCTCTGACAGCGGCACAGCGCCGGCCACGGCGGACAGCGGCACAGCGCCGGCCACGGCGGACAGCGGCACAGCGCCGGCCACGGCGGACAGCGGCACAGCGCCGGCCACGGTGGACAGCGGCACAGCGCCGGCCACGGCCGCGTACCTCGACCAGGTTCGCCGGGAGATCGACGACGAGGTCCGTCGGCGCCGGGCCGCAGGGGAGTTCCCGGCCAGCTTTGAGCGCTCGCTCGACGAGCTGTTTGCCCGCTTCACTCCGACGGGGGCGTCCGACGACCGTTTCGTCGAGGCGATGCAGCTCGCGGACCGCGCCGCGTACTTCGACACTGCAGCGCCGATCGGGTCGCGTCGCACCGCCAAGGGTTTCGCCCGGTGGGCCCTGTGGCAGGCGGAGGCGTGGTTCGTGAACTACGTGGTGAGCCAGCTCAACCACTTCGCAGCGGCCAGCACACGGGTCGCCCACCTCCTCGACGAGCGTGTCGAGGACCTGGAGCGCGACATGGCACTGCTGGCGCCTCCGCCCGTGCCGGGCACGGTCACGGCGACAGCCGGCCCCGATCCGGCGCCATTCCTGCAAGCCCTGCTGCAGCGTATGACGGCTCCGGGCACGCCCACGGGCAGAGTGCTGCACGCGGAGTGCGGCAACGGCAGCGTGCTCGACGTACTCGTCGGTGTGGGCATCGACGCGTATGGGATCGACCCGGGCAGCCTCGCCCTCGACGACGCGGCCCGACGCGGCCTCGATGTCCGCCGGGACGACGTTCTCGGCCACCTCACCTCGGTGCGGGCCGAGGCGCTCGCCGGTGTCGTCCTGTCCGGCTGCGTCGACCGGATGTCGCTGGCGGAGCGCCGTCGGCTGATCGACCTGGTCGAGCCGGCAGTGGCGCCAGGAGGCACCGTCGTGGTCCTGGGGACCGCTCCGGCCCACTGGGACGTGGCGGTCGGCCCGGTGGTGGCGGATCTGGCTCCCGGCCGCCCGCTGCACCCCGAGACCTGGCGGCAGCTGCTGGAGGCGGCCGGCTTGAGCGATATCGAGGTGGTCCAGGGACCACCCGGCGGCGAGCCGTGGCCCGAGCCCGCAGCAGGCGACCGTGCGATGGCAACCCTGATCGCCAGGCTCGAACCGCTGCTCGGCGGCCCGGCCAGCTTCGCCGTGCTCGCCACCCGGCCCGCGGGCGGCGGGGACCGCCGGGCATCTGCGGGCTCCAGCCGGGCGGGCGAGCGCGCCGGGTCGTGAGACCGGCTGCCATCCACCAGGTGGTGCCGTCCTTCGCCGGGCGCGATGCCATCGGAACCCACACCCTGCACACCCGCGATCTGCTGCGGTCGCTCGGGTTCGCGTCGGACATCTACGCCGGCGGGTCGCTGCCCGAGGTGAGCCACCTGGCCCGCTCCCTCGACGACCTGCCCGACCGGCCGATGGACCGGACGTGGCTGCTGTTCCACCACTCGAGCGGGTCGCCGGTGGCTGATCGCGTGCTCGCCCGCAGCGAGCCGATCCTGGTCGACTACCACAACATCACTCCTCCGGCGCTCATCGACCGGTGGGCGCCGTGGGTTCGTGACGAGGTCGAGCTGGGGCGTCGGCAGCTGGCCGCCTTCGCTGACCGGGCGTTCTTCGGGTTGGCCGACTCGGCTTACAACCAGCAGGAGCTGATCGACGTCGGCTTCCGGCACACGGCGGTGGTCGCCCCGCTGTTCGACCCCACCGCCACCGATGTGGCCGCCGACGAGGCGGTGGCGGCAGAGGTGCGCTCCCGTCAGGCTGGCGGGGGGGCGGTCTGGCTGTTCGTCGGGCGTGTCTCGCCGCACAAGGCCCAGCACGACCTCATCAAGGCATTCGCCTGCTACCGGGAGTGGTTCGATCCTGAGGCCACCCTGGTCCTGGCGGGGACGGGGATGGGGACGGAGTACCCACGGGCGCTGGACCGGTTCGTGCGGCGTACCGGCCTGGAGCGCGCTGTCGTCATCACCGGTTTGGTGACCGACGCCGCGCTCGTCGCCTACTACCGGGGCGCGGACGTGTTCGTCTGCGCGTCCGACCACGAGGGCTTCTGTGTGCCGCTGGTCGAGGCCATGCACCACGCCCTGCCGGTCGTCGCCTACGGCGCCGCCGCGGTGCCCGAGACGGTCGGCTCCGGAGGACTCGTCCTGGCCGACAAGTCGCCGGCCGTGCTGGCCGCCAGCGTCGACCGGGTGATGACCGATGCGACGCTGCGCCGCCGCCTGGTCGACGCCGGCCTGCGGCGTGCCGAAGATTTCAGCTTGGCCCGGGGGCGCCAGCGGTGGGCGGCGGCCATCGAGGAGGTCGTGGCCGTCGCCGGCCGCTCCGGCACTGGTGGGACAGGCTCAGGCAGGTCGGCGAACGCTGTGGGCACGGCGGCCAGCGGCGAGGA
Source organism: Actinomycetes bacterium (assembly GCA_021803325.1). GTDB lineage: Bacteria > Actinomycetota > Acidimicrobiia > Acidimicrobiales > UBA8190 > JAJZYI01. Next base: position 15,001 of record JAJZLP010000209.1, read on the forward strand.
CAGTGGCACAGTTGCCGAAGCTCGGCCTGGGCCTGGGGCTGCCGACCGGGCCGGTGTGGCCGACGGGTCTGGAGCTGGGGCCGGGGGTGCCGACGGGTCTGGCGGCGGCGACGGGGCTGCTGCCGGGGCCGTCGACGCACGGTGAGCCCGAGTCCCGTGAGCCCCAGCACCATCAGCCCGAGCGCGGTGAGCTTGAGCCGGGTGGCCGTTCACCAGATCATTCCCTTCCTGCATGCAGCGGATGCGTCGGGGGCGCACACGCTCGCAGCGCGCGACGCCCTGCGGGCCGGCGGTTTCGATGCCGAGGTCTTCGCCGGCGACATGGACGAGGAGCTGCGTGAGGAGGCCCACCCGTTCGCGGCGCTGGACGGGCTCGCTCCAGCGGGACGGACTGTGCTGCTGTACCAGCTGGCCGTCGGCTCCGACCTGGTCGGCGCTCTCCTGCGGCGTCCCGAGCCGCTGCTGGTGAACTACCACAACCTGACGCCGGCCAGCTTCTTCTGGCGGTGGGCGCCTGACTGGCTGGCCGCGGTGGACAGCGGTCGACGCGACCTCTACCGCCTGGCCGGGGTGGCCCGCCATGCCATCGCCGTGTCTCGGTTCAACCAGCTCGACCTGGTGTCCGCCGGGTACCGCTCGACCTCGGTGGTCCCACCGTTCGTGCCGATGGCCGGGACCGGCGCGCCGACCGGTTCCGACGGTCTGCTTGCCGCTGGGGCCTCGACCCCGTCAGCCGCGGCGCCGGGTGCTGCCGACGGGCACTCGGCGGACGGTCACTCGGCGGACTGTGCGGCACGTTCGTGTGGCGGGGAGGTCGGTGTCGGGGCCGGTGGACCATCGGGCCCGGGTGCTGGCGCCAGTGAGCTATCGGGCCGGGATGCCGGGGCCGGTGGACCATCGGGCCGGGGTGCTGGCGCCGCGTGGCTCTTCGTCGGCAAGCTCCTGCCCCACAAGGCGGCGCACGACCTGCTCCAGTCCCTTGCCGTCTACCGGCGGATCTTCGACGCAAGCGCCACGCTCACCCTGGTAGGCGGCGAGCCAGTGCCGTCGTACTCGGCTGCGTTGCGGGAGCTGGCGGACGCATTGGGTCTTGCCGGAGCGGTGCACTTCCTCGGGCGGGTGGACGACCGGACGCTCGAATCGGCGTACCGGAGCGCCGACGTGCTGGTATGCCTGTCGGACCACGAGGGGTTCTGCTTCCCGCTCTTGGAGGCGATGCGCCATCGGGTGCCGGTGGTGGCCTTCGGCACAGCGGCGATCCCGGAGACCGTCGGCGATGCCGGCCTGGTGTTGCG
>JAJZLP010000327.1 GCA_021803325.1 Actinomycetes bacterium
GTGGTGGAGTCGGCACTGGCGGGCGCCTTCCGCAGCGCCGAGTAGCTCCGGTGGGCGATGGCCTCGCTCACCCAGTGCCCCGACCCAGAAGTTCGCCAGAAGACGTTCGAGATCGGGAGATTCTCCTGGCTCCCGCGTGCTTCGCGTCATACCTGCGACGATGGGAGGCGACGTGGCAGTGCTCGGCCGTCCGAAGGCAGAGCTCGTGCTCAGCGACGAGCCCCGCCCCGGTGCGCCGCGGACGATCAGCGATGACAAGAAGGTGATCGGCTCGCTGGAAGAACGCCACCGGGCTGCTGAGCTCAAGCGGTTCCTCGTCCAGATCGACCCAGATCGACCCAGATCGACCCAGATCGACGAACGGGTGCCAGCCGACCTCAAGGTCCACCTCGTGCTCGACAGCTACGCCACCCACAAGATCCCCGAGATCAAGCGCCGGCTCGAGCGCCACCCCCGCCACCAGCTGCACGTCACCTCGACTCTGGTCTGGCGGTGTGACGACGCATCTGGCCCGACACCGGCTCACCGGACCGCAGCGGGCGAGCCCCGACAGCCAGGGTCGTGGGCGTAGGCTCGGAGGCGAGACGGCCGTCGAAGGAGGCCCATGGGCGCGTTCGAGTGCCGGGTCCGCTGGTCCGGGTGAAGGCACAGCCACAGCGGACGAGCGACGAGGCCGCACCGGGCTCCGGTGGGCCTGACCTGGGGCACGCCGCGGGAGCATCGGTGGGACCCCGCCAGCCGCTCGGAAGCGGAGGCGGAGGCGGAGGCAACGGCACGGCGAATGGCAACCCCGGTGCGCCGGACACCGGTGGCGTGACAGCCGGCGAGGTCGGGCTCCCTGCCTCGGCCGTAACGGCCGCAGGAGATGGCGAGTCCGGCTCGGTAACGTCGGTTGCTGTTGTCGTCGGTGGTGGCGAGCCTGCTTCGGCCTCGACCGTGGCTGTTGCAGGTGGCGGCGAGTCGGGTTCAACCTCGACAGTGGCTGTCTCACGTGGCGACGAGTCGGGTTCGGCCTCGACCGTGGCTGTTGCAGGTGGCGGCGAGTCGGGTTCAACCTCGACAGTGGCTGTCTCACGCGGCGGCGAGCCTGGCACGGCCTTGACAGCGGCTGTTGCAGGTAGCTGCGAGCCTGGTTCGGTTGGTTCGGTTGGGTCGGTTGCTGTGGTCGGTGGCTGCGCAGGCGGCGACGCCGGCGAGCGGGGTGTTGCCCTGCGCTTCGACGGGGTCGTGCGGCGTTACGGCACGCAGGTCGCCCTCGACCACCTGAACCTGACGATCCGCCGGGGCGAGACGGTGGCGCTGCTCGGTCCGAACGGGGCCGGCAAGTCCACCACCATCTCGCTCATCCTGGGGCTGCTGCGGCCCAATGCCGGCACCATCGAGGTCCTGGGGACCTCGCCGCACCAGGCGATGGCCCGTGGATTGGTCGGTGCCATGCTGCAGCAGGGGTCGGGCAACGGCCTGCCCCATGGCGTGCGGGTCTGCGATGCGTTGCACCTGGTCTGCCGGCTGTATGCAAACCCCGCGCCGTTCGATCTCACCGTGGAGCGCACCGGCATCGGCCCGTTCCTCGGTCGTCAGGCGCACCGGCTGTCGGGCGGCCAGGCCCAGCGTGTCCGCTTCGCGCTTGCCATCGCGGGCAACCCGGAGCTCGTCTTCCTCGACGAGCCGACGGCCGCCATGGACGTCGAAGCCCGCCGCTCGTTCTGGCGGGGCGTGCGCCAGCTCGGGCGGGAGGGTCACACCATCGTGTTCGCCACCCACCACCTCGATGAGGTCGACCACGCGGACCGGGTGGTGGTGGTCAACCACGGCCGGGTCGTCGCCGACGGACCGGGGGCGACGCTGAAGGCGGCGGTGAGCACCCGGCTGCTGCGGTTCGTGGTGGATCGGCCCGACGAGAGCGTCCTCGACAGGTTGGAGGGCGTGACCGACGTCGAAGTGTGTGGCACTGGTGTCGCCCTCAACTCGCTCGACGCGGATGCCACCGTGCGTGACCTCGTGCGCAGTGGTGTGGAGTTCCGTGACCTGGAGGTCACCGGGGCGCGCATCGAGGAAGCATTCATGGCCCTCACCAGCGGGGAGCCGCTGCCAGACGGTCGCACCGCGATCGACTCGGAGGAACGCTGGACGGGCAGGAATCGGCGAGCAGGTGGCGATCGCCGTGCCGCCAGTGCCGATCGCCGGGCCGGAGCCGATCGCCGGGTTGGCAGTGACCGCCGGGTTGGCAGTGACGGTCCACGAGGTGATGTGGGGGATGGCGGCGGCGTGCGGGATGGTGGTGCTGTGCGCGATGGCGGCGACCGGCGGGATGGCGGTGCTGTGCGCGATGGCGGCGACCGGCGGGATGGTGGTGCTGTGCGCGATGGCGGCGACCGGCGGGATGGCGGTGCTGTGCGCGATGGCGGCGACCGGCGGGACGGCGGCGGCCGCAGGGATGGCGGCGACCGCCGGGTTGGCGCTGGTGCGCGGGCGGATCGGGGGGACGGTGCGGATACAGGCGCGTCTGCACCCGGTGTCGC
>JAJZLP010000272.1 GCA_021803325.1 Actinomycetes bacterium
CTGCAGTCGCCATCATTACGTTCAACGTCAACTCCGTCAAGCGGAACCCCCGCAGCCCCACATCCTCCCTGGCAGCAACCCCAAACCCACCCCACCACCACCACCACCACCGCACAACCACCACCGCACAACCACCACCCCCACACCACCACACGGGAGCCCGTCGCGCGAGGGCACCCACGCCACCGCACCAGCCGCACTCCACCCCGTGGCCGGCTGCGTACGTCGCCACAGTGGCCATCGACGTCGGGCCGCAGCTCGACCACCGCAACGACCGCTCGGGCTGCTCGCCAGGCCTCGCCGGGACGGTCGCGGTCACGCCTCGGACAGCGTCACACTTGACGTTTGACGTTGAGTGCGGTCGAATCTTCGCGTGGACTTCGCACTGACCGACGAGCAGGAGCTTCTGCGCCAGACGGTACGCAGCGCCCTCGAGGCGTTCTGCACCAAGGAATGGTTGGACGACCTCGAGGCTCGCGAGGAGTACCCTGCCGACCTGTTCGCTCGCTTCGCGGAGCTCGGGCTCCTCGGGCTCGGCGTCCCCGAGGAGCTCGGGGGATCCGGCGGCGGCATGGTCGAGCTCGCTGTCGTCTGCGAGGAGCTCGGCCGGTTCGGCGGCTCTGTCAACATGACCTACATGCCCACCGCGGTGTTCGGCAACCAGACGCTGCTCGGCGGCGCCGACGCCGACATGCAGGCCCGCTTCCTCCCTCGCCTGGCCGCCGGGCAATTGCGCACAGCTTTTGCCCTGACCGAACCCGAAGCGGGTTCCGATGCCGCAGCGATCCGCACACGGGCGGTCGCCGATCCCGACCGGGACGGCTACGTGCTGAACGGCTCGAAGATCTGGTCGTCGGGCGCACTCGCGGCCGACTACCTGGTGCTGTCGGCCCGGACCGGGTCGCTGGACGAACGCCACACCGGTATCAGCGTGTTCATGGTCGACGCGTCGAGTCCCGGCATCGAGATCCGTGGCATTGCGAAGCTGGGCCACCTGGCCGTGCGCAGCTGCGAGATCCACCTGACCGACTGCTTCGTTCCAGCCGACCAGCTCATCGGTGGCGTCGGCCGTGGCTGGAAAGCACTGGTGCGCGCGCTTGACGCGGAACGCATCTGCGTGGCGGCCGTCTGCACAGGGCTGGCCCAGCGGTGCACAGACCTGGCACTGAGCTACGGGCTCGCACGCCACCAGTTCGGACAGCCCATCGCGTCGTTCCAGGTCATATCGCACATGCTGGCCGAGATGGAGACCGAGACCGCCGCCGCACGCTGGCTCGCCCGCTTCGCCGCCTGGCGTGTCGACCAGGGGATCCCGGGCACCAAGGAAGCGTCGATGGCCAAGGCCTACGCCACCGAGCTGGCGACACGTACCGCCACCCGGGCCATGCAGGTCCACGGCGGGTACGGCTACAGCAAGGAGTTCGAGATCGAGCGGTTCTACCGCGAAGCCAAGCTCTACGAGGTTGCTGGTGGCTCCACCCAGATCCAGCGCAACCTGATCGCCGCGCGCATGGGCATCCCGGTGACCGGCGGCAGGCCATGAGCACCGCGGCACGACAGGCTGCGCCGCCTGCGCCGGACGACGGCCGCCCGGGTGGCGCCCCGGCCCGCGCCATCGTGGTCGGCGCCGGCGTCGGTGGTCTCTGCGCGGCAGCGCGGCTCGCCGCTGCCGGCAGCGAGGTGGTGGTGCTCGAGCGCCTGCACCAGGTCGGCGGCCGGTGGAGCAGCCGTGACATCGACGGGTTCCGGCTGCCCACAGGCGCTTTCCTCATCGCCATGGACGACCCCCTCGCGGAGACGTTCGCCGAGCTCAACGTGGACTTTCCCGTCCGCGCCATCGACGAGCGGACCGTGTTCTCGGTGAACGGACGCCTGGTCGGCACCGGCGAGCGCGGTGGCCTGCGAGCTCTCGTCGGCACCGCAGCCGAGCTCGACGGGTCCGACGCCGACACCGTGCTCACTAGGTTGCGCGCCGCGCTGGTCTCTCCTCCCCCTGACGGCGACGTCTCACTCCCGCAGTGGCTGGTGTCGTCGGGAGCGGGCCCGGTCGTCGTCGCCGCCATCCACGCTCTGGTCCAGGCGTTCATGGGCCTGAACGCCGTCGAAGTCACCGCCACGGCTTTCCTCGACTACCTCCGCGCTACCGCCGGACGGGGCCGGCACGGCATCCCACCGGCAGGCTCTCGCTCGCTGGCGGAGAACCTCGCCGGCTTCGTGACATCCCACGGCGGCGACGTACGCCTGGGCTCTGGAGCCAAGGGCCTTCTCGTCGAAGACGGCCGTGTCGTCGGTGCGGAGCTCGCCGGCGGCATCCGGCTGCGCGCCGACGTCGTGGTGTCGGACATCGGGCTTGCCGCCACCGCCAAGCTCCTCGAGCACGCCGACGACGAGGCCGCAGCCAAGGTCCGCAGCGTCTCTGCCGCTGTGCGCGGCGCACCGGGGATCACCTGCTTCGTGGCCTCTCAACAGCCGTTCTTCGACCATCCCGTCGTCGTCGTGGCCGGCACCAGGCGAGTGTGCCTGGTGACGACACCGACGCTCGTCGCACCGGAGCTGGCTCCCCCGGGCTGGCACCTGACAGAGTCCATCAGCACGTTCGCCTCGTCGGCGGACTGCTCCGATCCCAAGAGCGAGCTCGCCGAGCACCTGGCCGACCTCGACGACCTGCTCGGCGACTGGCGATCGCGCGGGCGCCTGCTGCAAAGCGCCACCTACCGGGGCGAATGGCCGGTCTACCGGTCCTGGCCGGGCACCGACCCCACCAATCGCTTCTTGGTGCCTGGGCTGGCCCTGGTGGGGGACGCCGTGAAGCCACCGGGCTGGCCGGGCACCGGCGCCTCCGCCGAGAGCGCCCGCCTCGCAGTGAACGACATCCGCGAAGGACGCCACGAACCGGCGCTCAGCCCGACGAACGGGCTCGCGACGGAACCGGGCGCAACAAGGAGGTAAGCAAGTTGCCGGACGGCACCTACTACGACCGCGAGCTCGAGACGATGCCCTGGGAGCAGGTCTACGCGCTCAGCTTCGAACGGACCCGTCAGCAGATCGAACGGGTGTACGCGCTGTCGCCGTGGTACCGGCGACGCTTCGACGAAGCCGGCGTCCACCCAGACGACATCCGCCACCCAGAAGACCTCGCTCGGGTCCCGTTCATCGAGAAAGACGACGAACGCACGAGCCAAGAGGACGCTCCGCCCTACGGCGGCCACCTCTGTGTCGCCGAGCACGACGTGATCCGCGTGCACGCGTCGTCGGGCACCACCGGGCGCCCGACGTTCTTCGCCTACACGGCCGAAGACCTGCGCACCTGGGACACCATCATGGGCCGGACCTTTTACACCACCGGCATGCGACCCGGCGACCGCTACGGAGTGCTCGGCAACCTGTCGATGTTCTCCGGCGGCATCCCGGCCGTCACTGCCGCATCGTCCATCGGAGCGCTCGGCGTGCCCATCGGCGCCACCGCCGGGACGGAACGGACCCTCGAGCTCATCAAGCTCCTCGGCGTCAACATCATGGGAGCGACACCGAGCTTCGCCGTCCACCTCGGCGAAGTGGTGAAGAAGGTGACCGGCCAGGACGCCCACAGCATCGGCCTGCGTTACTTGATGGTCGGGGGTGAGCCCGGAGGCCAGATCCCCGCGCTGCGCGAGCAGATCTCCGACGTGTGGGGCTGCCCGGTTCGCGACCTGATGGGCATCGGCGAGTTCGCCGGCGGGTGCTGGGCCGAGTCCGAAGACGCAGCCGGCCTCCACTTCTGCGGCGCGCCCGAGATCCACCTGGAGCTCATCGACTCGGACACCGGCGAGCAGAAGCCCTTGCAAGACGGCGCCAGCGGGGAGCTCGTCTACACCGCGGCCGTACGCGAGGCGACACCACTCATCCGCTTCCGCAGCCACGACCACGTCGTGGTGCACATGGATCCCGTCCCCTCGGGCCGGACAGCACCACGGGTCGTTCCCCTCGGGCGCACGGACGACATGCTCCTCGTCCGAGGCATCAACGTCTTCCCGTCCGCCGTTCGCGACGTCGTGGCGTCGTTTGCTCCCCGCACCACTGGGCACATCCGCCTCGTGCTCGAACGCCCCGGGCCGCTCGTCGACCCCCCCCTGCCAATCGAGGTCGAAGTGACCTCCGACGTTCCCGCCGACCAGCACACCCAGCTCGCGGACGACCTCGTCGCCAGCATCCGCCAGCGCCTCCACTTCAACCCGCAGATCCGCCTGGTCGCCGACGGCAGCCTGCCAAGGACGTCACTCAAGACCCAGTACCTGCACAAGGCCTACGAAGAGCACGACTGAGCACAGACCACCAGCCAAACCCGCGGCTCTACCGGCCGGCCGGCAGATCACTCGCCGGCCGGCCGAGCTCGCCCGGCACCCAGCCGCCGGCCAGCCAGAGCAACCGCCGCCCCACCCACCCCCATTCGCCCTGATCTCGGACGGGGTCCAGCACCGGCCAGACGCCCAACCAGGCCGTCGGCGGGCGCGAGGTGAGTGCTCGCGCCAGCGCCGACGCGCGCTCCGCAGACCGACTGCGGCGTTCGGTCGGCGAGGTGTCAGGCGGTGAGCGCTGCCCCGAGCACCGCCAGGTCCTCAGGGCTGATCCCTGTCGGCAGCTCCCCCGCGAAGGACCAGAAGAACCCGTCGCCGCGCGGGGGCGACGGCACCGAGCCGGGCTGCGCCACATGATCGGTCGTCAGGCCACCACCGACGATCCCGGCCTCCTCGCCGGTCGGGTTCGCCACGATCGCTCCCGACAGGCCGTGCGCGGCGGCGACCGCCGCAGCGTCCTCGGCCTCGAGGTCTACGAGGATGGTGGGCACGTCGTAGAAGCGCGCCGCGTTGGCCAGGGTCTTCAAACGCGGGCTCAGCTCGGCGGTCACCACGAAGAGCACCTGGGCGCCGCTCTCACAGTAGGCACGCACCGCGGCGACGTCCGGCCCGGCCACCACCGCTGCCAGCGCCTGCCCGGCGAGCAGCGGCCGCAGGCGCGGCAGCACGTCGCATCCCACCGCAGGATCGGTCCCGACCCCGACAGTGGCAGCGTCCGCGTGCATGGCCTGCACCGTCTGAGCCAGTGCCACCGCCTGGGCTTGGGCGTCGCTCGCGTAGACATCGAGGGGCACCTGGCCCAGCTCGGCGGCGAGCGCGCCCACGACGGGAACATATGGTGCACGCCCACCGCGGCGCTGCAGCATCGCCGTCAGCACGTCACCGCTCATCGCAGGCCTTGTCGTCCGATGCGGTCCGCACTGGTTGCGTGCCTCCTCCCACGCCGGCTTCCCCGGTCGCGCTGCGATCCTACGGCATGTCGGATCGTGACGGCGACCTTGGGAAAGCCGTTCCGGCGTAGGCCCGCCGGGTGCTGAAGGCACCTTCACGACGGACGAAGCAGCGCGTGGCGCTCACGAAGTCGGCGGTCGACGAGGCTCCGGGCGCACGGCAGGGAGCGCTTCGACGGTGACGGGGACTCCCGACTGCAGGACCATGCCGGTCAGCGGGTCCACGTCGACGGTGCTGCTGGTCAGCTCAGCGACGTTCACCGCGGCGAAGCCGTGCGGGACCGACACCGCGCCGCGGCGCAGCCCCGGGTCGAAGCGCACGGTGCCGGTGATCTCGCCCGAGATGCTGCGCACCAGGACGGGCGCCCCGTTGCGCAGGCCGAGCGCTGCTCCGTCATCCGGATGCACCACGATGTCCGGTTCGTCGAGCCGACGCGCCGTGCCAAGGGAGCCCCGGAGCTGGGAGTTGAGATGGCGAGGCTGGCGCCGGGGCACGAGCGCCAGCGGTGCGGGCGCATCGAGCGCCGCCAGTTGCTCCACCAGCACCCGGGGAGCCAGCCGCCAGCGGCCACCGGGCAGCACCCGCTCCTCGACCCACCCGAACACCGCTTGCTCGGCGACCACAGCTGTAGGTGAGCTCCGCAGCTCGTCGAAGCACACCCGGGCCCGGCCGGCGAGCAGCGCGACGAGGTCGTCGTCGCTGGTGCTGTCGGGGTCGGCCCCGCCCGGGAGGGCGCTGAGGCCCATGCGTTCGGCAACCTGGGCGAAGCACCACCACATCGGCTTGCGCTGGGCTCCGAGCGGCACCACCGCCGACGTGTACTGCGTCACCACGGCAGCCTGGAACTGGTCGACGAAGTGCGGGACGTCGGAGCGTTCGAGCTGGCCGGCACATGCCAGCACGTGCGTCGCCAGCGCAGTGGTGTCGGTGTGGCGGATGTCGGCGACTGCGAGGACGTCGAGCCCAGCCAGGACGCGGCGAAGGCGCCCGGCGTCCGGCAACGACGTGAGCGGGTTGCCACCGACGACCACAAGGGCCCGCAGGTTCCCCGCCTCGATCTCGTCGGCGAGCGCGGCGCACGGGTACTCGCCCCAACGGCGAGGAAGATCGGGACGCGAACGTGGTCCCGGCTCGGGCTCACCTGCCGAGACACCCAGATCGCGCCGGTCCAGCGACTTGAGGAACCCGGGGTGGAACCACATGCCGCCGGGTCGATCGTAGGAGCCTGTGATGATCTGCAGGGCCCACACCAGCCATTCGGTCACGTTGGCCGCCGCAGACATGGACACGCCGGTGCCCGTCTGGGCGGCGACCCTGCCGTGACGACGGATCGACGCCACCAGGCCCGAGATCTCGTCCCGGTCCAAGCCGGTGACGGCGACGGCCCGCTCGATCCCGAACGGCTCGACCGCAGCTGCGAGCTCGTGCACATCGCTGGCGTGGCGGTCGAGGTGCCCCTGATCGGCGCCCTCGCGCAACAGCTCGCGCACGAGGTGCGCGACCAGCGCGTAGTCGCTCCCCGGCTGCAGAGCGAGGTGCCTGGTGGCGAGCCTCGCCGTCTCGGTCTGGCGGGGGTCGCAGACGATGAGCTCTCCTCGCTGGGCGATCGCCCGCAGCCGGCGGACCGGGTCCGGGAAGGCGTTCAGGTGCCCATGCGAGACAACCGGGTTCAGACCGAAGAGAACCACCAACGTGGCCCCCTCCGCGTCAAGCGAGGGCACCAGGCCTGGATGCCCCGCCATGAGCTCCGACACCAACGGCTTGCACGGGGTGTCGACCGTGGTCGAGGTGTAGCGGCTGGCCGACCCGATGGCCCGCAGCAGCAGTTCGGCCGTGCGCCGCCCGGCTGCGTCGAAGGCAGATGCGGTAGCCAGGTACATCCCCACCGCGTCGGGGCCCGACTCCGACACGATGGCGCCGAGCCGTTCGGCGAGATCGTCGAGGCACACCTCCCACGACACTCGCTGCAACCCGCCGCCCCGGTCGGCGAGGGGCCAATCGAGCCGATCCGGGTCGTGGTGCATGTCCCCGAGCGACCGGCCCTTCGCACAGGTGTAGCCCCGCGAGAGCGGGTGATCGGGATCACCTCGGACCGACAGCACGCGCTGCTGATCGGTGGTGACGACGACCCCGCACAGCGAGATGCACAGCCGGCAGAAGGACCGGTGGTCGGTCGGCCCGGGCACCTCGCCACCAGAGGGCACCTCGCCACCAGAGGGCACCTCGCCACCAGAGGGGGTCTGCCAGCCGCCGGTCGCGCCGGTCACGGCGGCGGCGCCTGCAGGCCCTTCACCTCGAAGCCGACACCTGCGCGACAGGCGTTCCGCTCCCCGGTGACCGTCACGACCCTCACGTCCCCGGCACACTCGCCGACCAGGTGCCACACGACGCCGAGCTCGTCCCACCTGGCGAGATCCCGCGCGTTGTGCCGGCACGGGCGCACCACGGCGATCTCCCGAGGTTGGCCCACCTGCCGAGCCCGCGACCGCTGCAACGCGCTGGTGCCGATCTCCTCCATCGCGTCTCCCATCTCCGCACCGCCGACCACAGCAGTCGACTTTCGTTATCACCACGTCTTCCGTCACACGTCAACGTAGTGGTCTGCTGACTGCCGACGGCAGCGGCGCCGCACCAGGCGCATTCGTAGCCTGCCAGCAGATCCGACCGTCCGACAACGGCCACGGCCTCGACGGTCCCGAACTTCACCTGCCCGCGACCAGGTCCGACTGCGAACATCCCTTGTTCTCCAGGTCCAGTTCTCCAGGACCAGTCTCCAGGTCCAGTCTCCAGGTCCAGGGACGACTTCGCGGCGCTGGCCTGCCGCCGTGCACGCCGCCGCTAGGATTGTGACGAAACGTCACGATGGGGGCTTTGCTCACCAGGCACGCCGAGCGGGGCGCCATACACGAGGGAGCACTGAACACGATGTCGAGCGCCCAGCCATGCTCAACAGGGCGACCGTGAGCGGCACCGCGCTCGAGGTAGACCGGACCGGCGATGCCTCGGGTGCGGACCGCAAGCTGAGTATCGGCCAATTGGCGACGATGACGCAGGTCAGCAGCCGGACCATCAGGTACTACGAGGAGCTCGGCATCCTTCCCGAGCCCGAACGCTCGCCGGGAGGGACTCGCCAGTACACCTTGGAGAACCGGTTCTACGTCGAGGGCGCCTTGGCGTTGAAGGAGATCGGGTTCTCCCTCGACGAGATCAAGCTCGTCGGCCAGTTCGCGCTGGAGCGGCCGATGACCGATGTCGAGCGCCAGCAGGCGACAGAGGTGATCCATTCGAAGATGCGCGGGCTCGAGCACAAGATCCGGGTCCTTGAGCACCTTCGGGACACCTTGCACTCCCGCAACAGGCGCGGTGACGATCCGCAAGCGGCCAAACAGGCGCTTTCTCGCGTCCTGCAGAGCGTCCGGATGAACGAGACCGAGTCGAACGGCTCCGGCCCGAACTGACCGGCACTGCCGGCAGGCGGGCCGCACCCGGTTTCACAGCGGCGCGCCATCCTCCCACCACCGCTCGATGGTACGTCCGGCACATCCTGTGACAGCCCCGTGCACCGGCAGCCGTGCAAGCGGAGCTGCAGCGTCATCGGTCAGGCGTTCCTCCCCCACGTTCCTCCCCCACCTTCCTCCCCGCCTTGCGCTGCCCGCCTGGATGCCCGGCGCCCTGGGCCACCCTGTCTGTCAACTTTACGGCTAACGTAAGATGGCACTCTTCACATCGTGACTGGAACGCCCACGTGAACTGCGGCGTGCCACGACCGAAGGCGCAGCGCAGGACGAGGAGGGCGAGGAGAAGGTGCAAGCAGCGCTCATCACCGGCACACGCCATCTCGAGCTCGTGGGCGTGCCCGAACCTCAGCCGGCGCCCGGAGCAGTCGTCGTCGACATCACCTATTGCGGTGTTTGCGGCACGGATGTCGGTGCCTACCGCTCGGGACGGACGTCCCACCCGTCGGTGTTCGGCCACGAGTGGACCGGCACCATCCGCTCCGTCGGTACGGACGTAGCTGACCTCGCCGCCGGCGACCGCGTCGTCATCGGCGTCCGCTCGCCATGCGGAGCCTGCCGGGCGTGCGTGGCAGGACACGCCGGCTCGTGCGAGGCGGTCCGGTCCATGCTCCTGGGCTACGACCCGCTGGCCTCCCGGCACGGTGGCTTCGCCCCGGCCATAACCGTCGCCGCAGCGCGCCTTGTGCCCGCGCACCCTGCGCTGACCGACGAGGAAGCCGCCATGATCGAGCCGGCAGCAGTCGCGTACCGCGGCGTACGGCGCAGTGGCGTCGGACTGGGCGCCAGCGTGGTCGTCCAAGGCGCGGGGCCGATCGGTCTCCTCACGCTGCAACTGGCGCTGGCAGCGGGGGCAACGCGTGTGATCGCCATCGAGCCGGACGAGCGGCGGCGGGCGGCAGCACTCGAGCTCGGCGCCCACCTGGCACTGCCGCCCGGGACGGAGAGCGCCACAGCGGTGCTCGACATGACCGACGGCGTCGGCAGTGACGTCGTGTTCGAATGCGCAGGCCGGGCACCGCTGCTCCAGGAAGCCGCCAACCTCACCCGTCACGGCGGTGTCATGACCATGCTCGGCTACATCGAGGAGCCCGCCACGATCGAACCGGCGCTCTGGCTCGGGAAGGACATCACCGTCCGCGCCTCCGTGGGGTTCGCCCGCGAGGACATCGTCGACGTCATGGCACTCGTCGCCGCCCGGAGAGTGGAGGTCGCTCCGCTGCACAGCCGCACGATCGGCCTTCACGACCTCGCCGACGTGCTCGACACGCTCGACAGCGGGCCATCGGCAGACACCAAGGTCCTCGTCGCCCCTCGCTGATCCGCGGACCCGCTCCCCTGCTCGCCGGTCCCGCTGGGGCCCCGGGCACCATGCACCATGCACCATCCTCCGCGGCTACGGGCTACGGGCTACGGGCTACGGGCTACGGGCTACGGGCTACGGGCTACGGGCTACGGGGCACCCTCCTGGGCAGCCGCTCCCATCTTGGCCCCGTCATGAGAGACGAACCGGAACGGCTCGAGCTCGATCACCACCCGTTCCGTCTCGAGCAGCATCTGCTCGAAGCGTTCCGCCAGCTCGGGGTGATCCCCGTACGCCTTCACCGACAGGGCCCCGGCGAACCAGCGCAGAAGGTCCTCGTCGGCGTGCACCGTCGCACGGGTCACAGCGCTGACCGAGAGGTTCGGACCGAGGGCAGTCCCCGCGCCCGAGACGATCACGCAGGACTGGGGGCGGGCTCGCAAGGCCGCCACCCGTGTGCGCCGGGTGCCCACCGTCACGAAGAACCTGCCTCGGTCCCAGACGAACCAGTGCACCACGCCCAGCGGCCAGCCGCTGTCGTCGACCCAGGTGACCGAGCACTCGAGCGCCTCGGTCAGCAGGCGCTCGCGGCGCGACGCGTCCAGCGGGTAGCGCTGCAGCTCCTCGTATGCTTCCCATCGTCCCGGCATGGCTCCTCCTCGATCTCCGCCTGGTGCCCGCTCCTGTGCAGGCCTGGGCTCCGATATGCACCATCCGTCGCTCACCCGCGGCCCGTGCGCTGGACCTGCCGAACCGCGCCACCAGCCACCACTGGTCCCTGGGCATTCAGGGCCTCATCTGCTGCGCTGCTCCACCATCGGTTCTTCGGGCCCACCCGGAGCGACCCCCGGGCGTTGCGCGCCCATTCGCCGACCGGGCACGACCGGTACAGAGCCCAAGATGGCACTGCCGGCGTCACCGCCCTCGACCGACTTCCGGCTCCACCGGCTCCAGCGGCTCCACGCCAAGAAGGGCGCGAGCTCCCTCCACGATCCGCCGCACCGCTTCACCCGGAGGCAGCTCGTCGAGCCGGGTCGAGATCACTTCCATCGACAGGGGTACCGTGACCCCGCGCAACCGCAGCAGGTCGACCAGGCGGCGGAGGTCGAAGGCACCTTCGCCGAGGACCCGCCGGTTGGACAGGCAGTCGGTGAGGTAGTCGGGATCCTCTGGCACCAGCGGGCCGTCGTTCAGCTGCACCGCGACGATCCGTTCCGGGGGCAGGCGCTCGAGCAGCGACCAGTCGTTGGCGCCACGGACATGGTGCCAGCTGTCCACACAGATCCCGGCGTTGTCCCGACCCGTGCGCAGCACCAGGTCCAGCGCCACTCCCGCATCCGCGATGTTCGTAAACGGCAGGAACTCGACCCCCACCACCAGACCCACCTCGGCGACACGGTCGCACAGCACCGCCAGCACCTCGGCGGCATGATCCAGGTCTGCTGGGCACGGTCCGATCACCTGCACGCAGCGAGCCCCGAACGTCTCGGCCATCTCCATGACCGACCGCTCCGCTCGTGCCGCGGCAGCCTTCCCACGCTCGTCTGCCGCCCACGGGCGCAACACTTCGAGCTCACTGACCCGGACGCCATGGCGATCGAGCACAGCACGCAACGACGCAGGCGTGGCGCCGGCGGCACGGAGCTCCTCATACGAGCGGTACTGCAGCCCGATCTGCGAGACCCCAGACGCCGCGGCTGCCGCAACTCGTTCGTCGAAGCTTGCATGCCGGATACAGAAGTGACTGAGCACCAGCTCGATGCCGCCACGTGCTGCTGGCAACTGGCCCGACGTCCCGGGCGCCGGCGACCTCCCAGGCGCCGGCGACCTCTCAGACGCCGGCAACGCCCCAACACCCGGGGCTGCTCCGGGCTCAGTAGCCGAGCCAGCCACCGTCGACCGCCATGCTCGTCCCGGTCACGTAGCCGGCATCATCTGCAAGCAACCACACCACTGCGGCAGCAATCTCGGCCGGCTCGGCGGGACGCCGCATGGGGATCCGCCGCAGCAGCGGTGCGTCGCTCTCGTCGTCAATGCCGCTGGTCATTGCGGTGCGAATCCATCCCGGCGACACTGCGTTGACCCGGATCCCGTACCGGGCGAGATCAGCGGCGGCCGCCCGCGTGTAGGCGAGGACTGCTCCCTTCGAGGCGGCGTACGTGGAAAGGCCGGGCAACGATGCGATGTGCGCGGTGGTCGAAGCGATGTTCACCACCGCCCCTGGAGCGCCTGCGGCCACCAGACGACGAGCGAAGGCGGTAGTGGCCAGCATCGGCCCGATGGTGTTGACCCGCAGCACGCGCTCGATCTCTTCTTCGGCGACGTCGGTGACAGGCCCGCCCGACAGCACGGCCGCGTTGTTGACGAGCGCATCGGCGACGCCGCCGAGCGTCGCGCAGGCATCGAAGACCTGTTCGAGGCCGTCGCGCCGGGAGCAGTCGGCCACCGCCGGCACGATGGCCCCTCCTGCAGGCGATCCAGCCACCGTCTGCTCCAGGTCCTCGGCGTTGAGATCAGCGGCCACCACGCCTGCTCCCTCGGCAGCGAGGCGCCACGCCACCGCGCGCCCCAGCCCCCGCCCGGCACCGGTGACCACGGCGCGCCGACCACTGAGCCGGCTAACGCCGGCCGATGCCGGAGAACCAGCGTTCGCCGGAGAACCGACCGATGTCGCTTGTGCAGAGGCCGGCGATCGGGCCTGGTCGGGGGTCATCGAAACGCCCGCATGACCAGCTCGCGCTGCACCTCCGAGGTTCCCTCGAGCAACTCGTACATCTTCGCATCTCGAAACATCCGCTCGACGGGCGTCCCCTCGGCGATCCCGTAGACGCCGTGCACCGACATGGCCATCCGGCACACGTCGACGGCGGTCTGTGTGATGAACAGCTTGGCGCTGGCCACCTCCACGATGGCTTCGGAACCCTGGTCCTTGCACGTCGCAGCCCAGTACAGGAGCTGACGGCACGCTTCAGTCCGGCTCACCATCTCGGCCAGCAAGTGATGGATGGCCTGGAATTCGATGATGGGATGTCCCTGCTGCTCGCGCTGGTTCGCGTATGACACTGCCTCGTCGAGCGCGGCGCTCATGATGCCGACCGACATCGACGACAGGCCGAGCTTGCCGATAGTCATCGCTCGTTTCAGGGTGGCGAACCGACCCCCTGCACTCCCCAGCAGGTGGTCCTCGGGGATCTCGACGCCGTCGAGGTAGAGGTCGGCGAGCCCCGTCCCGCGCAGGCCGAGCAACGCAGTGGCCGGTCCTGCGTGCACACCATCGGCCCCTTCGGGGATGAGGAACAAGCTCACGTCCCCGTCGGGGTCCCGGGCGAAGACGATGCCAAGGTCGGCGTGGGTCGCATTCGTGATCCACCGCTTCTGCCCGGAGATCCGCCAGCCCCCGGGGATCCGCTCGGCGCGTGTGGTGAGCAGCGACGGATCGGAGCCGGTGGCAGGCTCGGTGAAGGCGAAGAAGGCCACCTTCTCACCGCTCAGCAGCGCCGGCACCGTCCGGGCGATCTGCTCGGGGGTTGCGCAGTCCAGCAGCGCCCCGGCGACGACACAGTTCACCTGGAAGTGGATACCGAGCGCGGGTAGCACACGGGCCACCTCCTCGTGCAGAATTGCCCACGCCAGCCAACTGCCGCCCTGACCGCCCACCGAGGTGGCGAAGGGCAGGCCATAGGCCCCCATCTCGGCGAGGACCGGACGCGCCTCGGCAGGAAAGCGCCGTTCGCCGTCCATCACCGGGACCAACGACGAGAAGTGGCGCTGTGCCTGTCCTCGGCACGACGCGCGGAACGCTTCGAGCTCCTTGCTCAACGTTGAATGCATCTGCCACGCAACCCTTTCTGCCGCCAGTCTGGCTCCACCGGCCTCCACGACACCGAAGCTCGGCCCGCCTTGATGGCTACTGGAACGGCCGCTTCACGGCCGCCGCCGCCCAATGGCGCACGACGCCGTCCGGTGGGCGCCGGTCCTGGCCCTCGGTCGCTGCCACGGGCCGTGGTGCTCATGGCTGGGAGCAGAGGGCGACGGTCCACGCCATGGACCGGCGGCTGGCCAACAAGGCATGCGCTTCGCCCGAGTCGGCCTGGGCACCGCGCAGCCACGGCTGCGCACCGGGACCTGTCCGGGGCCCGAGACAGGCACCTCGTCCCACACCGGCACCTCGGGACCACCGTGGCGGTGGAACCGCAATGCCCGCATGACAGCAGGCGTCACGACGCCCCGCCAACCCGGTTGCGCTCGAGCACCTTCGGGTTCCCCTCAGTCCACGTGACCGCAAGCACGCGGCGACTGATCCGCCAACCCTCGGGCATCCGGCGCCAATCGTCCTCGTAGGTCCCAGCCACCATGAAGTTCTCCCCGCCGGGCAAACCCCGCCGGCAGTGCTGGGCCCGCACGAGGCAGCGCGACGTGGCCGTCTCGCCTGCAAGCTCGATCAGATGGTTGGCAACCAGGTGCTGCGACGCGTCCAGCGGCTCGAGCGAAGCCCGGCACACCGACTTGATCGCGTCGATCCCGCGGTGCTCGCCCCGGACCCCGCCGTAGACAGCCACCGCGTCCACGGTGAAACAGCCACCCAACGCCTCGAAGTCGCGCCCGTCGAGAGCCGCACAGTACCGGTGCGTCACCTCGATGATGGCATGCTCGTCGACCAAGCGAGCCAGCGCTGCATCAAGCGAGCCATCGTTCATCACCACTGCTCCCACCTGCGGGGCTCCGCACGCGTGCGGCGCGGTCTGCAGCAGGCCGCAGTGCCGCTCGGCGGCAGTGGTGCGGCGCCGGTCATGCTTCGGACATCCCTGCAGGGACGCCGTCGACGATGAGATCGTGGTACTCCGAGATCCCGTGCCCCTCGCGTCCGTCGAGCTCATATCGGCACAACGCCTCAGCGAGGCGCGCCACCTGCCCGTCGCGGCGATGGCGGAGCGGGACCAGAGCGAACACCGAGCCGGTCGCGTTCACAGACCCGCCAGACGTCACCATCTGCACCTGCATCGTCTCGGGATAGTACGGCGCCGGCCCATAGGTGCTCGTCACGTGCGCATCGTCGAGCCGCTCGAACACACCGTCGCGCAGCACCATGCCGTGCGGCTTCGGCAACGTGTCGCCGATCCTGCTCACCCAGACCACAAAACCGTTGGCCTCGTCGCACATGCACGAGATCCAACGCCAGTACGTCGGCCCCTGCCAGCGCCGCGGCCCCCACGAATGGTCGCGGAAACCCAGCCCCGACACCGAATGCCGCTCGTCTCCCACCGTGATCGTGCCATGAACCCGGCACGGACCCTGGTAGTGGCCGGTCGCGATCGTGTGCTCCGCGCCCTCGATACCGCCGACAGCACCGTCGCTCGAGCTGAGACCATAGAGATCGATGAGCGACTCGTAGGCAAGATCGAGCTGCAACGACACCTCCGGCGCAGCCGCCAGCGCCGCCTTCGGATCAGCGAGATCCGTACCCCGCTCGAGCTGCTGTCCCGCACCGCCATAGGTGAGCTGCACATGCTGGAGCGGCTCGCGGACCTCGACACGCAGGCCGCCCGCGTCGAACGCCTTGTTGTCGGCGATCGGGCTCCGCTCGAAATGGATGACCGCCCTGCCACCAGGCTGGTACACAAGGACGGTCACCTCGGCATGCCCCTCGTTGACACGGTTCCCGATCCTCACGAGGATGGCGAAACCACTCGCACCGTCAACGAAATTGAAGTACATCGACTCGTTGAACTGGGGATCCTCGGTCGGCTCGTGCATGAGCTCGTCCCGAGGGTCGATCACCGCTCCTGCTGTGTCCCCCATCGCCGGACCTCCGTTCTCACAAGACCGCACCGACCCCGGCCGCCCCGGCACCTCCGACCCAACCGACAACCCCGTCGAGGCACCAGCCGCGCACCATACACTGATGCGCAGTTTACGTCTAACGTCAGTTATCGCAAACGGGGACGAACCCCCGGCCTTCGAAG